>NZ_DATMLH010000024.1:0-17787 GCF_035570115.1 Mycobacterium sp.
ACCGCCTGGCCACAGACCCTGTTTGCGGTCAGGCGAGCGGCCGCCGCGTCGGCGACATCGAGCGCGCCGATGCTGCGCGCGTGCACGCAGGAATCGACGAATACAGTCACGCTGGCCAGCTCAGCCCAGAGTTCGGCCAAGCGAAACCGGGTGTTTTCGAACTCCGCCAGCGGGCGGCCGAAGATTTTTCTGGCGTGCACGTAATCGACCGCTAACGCTGTCGCAGTGCGCGCGCTCGCCAGCGCCAATACGGCAAACCACAGGTCGAGGTCGCGATGCAGGGCGGTAGCGGAGCCGAGACCGCTGGTCGTGTCGGCGTCGCCAAGTGTCACATCGGCCAGTCCGGCGTCACGTCCGGCGAGGTTGTCATCGACGGGTGTGATGGTGACGCTCGGTTGGCCGAGCGGGACCAGGGCTACGCACTCGCTGTCGTTCTGCACTAGCAGCGCGTCGGCGATGCGCGCGCCGGCGACGCTGGACAACGTGGCGGGCGCCGGAACGGCGATCAATTGACCTGTGCCGAGCCCGGGCAGCCACCGCTGCTTGTACTCCGCGGTGGCGTGTTCGAGCAACAACGGGATCGTGACGCCGGCGTGCAGTGCCCAGAGCAAAGCGAGGCCGGTCGCCCCGGCTGCGATTGTCTCCTCGATCAACACGGCGAGGAAGCCGAGGTCGTCGGTGCCGCTGCCGCCGAACTCTTCGGGTACTGCGGCACTGAGGAATCCAGCATCGCCGGCAGCGGCGATGACGCTGCGCGGCATGCCATTCGCACCGCGCCACTCGTCGAGGTTCGGCGCGACTTCGGTTGCAATGAATCGCTTCGCGCTATCGCGAAACGCATGGTGATCGTCGCGGTAGATACGCCGACGGCTCGAATTCAACGCGGCGCCATCCGGATTGCGCCGTCGAGCCGAATCGTTTCGCCGTTGAGCATGCCGTTGTCGATGATCGACAATGCCAGACGGGCGAACTCGTCGGGCAGGCCGAGCCGGCTCGGGTGCGGCACGGTGGCCTTCAGTGACGCCCGCACCTCCTCGGAAACCCTTGCCAGCAGCGGTGTATCGAAGATGCCGGGCGCGATCGTACACACCCGGATCGCTTTCGATGCCAGATCCCGCGCGGCAACGATGGTCATGCCGACGATGCCGGCCTTGGACGACGCGTAGGGTATCTGACCGATCTGGCCCTCGAACGCAGCCACCGAAGCCGTCAGGATCGCCACGCCGCGATCGCCCTCGAGCGGTTCATTTTTGGCCATCTCGGCGGCGGCCAGGCGCAACACGTTGAACGATCCGATCAAGTTGAGACCAACGATCTCGGTATAGGTCTCCAGCGAGCCGGGCGTGCCGTCGTTGTTGACCACACGGACCGGGCCGCCGCGTCCGGCGCAATGCACCACCGCCCGAAGCGGCCCCGACTCAGCGGCGGCATTCATCACCGCGGCGACGTCCTCAGGGCTGCGGACGTCGGCGGCGATGAACTGCACGGTGTCGCCCAGATCCTTGGCGACCGTTTCGCCGTCGGAGGATGGGAGGTCGGCGATGATCACTTTGGCGGCACCGGATTTCACCAGGCGTTCGACGGTCGCGCGCCCCAGCCCGGAGGCGCCTCCGGTAACAACCGCGGTGATTCCCTCAATCTGCATGCCCTGCGGTTCCTTTCGCGAGTTTCACAACCGTTCGATGATCGTGGCGTTGGCCATCCCGCCGGCCTCACACATGGTCTGCAGCCCGAAGCGACCGCCGGTGGCCTCCAGTGCGTACAACATCGTCGTGAGCAGCCGGGCGCCGGACGCCCCGAGCGGATGACCCAATGCGATGGCGCCGCCGCGCGGGTTGAGTCGGGCCGGATCGGCACCGAAATGCTGGGCCCAGGCCATCGGTACCGGAGCGAATGCCTCGTTGACTTCGTAGTGGTCAATGTCGGCCAGCGAAAGCCGCGATCGCCGAAGCGCCCGTTCGGTCGCCGGGATCGGGCCGGTCAGCATCATGATTGGATCGTCGGCGGCGAGCCCGAATGCATGAAAACGCGCCCACGGGGTCAGGCCCAGCTCCTCGGCTATGTCGTCGCCCATGATCAATACCGCGGCCGCACCGTCGGCAAGCTGCGATGAATTGCCCGCGGTGATGTGCCAGTCGGTGATCTCGGGGAACCGCGCCGCCATTTCGGGGGACTGGAACGAAGATTTGAGCGCCGCCAGTCCCTCGACCGTGGTGGACGGCCGGACGGTCTCGTCGGTAGCCACGACTGCACCATCCGGTGTGGTGATCGGCGCGATCTCGGCGGTGAAGTCGGCTCTGGCGGCGTTCGAGTGTGATCCGGCGGCGAACTCGTCGATGGAGTCGCGGTCGAGTTTCCAACGCGCGGCTACCAGTTCGGCCGAGATGCCCTGTGGAACCAGCCCGGGTGCGTACCGTTCGTTCACCGATGGCCCGAAAGGATCCTGCCCAATGCGTGCGGTGAACATCGGAATACGGCTCATGGATTCGACGCCGGCCGCGACGACGATGTCGCACGCTCCTGCAATGACGGCTTGTGCGGCGAAGTCCGCGGCCTGCTGGCTGGATCCGCAGGCGCGGTGCACCGCCACCGATGGCACGCTCTCGGGCAGCCCCGCCGACAGCCATGCCCAGCGCCCGACCGGGCCGGACTGTTCGCCGACCTGACTCACGCAGCCGGTGATGACGTCGTCGACGCGGACCGGGTCGACGTCGTTGCGCGCCATCAGCTGGCCGATTACCTGACCCAGCAACTCCACTGGATGCACGCCGCTCAACGCCCCGCCGGGACGCCCGTCCTTGGGTGGCTTGCCCTTGGCCATCGGCGATCGAAGGGCGTCGACAATGACTGCACTACGTGACATCTGGCTTCTCCTCGTGGCGTCCTAACGGCGTCAGGCGTGCTGTGGGTGGGTGATGGCCGCCGTATCCCAATAGAACGCCCGGATTTCGTGCACGAGCCCAGCGGCGAACGACCACGCCTCCAGGGCGGAGTTGGGAACGGCGTCGTCGGAGCCGGGGCTTTTCCAGTCGAAGGTGATCCAGGCGACCACGTGATCGCCGTCGCCGATGGTTCGCACCAGCTTGAGGTTGGTGGCTCCGGCCTGATTACCAGCTTTGGCGATCCCGGTGAACAGCCCACGCAGCCGACGGCTTCCTTCCACGCGTCCGCCGTGCGGCAGCGAGGGCGGCCACTCGATAGCGGCGTCCTCGGCAAAGTGGGCGTCGATCGCGGCCGCTATCGCGTCAGGGTCGGCGCCGCTGAGCGCGTTATAGAAGTCGGCGACGATCTGGGCGTTCGAGCGCTGCGGCATCGTTACCTCGCTGTCCGGGAGAGGGGAACATTTTAGGACCTTAGCGTCTCATTAAGAACTCGGCAACGGTGGTCCCGCCGAGCCACCCGCGATCATCGTGCCCTGGCTCGTGGCACAGCGGTTGCCGTTCCGGTCCTGCACCACCACTTCGACGAACTTGGTCCGCTGTCCGCCGCCCAACGCGGTCGCGCGAAAAGTTAACGGTGCCTGAGCGGGTAAGTGAAATTGAATGTGTAACGAGCCGGTAGCGGGCAACAGTCCCTTTGCGCTCATCCGCATGGTGAGCGCGCCCATGATCTGATCGGCAGCGGCAGCGACGATACCGCCGTGCACGGCCCCGTTGGGATTAGGGGTCAGCGTCGAACGTTCCATGCGAAAGGTCGCCGACGCAGGATTCAACTCGACGCATACCAGCCCAATGTCCTGGCAGAAGGGCAGCGCGTTGGCCCATGTCAACCAGTCCACCATCTCTCCCGGTGTCGGGTACCACCACGCCGTGTCAGACGCGATATGGCCTTCGTGCATCCTCAGCTCCAGTTTCCTCGCCGCTTTTCTGTGCCAACGTAAACGATCGTTCTACAACGATAGTCGTCGCAGAGACGGCATGTGACCATTGACACAAATCCACTGATCGGCAATTATGAGACGTTGAACCTTAAAAACGTGGCCCGTCGGCAGAACGTCCGTTCGGGAATGACCAAAGACAAGGACAGCAACGGTATGGGACTGGTCGACAACAAGGTCGCCTTCATCTCTGGGGTGGCGCGGGGGCAGGGCCGTTCGCACGCGGTCCGGCTCGCCGAGGAAGGTGCCGACATCATCGGTTTCGACATCTGCGCCAACGATGATGCGGTGGAGTACCCGCTTGCCACCCAAGACGATCTCGACGAGACGGCCAAACTGATCGAGAAGTTCGGCCGTAGGGCATTGCTGAGCGTGGTCGACGTCCGGGATCATGAGGCGGTCAAACGTGTCGTCGACGACGGCGTGGCTGAACTGGGGCGATTGGACATAGTCTTGGCGAACGCCGGGGTCATGGCTATCACCGGCGAGCAGCGGCTGCAGCGCGAGGCCTTCCTGGCCGGTATCGACATCATGCTTACCGGTGTGTTCAACACGGTGATGCCGGCAATCCCGCACCTTCGGGCCGGCGGGCGCGGAGGGTCGATCGTGATCACCAGCTCGACCGCGGGTTTGGTCGGCGGACTTGGCGACGGCTCGCCGGGCGTGCTGGGTTACACCGCCTCCAAACACGCCGTGGTCGGCCTGATGCGTGCGTGGGCCAATGTGCTGGCGCCAGAGAACATTCGCGTTAACACCGTCCACCCGACCGGGGTCAACTCGCCGATGATCGCCAACGAAGCCTTCGGCCGGTACGTTCAGGAGTTCCCGACAATCGCGCAGAATCTGCAAAATCCGCTGCCGGTGCCGAACGGATTGCTCGAGCCGCAAGATGTGACGGACTCGATCATGCACCTAATCTCTGACGCGGGCCGCTATATCACCGGCACGACATACGTCATGGATGCCGGATTCACCAACAACCGCTGATCTTTTGGAGCCGCGCAGCGAAAGGAGTCAAAGATGACCCAGACGGCAATACGGCCGGAGAACCCGAGGCGCGCTCACCCGTCTTTGGCTGTCGACGCGGCGTCCCGCACATCGGCGCCGGTGCAATGGTGGGCGGCCGTCGGCGCGGCCTACCTGGTGATCATGGTGGCGGTGCTGACCCACTGGGTCCTGAGCCCGTTGTTCAAGACCGTGCCGGTGGGGCCGACCCCGGTTCCGAGCTTTATGAAGGTCGCAGTCGTGTTCTTCGAGGTCATCGCGATTCCGGCGATACTGGCCTGCTTTTACTTCATGGTCGTCAGGCCGTGGCGACGCGACGGCAAACTCAGCGTGGACGGGGCGCTGACGATCGCGTTTGCGACGCTGTGGTTCCAGGATCCATTGTCCGCTTACAGCGGCACCTGGTTCACTTACAACGCCTGGGCGCTCAACTTCGGCTCCTGGGTCAATAGTGTTCCCTTTGCGACCGGCAAGGCCGCACCCGGAGCGATGCTGGTCGAGCCGATTCTGATCGTCCCCGGGGCATATGTGTATTGCTTCGTGGTGGCGATGTTCGCCGGATCTTGGGTAATGCGCACCGCACGCAACCGCTGGCCGCAGCTGAGCGCGGTCAAGCTCGGTGCAATCTGTGTCATCGCGATGTTCGCCTTCGACATCGTGTTGGAAGGCGTCATGTTCATGCCGTTGGGGATCTGGGAGTACCCGGGCGGCCACTTCAATATCTTCCCGAACACCTACCACAAGTTCCCGTTGACCGAGATGATCACGGCCGGTTCGGCATTCGCGGCGGTTGCCATCCTGCGATTCTTCAAAAACGACCGCGGCGAAACGCTCGCCGATCGCGGTGTCGAGTCGCTGAAGGTCTCGGATCGTCGCAAGAGTGCCTTGCGAGCGTTGGCGATGATCGGTTTCGTCAATATGTTGTTCTTCGTCCTTTACAACGTGCTCAACACCTGGACCGCGACGCGCATGGCCGATTGGCCGGCGGACCTGCAGCAGCGCTCATATTTGACCAATGGTCTGTGCGGTGAGGGGACCGATCAGATGTGCCCGGGGCCGGCTAATCCCCAGTTCCGCAACGACAACCGCGACCCCAACGGGGGATCGGCGCACCTCGACCCCAACGGCAACCTCGTCGTGCCTCCTCACACCACGCTGCCGACCATGGTGCCCTTCTACCGCGGAAAGTAGTGCGAGGCGCGACATTTCATCAATCACCAGATTCGCTGTCCTGGCATCCGCGGTGGCCTCACGGCCGCTAACCGTCGAACAAACGCACACCGAAGCCACTCATACCGACGGGCGTACGGTGTTCGTCGCCGCGAGCCTGGATTCGGTGGACGTGTGTGACGCGGTCGTGGTGCAGGCCGCACTGCTGGCCGGTGGTGCGCTGCGCAAGGACCTGATGATGCGGCTGGCGCGGCATCGTCCCGCTGTGGCGCAGCGCTACCTCGCTCTGGAACTGGGCCGTGTTGCCGAGCAACTGGATCATGCGTTGCCAGGCCGAACGATGCGCCGGATCAAATCGACTGTATTGCAGCCGGTCTCGGCATGCAGCGAAGAGTCGTTCGATCGTGCGCTGGGCCGTGAGCGTATCCCGTCGCTCCCGGTATGGGCCGGCGTGTTGAGGCCTTCCCGACTGCGGCGGGTCAGCAACGAGGACCTTCGGGCGTCGCCAACCGATCGCGACCTGATGCGCCTCGGCCAGCTCGAAGAAGAAGACCCTCGACAAGACGATGACGCGGCGGACGAGACTGACGAAAGCAAGATCGTCAATCTGTTGACCGCCCCGGGAGTACCCAATCCGCTCGGGGACGCAATCCAGAAGCTGCTCGGGATGGGCCGCAGTGGTCGGGACAAGAACGAAGGGTCCGTCGAAATCCCGGTGGCCAAACAACGTTTCGGGCCCGTCGGACCAAACGCCAGGAAGGGTTCACTGGGTCGGCTACTGTCCGCGGTGCTTGAACCGGCTCCAGTCGTCGGCACGCGTTATCCGGAGTGGGACTGCCACAAGGGCACCTACCGCTCCGACTGGTGCGCGGTCGCCGAATACGATCCGGCGGACATCGAATCCGCACCCGACAGGGACGCGGCACGGCCTTTCCTGCAGCGCCCTCTCGCTCGAGTTGGAATCGAGCCCCAACGTCATCGACGCCAGGCAGAGGGCGATTCGTTGGATCTGTCGGCACTGCTGGACTACGAAACCGACCGCCGGCACGGCGACAACCCGGATCCCTACATCTACGAGAGCGGTCGGCTGACCAAGCGCGACCTCTCGGTTCTCGTCCTGCTGGACTGTTCGGGCTCGACCGCGGAAGACTCCGGCGGCCGAGTGGTGTTCGAGGAGGAACGGCGGCTGGCCGGCGACCTCACGGTGGCGCTGGAAAGGCTGGGCGATCGGGTTGGGACATATGGGTTCTACTCACGCGGCAAAGACGCGGTGCGGTTCCTGAGGGTCAAGAATTTCAACGCGAGGTTCGACACAGCCGCCAAGCGGCGCCTGCAATCGGTTCAACCGTCCGGGTTCACCCGGATCGGCGCCGCGATCCGACACGCCACGCACGTCCTGGAATCGCAGGCGCTGGCAAAGAATATGGTGCTGCTAGTCATTGGCGACGGGCTGCCTTACGACGACGGCTACGAGGATCGTTATGCACGCGCCGACGCGCGGCAGGCGATTCAGGAAGCCGTGCTGCGAGGGATCGGCGTTGCCGGAATCGGCATCCGGTCATCGACCGAACCAGACGTTCTCGAGGACGTGTGGTCGGACGCATCGTTTAGGGTGATCGGACAATGCGACGATATCCAGCGACATCTGCGCGGCCTGTTGCTCAACGCGCTGAGCGTGACGCGCAGCAACGGGCGGCGGCGCGAACTGCTGTCCGAAGAACACCACGGATACCTACGGTCGCTGCACGCGGCCAGGCGCAACGCCATGAACACATATGCGTGAACCTGTGAGGTGGGGATGAGTGAATTGGCAATGGATCAGCGGGGTTTGATGCGTGACATTGATCAGAGGAAGCGTCCCTACCTCCCCGTCGGTGATGAAGTCGACGTGTTTGACGCGGCCTGGCGGTCGGGTCTTCCGGTGATGTTGAAGGGGCCGACCGGTTGCGGTAAGACTCGGCTCGTCGAGCACATGGCGGACCGGTTCGGGGTGCCGCTGTTCACCGTATGCTGCCACGAGGACATGACGTCGTCGGATCTGTTGGGCCGCTTCGTCTTGCGTGATTCGGATACCGAGTGGGTGGACGGTCCCCTGACACAGGCGGTGCGTCAAGGCGGCATCTGCTATCTCGATGAGGTTGTGGAGGCCCGCCAAGACGCGATCGTCGCGGTGCACTCGCTCTCTGATCACCGGCGCGAATTGAACATCGAGCGACTGGGCGGGCTCAAGCTGCAAGCGGCAGAAGGCTTTCAGCTCGTCGTGTCCTACAATCCCGGCTATCAGAGCGTCCTCAAGGACCTCAAGATGTCGACGCGCCAGCGCCTCGTCGGCATCGATCTGGACTTCCCACCACCGGACTTGGAGAAGAAGATCGTGCGCCAAGAGAGCGGGCTTGACTCCGAGATTCTCGACGACATAATCCGGCTCGGCCAGGCGATCCGGCGCCTGGATGATCTCGCATTGCGGGAGACGGCATCCACTCGTGCGCTCGTCGCGACGGCCAGCCTGGTGCGGGCCGGTCTGCGCCCACGCGCGGCGGCGGTGTCGGCGATCGCCAGTCCACTGACCGACGACGCCGAAACACGTGAGCGGCTGACGGTGCTGATCGAGTCGTATCTCTGAGCTTTAGAACTCAGGACGCGATGCTTGCCGAACGGACATACCGCGCGGCGCGCCGCGGCGGCACGCCCGCCATTCGCAGCAGCACTTCCGCGCAGGTCAGATCGGCCCCGTCGCCGAGCCGCCCGTCGAGGATGCCGTGGATCACCTCGAAGGCCGCCGCCATGGACATCGTCAGCGTGGTCTCAAGATCATCGATGGCGAAAACGCCCTCGGCCACGCCGCGCTCCAGCAATGCTCCCGCCTGGGGGCGGATGATGCGCTCGAAGCGTGCTTCGGCCTGGCTCAGATTTACCAGCAACCGTGCCAGATCGGGGTCTTCGTACGCAATTCGAACGATCGCCAGCGTCGACGCGGCGTGCGCCTCCGCGGGGTCGGCGAATGCGGGGGAGTCGGCGATCGAGTTCGCCAAGCCGACGAGGGTCTCCGCGACGACGGCCTCGATGATGTCGTCTTTGGTCTTGAACTGGTTGTAGAAGGTGCCGAACGCCACGTCGGCGCGTTGGGTCACCTCGCTGACGCGCAGGCCCTCCAGCCCGCGTTCGGCGATGATCTCGCGCGCTGCCTTGATCAAGTCTGCCCTGGTCTTGGCCTGCCTGCGCGCGGTGCGGGACATGCCGTTCGCCGTTTCGGTCGTCACCAGTCCAGCCTAAATATGATCAGTGAATCATTCTTGATTAGGCGATCATACCTCCGGTACCGTGGAGTGGTGACCTTTGAGGGATGGACCGCGATCGTGGGCGCGGGTCAGGCCGCCGGCGATCGGATCGTTGACCAGCTGTCCGAGACCAGAAGCGTGCGACTATGAGCGCCACCCTTCCGGTCAGCCAGGCCGCGCAGCGGCAGCCCCGCGCCGGCGCCGATGAGGAGGTGCCGCGCTCCTGGCGCCCCGTAATGGCATGGGCGGCCGCCGGTGCGGTGCTGCTTGTCTTCGAGATCGTGGTGCTGGCGCGATGGGTGTTCGGGCCCAACTTCAAATCCACCCCACCCGGTCCCGATCAGATCTCATCGGGCCAGCAGATGCTCTTCACCGTGCTTCAAGTTGCGGTGCCACTCGCCGCGGTGGTGGCCTTGTACTGTTGGGTCGTCCGGCCCTGGCGGCGCGAAGGACACCTGACCACCGACGGCATGCTCACGTTGAGCGCCGGCATGGTCTTCTTCTGGGACATGTCGATGAACTACACGTCGGTGTCCCTTTTGTACAACTCGCATCTCGCCAACCGCGGGGCGTGGGCGAACGGATCGTGGCCGGGCTGGATCAGCCCGAACGCGAACTATTTGCCGGAATCGCTGTTCATCACCGTCCCCGGGTACGTCGCACTGGTGTTCTCGCAAGTCGTTCTCGTGTTGTGGATCCTGCGCAAGGTCAAGGCGCGTCGACCAAAGCTCGGCGCGACCGCATCCGTGGTGTTCATTTTCGTCGGCCTGGTCATCGTGGACACCGTCATCGAGACCGTCCTGCTGCGCAGCGCAATATATGCCTATCCCGGCGCGATTCGGGCCATCACCTTGTTCGCCGGCCACACCTATCAGGTGCCCTTGTCGGAGACCGTGCTGTTCGGCGGCGTCGCGCTCGGCGCCATCGCCTGCCTGAGCCACTTCCGCGACGACAGGGGGCACACCGTCGTGGAGCGCGGCCTCGACAAGATCCGCGTCGGCGCGAAATCCAAGCAGCTGGTCAAGTTTCTCGCCATCTTCGGCGCCGTGCACCTTGCCTTTTTGATGCTGTACATGGTTCCGCAGCAATGGTTTGCGGTGCATTCGGGTCCGTTCCCATCCGGATACAAGTCCTACATGATCAATGACATGTGCGCCTCGGGCAGCGACGGGAGAACCTGCCCGGGACCCGGCGTACCTATGCCCAGGCCGCCGTGGCAACCCTAGACCGCGATCCGCCGGTCGATCACCAAGTCGCCCAACGCGACACAGCGACCCTGTGGGTGATCCACGGCGGCCTCTGGTTTGGGCTGATCTGCTATTGCTGGACGGCCTGGGTGGTCAGCGGCGACTTCAAGACGAACACGCTCGGACGCGGTCAGGAGCCCGGCTGGTATGTGGCGTTGATGCGCGGCTGGGAGGTCTTCGCGCTCGTCGTCACCGCTGTCATCCTATGGGTCTTCGTGATTCGGCCGAAGCTTCGCGATGGCCGATTGTCGTTTGACGGATTGTTCGTGCTGGGATGCGGTTTGATGTTCTTCCAAGAGCCGTGGATCAACTGGACGAGCTACCAGTTCCTCTACAGCACCACCTCGATCAACTTCGGCAGCTGGCTGGGCCACATTCCGGGGTGGAGTTCGCCGAACGCCGCGTTGATACCGGTCTCCATGTGGGCGGGTACCGCCTATTTCTGGCTGGTCGCGATCCCGGCGATGGCGGGCTCGCGATTTATGGGCTGGTTGACCCGGCGGACCCCGGGGATCAGCAAGCTGCGATTGATTGCGTTGACATACTTGGCGTTTTGCGCCTTCGATCTCGTGCTGGAAGCCTTCATCACGAGAACCAATCTGTTCAGCTACGGAAGCGTCATCCCGCAGCTGAGCCTTTTCGCCGGAACGGATCACCAATTCCCGCTGTACGAGATGATCAGTTGGGCCGGCACATACGTGTTCTTGTCCAGCGTTCACTTCTTCCGTGACGATCGCGGCCGTTCGCTGCCTGAACGCGGAATCGACGCTTTCCGGGTCGGTGGTGACCGGCTGAGGACCTTTCTTCGTTTCCTTGCGATCGTCGGCATATGTCAGTTGTCGATTCTGGTGACCTACAACATCCCCTACCAGCTGTATGCGCTGCACTCGGAAATGTCGGGCGCGTACCTGAACCAACCCTGGCGGCTCGCTGGCGTGTGCGGCCCGAACACCAATTTCGATTGCCCGGGGCCGGGTGTCCCCATTCCCCGTCGAGACAGCAAGACCAACCGAGTCGATCAGAGCCCTGCCAGCTCTGGGCAGAGGAGATAAAGGCATGCTCACGCCGCAACCCCCGCTCGACATGGCAGTCGACAACGTGGGCTTGGTGCTAACGCAGGTGGGCAGGCCGGCTACCTTCGCCGTGGCTTGCGTGGTCGTCAAGCTGGTGGCCGACGCGGTAGGCATTCCGAACGCCCGCGGTGAACCATTGCCGCGCGCGACCCAACAAGTGCGAGCATGAGCGTCGGCGCTCCGGCCGGTGGCCCGCCCCGGGCCACGATCGTGCAGTGACCACCAGAGCTGCAACGCGAATCTCGTTGGGGTACTTGTTGATTCGCTTGCAGGCGGTGTGCGCGGTCGTCGGCCGGATGCATCCGGCCGATGCGTCTCGTCCCATTGCGAGTGCCGCCCGCAACCGCCTTAGGGCCGATTGGCATGCTCTGACGCTCGTCGGTTGTGGAGCCGAGATGTCGCCAGATGTACGGACGACTGGCGTGAATGAGACTTCATCTTTGAATATCGGTTCATCGTCGGCTAGGTTGTACGCGGCTGGGTGTGAGCTGGTTCACTACCAAGGCCCCAACGGCAGCCTTTGAGTTAGGGGAGGGGTGGATGTACCACACTTCAACAGCGGTAACAGCGCCGGAACCCGGGCAGGCGCACCGCGAAACGGCGCAGGACCGCAAAGGCGCAGTATCGCTGTGGGCCGTCGCCGGTGCGCTCTGGATCGTGTTCATCGGCCAGGCGTGGCTACGTTGGATGGCGTCGGACACCCTGTTCCAGCCGGCGCCGATCAACGGACCCGACACGTTTGACGGCGCCGCGCTGCTGGTATTGCGGGTGATCGAGGTGGTCAGCCTGCTGGTCGCGGCAGGGGCCATCTGGGTGTTCTTGATCAAACCGCTCATCGCGGCGCGGCGGCTGACACTCGACGGCATGATCGTGATCGGCTCGTTGCTCGCTGTGGGTATCGATCCGCTGATCAACTACTTCCACTACACCTTCGCGTGGAACGCCCACGCCTTCAACATGGGCTCGTGGCTCGCGTTCTTCCCGTTACGCCAGGGGCCGACACGCTACGCCGAGGGTTTGGCCTGGTTCATCCCCCAGTACCTCTACCTCGGGATCGGGCTGGCCGCAATCGAATGCCGCATCATCCTGGCGCTGCGCAGGCGGGTCCGGGGCATCGCGAACATCCGGTCGTTCAGCATCGCGTTCGTTGCGGTGCTCGGGATCGACATCCTCATCGAGCAACTGTTCATCCGGACCCGGGTGTACGCATTCCCGCGGACCTGGGAGGCTTTCACGTTGTTCGCCGGAACCGAGTTCCAGTTCCCAGTCTACGAAAGCCTTTTCGTCGCCATCTATGCCGCGGGATTCACCTACTTGCGTATGTCCGCACATGACGATCCCGACGGCATCTCGTTCGTGGAACGGGGAATCGACCGATGGTCACCGAGGTGGCGCACCCCCATTGTCCTGCTGGCGGTCATTGGCTTCTGTGCGGTGTGGGCCGCGGTCGCCTACTTCCTGCCGTGGAGTTGGCTGTCGGTCAACCCGGACTCGTTCATCGTCCCGCCCTCCTACATGCTTCCGGGGCCGGCCTGATGCCCGATTTTAAAGCTCAACTGCACACGGTCCGCTTGGTGGGGCAGGTCGGCTATCACGTCGCGGCCGAGCGGCTGCGCAGGCGTCCGATCACGGCATTGCAGGACGTGCCGCCAAGTCCTGAGAAACTCACCAACGAGTGGTTGACACTCGCACTGTGCCAACGGGTTCGGGGAGCCGCGGTAACAGGCTTTGAGCTCGGACCGCGAAACGACGGCACGTCGGCGAGGCGCACGCTGCGGGTGTCGTACAACGCCGCGGGCCGCGACGGGGGGCTGCCGGAGGCGGTGTTCACGAAGTCGGCCCCAAGCTTCTTGAACCGGATGGTGGGTGCGGGCGCGCGGCTGGCCCAGATCGAGGCCAGCTTCTACCGTGTCGTGCGGCCCGAGCTCGATATCGAAGCGCCCGCGACGTTGTGCTCGGCGTTCGATCCGGTCAGCCACCGGCTGATGTTGATCACGGACGACGTGACGGTCACCCGCGGCGCGACGTTCGGCACGGCGCTCGACCGCAGACTAAACCGCGCACAGGCGCAGCAGGTCGTGGCCACGCTCGCGGCTCTGCATGCCCGCTATTGGAATGCGCCGCTGGAGAACATGTTCGGCGACTGGTTGCGTGACACGCAGCAGTACCTGCAAATGCTTGACGGCGCTCTGGACGCGTCGGCCCGCATCCTGTCGGGCTTCGAGCGTGCCCGTCATGTCATCCCCCCACAGGTGTACGCGCGCAGGCGTGAGGTATACACGGCGCTTGTGGAGTCTCAGCGGCACAGCGCATTCGGCGGGCTGACGACGTTTCTTCACGGTGATGTCCATCCGGGTAACTGGTACCTCACCCGCGATGGTTCGCTCGGACTTTATGACTGGCAGATGTGCGTCATCGGTGGCCCTGCCCGTGACCTGGCGTATGCCCTCACCAGCCACCTGGCGATTGAGGATCGCCGAGCATGGGAGCGTGAGCTGCTCGAGTGCTACCGTGACGAACTCGCAGTGCGCGGCGTCGGAACGCCTCCGGGCGCGGCGGACCTCTTCCTCGCCTATCGTCGCCAGGTCGTCTACGGCATGTTCGCCTGGCTTGCGACGATCGGGCGAAGCCCGCTACAACCCAAGTATCAGCCCGACGAGATCTCACTGGCCAACCTGGAGCGCATCAGCCAGGCCTGTGCCGACCTCGATACGCTCGACGCGCTTCAGGGTCGCCGAGTAGCCAGTTAGGACCCACTCCGGCCGGCGGTGTGGCGCGTCGACAGAAGAGAGCCAACACATCTCGCGGTGTCCGTTAACGGATGCGCACAGCGGCCTCACACGCTGTACGGCCGCGGAACCGGTCCTCGCGCTGTTCCACCAGACGATGTCCTGAAGCGATCCGCCGTCTTGACGACGTAGGATTGCGCGAGGCCGCCTCCACTCGCACGTTGGTAAGCGACCGCAAGTCTTGTGCAGGCAGCATTGTCGCCGCGTGTCAATAGCGGTCGAATTGTGACCCCTTGTGTCCGGCCGAATCTTGACCCGTCGATCGCTGCGTTGGTTATGACTCCGGCTACCGGCGTCTAGCTTTTGTGTGCGGATCGATTCGGCCTCTGCCTGGTTGGGTGATGCCGGCGAGGACTATCGCCAGCAATCGGTCTGCTGCGGGGTCGTCGGTGGTTTCGGCGGCCATGGCGATGGCGTTGACGAGGGTGATGACGTCGGGGAGGTTGACGTCAATGCGTACGGGGCCGTCGTCTTTCGCCCGCTGCAGTAATGACGTGCCGATCGCTTCAACCGCCGCCTGGCACGCCGCGACTAGTTCGGAGTCGTCGCGACGACCGGTGGCGAACGCCGCCGCCAGGCCGTGCTTGGCGCTGACGTGCTCGATATAGGCGCGCAGCCAGCGGGCGAGTGCCCGGCCTGGATCAGGGTCGGCTTCGAGTCCTTCGCCGAGAATGCAGAGCGCTTCCACTTCGCCCACGCAGACGGCGACCAACAGGTCGCGGCGGTCGGGAAAGTGGCGGTAGAGGGTGGCGTTGCCCACCCCGGCGCGACGGGCGATCTCGTCTAAGGCGACGTCTGGGCCGTGCGTGGTAAACAGCTCGTCGGCGGCCGCTAGGAGCGCGTCGTAGTTGCGGCGGGCGTCAGCACGCATCGGCGGATGAACGAGCTGGTCTAGCCCGAAGCGAGCGGCGCTTGTCGGCGGCGGCTGCGGCATCGCGAACGGTCCTCACTGACGGCTTGCTAATCGGGGAATCCCCCAGTTATAGTAGCTCTGCGTAAGTGGGGAGTTCCCCAGATTAATTTGCAGAGCCCTCGCCACCCTTTTGCGGAGGAAGCGTTGTGTTGAAAATTCTGAGCTATCTCGTCAAACGCGACGGTATGGCCATCGAGGAGTTCGTCGAGTATTACGAGAATCACCACGTGCCACTGATCTTGAGCCTGGCGCCCCCACCTGAGGTCTACAAACGGCACTACCTGCAGCGCGGTGACGCGCTGAACATCGGAGAGACTGGTATCGACTTCGATGTGGTGACCGAGCAGGTGTTCGCTGACCGGGCGGCGTTTGAATCCTGGATCGACGCGGTGACCGCGGGAGATGCTGGTGAGCGAGTCGCCGCCGACGAGGCTCGGTTTCTTGACCGCTCGCGCACACGGTCCTGTGTAGTCAGCGACTATGTCACCACGGGATAGATCCACCTCGGTTGGTCATGGAAAACGCGTTGCCCATGGCCGCCCAGTCGTTATCGAGTCCTACCTGTGGTGATCGATCCGACCCACGCGGGTCCGCGACAGTTAGAGTCGATGCAGTTCACGTTTCATGAGACCGACCTCTAAATAGCTCCCGAAATAGCCTTCGGGATGAGCTGGAGCGAACCTACGAGTTGGGTGTACGCGCCCCGTTAAAGTCAGCAACCCGCGGCGCAACGCAGCGACAGCCTGGGCGACGTCGTTCAATGGATCTGTGCGCGGCAACGAAGCCTGGTTCAACATCACGTTCCTCCGATCAACCTGAGTTACCTACAAGAACGTAAAGTATCGCTACGATATTCCTAGTATCGAAACGGTCAAAGATGCACCCCGTTCCTCCGACGTCGCAGTGGCCAGCGGCCGCGCCAGACAAGAGGCGCGAGCATTGCCCAGCCAGGGTTTGGCTTGGACAGCGTTTGCCCGAGCCAGCACTATCAGCGAAGCCCGGATGGAGGTTTGACAGTTGCGATACGATATCGTCAGTACTACGGTCGTGAGGTGGTCTGCGATGACTGAGGTGGACGCGCAATTGCCGGCCGATATCGATGAGGAAGTCGATCCGCGCTGGGTGCGCTCACGGACCCGCCTTCTGGACGCGGCGGCCGATCTGCTGCGTGAAGGGGGTATCGAAGCCGTCACGATCGATGCGGTCACGAAACAGTCCCGGGTTGCCCGCACCACTCTTTATCGCCACTTCGGCTGCTCGTCTGATCTGCTAGCCGCCACCCTCGAACGGCTCCTCCCGCCGATCACACAGCCGCCGTCAACGGGGTCGTTGCGTGACCGGCTTGTCGAACTGGTGTACCGCCAAGCAACGCTGTACAAAGAGGCGCCGCTGTACCTGACGACTCTGGCCTGGCTGGCGCTGCGGTCTAATACCGACGATGCCGCCGACGAGCAGGGCTGCCCAACACCCAGCAGCGCACTGCAGGCACGCGTCGTCGACCACGCCATCCAACCGCTGGAGGCCATCCTGCAAAGTCCCGAAGCCCACGACCAACTCGACGAGTTAGACCTCGAGCTTGCCGTGTGCCAACTCTCGGGGCCGCTGCAGTTCGCATGGATGAGCGGATTGCGTGTCATCGACCACCACGACTGTGCCCGCATCGTCGATAACTTCCTCGCCGGCAACCGACGCGCCGACGCCACTGCATCATCCCAGGACGCCTAGCTGCTCACCCAGCGCGTCGGCGACTACTTCGTCGGTGGGCCGCCCGAACCCCCGGGGGCCGAGGCGCGCGGTGTCCTGCGCGCACTCACAATTTATATAGTTCGCGCTTCATGAGGCCGATCTCGAAATAGCTTTCCGAAGCGGCTCGACCGGACCTCCGAGTGGGGCGAAGCACTCCTACAGCGAGGGATCCGCGGTGCAAAGCCGAGACAACGGGGGTGACGTCGATCGACCAAGGAACAGGCTTGGTGTGTGGTAACGCGGTCTGGCTGAACATAATGGCCCCTTCGACGCTCCATAGAGTTTGACACCGAGCGTATCGCTACGATACTTATGGTATCGCATCTGTCAAGGCGGGTCGCCGATTCTCGGGATCGTTGTGGCCGCCGCCCGGGTCAGGCAGGCGGCGCCAGCCTTCGGTCCGGTCGACAAATAGGGCTCAGAGCACGGTCAGGCGGTCGCGGGTGCGTGCGCAAGGAGTCAGCGTCGACGATTTCGGATCGATCCGCTGACCCTGCATGAGGACGCTTGCCGCTGGTCAGCTCACGATGTGGTCGTGAAGGCGTGCTCGTGAAAAAAGCTGCGCCGCGCTGCGGCTAGGTGTCCTGGGATGATGCAGTGGCGTCGGCGCGTCGGTTGCCGGCGAGGAAGTTATCGACGATGCGGGCACAGTCGTGGTGGTCGATGACACGCAAACCGGTCATCCATGC
>NZ_DATMLH010000025.1:0-74344 GCF_035570115.1 Mycobacterium sp.
GGTTCCCAGCCTCGAGCTGCCCCGTCGCAGCGGTGCGTCGAACCTTCATGCCATCCGCGACGGCATCCGCGTCCTACGAACCGTGCTGCGCCATCACCGCGACGGCGTTTCCGGGCACCTCTACCAAGCGGTGCGACAGGCTGCAGGGCGACCGCCGGCCGTGCCGACGGAGCTGACAGCATGACGAGCACTGCACGCCCAGCCGCGCCAGCGCAGCCGCTTCCGTCCGCGCGGCTGCTCGACCTGGCCGACCTGCCGATCGAGCGCACCGACATCGAACTCAGCGCACCCGGCGACACGCTCTGGCCCGAGAACGCAACGGCCGACACACAGAAAATCCTCGCGCTGGTCCGGCTGCACGGTCACCCACTCGGCGTTGTCGTGCTCGACGGGAACGCGAACCATCATTGGCGGACGCATTCGGCAACAGTCTGGTCGGCGCTGCGTGACGCGATCGATTCGCACCTTGCCGCCGATGGGCTGCCGCCGGCCCGCGAACCCGACGACCTAATCGCGGGCCACGGCGCCCTGCCTCGATGCATACGCCGGCGCCGGGCGGTACTGGCCGACGCGCCACCCATCACCGTCGTCGTCGCCACCCGCGAACGGCCCGACAGTTTATGGGTCTGCCTGGACTCCCTGCTGTCGATGGAGTATGTGGACTTCGAGATTGTCGTTGTCGACAACGATCCTCAGACTTCGCGGACCGCGGACCTTATCGCAGATCGGTTCGCGCCGCTGGTGCGCTACGTCCGCGAGAATCGGCGCGGGCTGGCAGCGGCGCACAACTGCGGCCTCGCGCAGGCACAGGGCCAGATCGTGGCCTTCGTCGACGACGACGTGGTCGTCGACCGGCATTGGCTGACGGGAATCGCCGAGGGGTTCGCCGCGACAAGCCAGGTGGGGTGCGTCACCGGCTTGATCTTGCCCGCACAGCTGGATACACCGGCCCAGTTGCTGCTGGAGCGCCACGGCGGCTTTGACAAGGGTTTCAAGCAGCGGATCGTCGACACCGATTCACACCGGCCGCAGGACCCGCTGTTCCCATTCACCCCGGGGCGACTCGGTTCGGGAGCCAATATGGCTTTCGACGTCGAGGTACTGCGTCGGCTCGGCGGCTTCGACTCCGCCATTGGCGCCGGAACGTTCGCGCGCGGAGGAGATGACCTGGCGGCGTTTTTCCGCGTGGTGGTTTCCGGACAACGACTCGTTTACCAGCCCAGCGCCGTCGTGTGGCATCGCCATCACCGCGAGATGGCGGCGCTGCACAACCAAGCGTTCGGCTATGGCGTCGGGCTGGGCGCATACCTGACCAGCGCACTGGTGCACGAGCCCAGGATGTGGGGCGCATTGCTGCGCCGGCTGCCGGCGGGCATCGCCTACGCATTCAACCGCAAATCGGCCCGCAACCACCAACGCTACGATGGCTTGCCGAGCGCGCTGGCTCGCCTGGAGAAGCGGGGCTTGGTTTTCGGGCCGGCCGCATATGCGGTGAGCAGGTTGCGTGCGCATCGAGCGGCGAAGCGTGATAATTGACGGCGCCACGACCGCGGCGCGCACGGTGATCACCGTTGGAGGCGCGGTCGACTCGCACGACGACCGGGTACGCCGAGTGAGCTCCGACCTCCTCGTCCGCTCCGGACCTGCGGCCTCATCGCCGTCGGCGCCACCGCGGGGAATTCTCGGTGTGTTGCGTAACCCGTTGTTGCGCAACGGGTATCTACTGGCATTCAACTCCGGATCGACCGCGGTGGTGGGGTTGTTTTTCTGGACGGTCGCCGCCTGGAAATACGACCCAGTCGTCGTGGGCTGCAGTACGGCGGCGATTTCGCTGATGAGGCTCGCGTCGGAGGTCGCGGAGGTCAACTTGGGCAGCGCGATGGTGCGCTTTGTTCCGTCCGCTGGCCAGCAGGTCCGGCGGCTGGTCGCGGGCGCCCACCTGGTGTGCGGCTGCCTCGCCCTACTGGTTGGCATCGGCTGCGTGGTGGCGGTGCCGATAATCTCGCCGAGCTCGAAGTTCCTCCACGGCCCCCTGGCCACGGCGATGTTCATCGTAGCCGTCGCCGCTTACCCGGTGTCCGTCATCCAGGACGGCGTTCTGGTGGCGCTGCGCCGGGCGGCCGTGGTACCAGTGAAAAACTTGGCGGTCTCGGTCATCAAGCTGGCGCTGGTCGGCGTGCTCGCCGGAGTCATGCCCTCGCTCGGCATCTTCGCCGCGTGGGTCCTGGCGTTAGGCGCTGTGGACACGGCCGTGGGGGTCTACTTGTTCGGGTGGGCTATTCGGGGTCATCAACGCCGCGAACGCGGCGCGCCGACCGAGACGCTGCCGCCGGTGCGCCAGCTCGCGCGGTTCGTGGCGGCCGACTACGGCGGCACTGTCTGCCATATCGCGGCGGCACAACTGCTGCCGATCATGGTCCTCGGCGCTTTTGGCGCCGAGCAAGCCGCCTACTTCGGCATCGCGTTTATGATCGCGTACTCTCTGCATCTCATCAACATCAGCATGGGCACCTCGCTGGTGGCCGAAACCGCGCGCGATCCTGCGCGCCTCGCCCACAGCGTGCGCCACGTCGTCGCACACACCGCGAAACTGCAGGTACCGGTGGTGATGTTGATCATGCTGGCGGCCCCCGTACTGCTCGGCGTCTTCGGCGCCGGCTATCGCTCGGCCACCGAAACGCTGCGGCTTCTGGCTCTGGCGACCCTGCCGCACTTGCTGTTTGCGGTCGCGATCAGCTCTGCGCGGGTGCAACGCCGCCTCAGATTCCTGGTGTCGATCCAGGCCGCTATGTGCGCGCTGGTGCTGTCCCTGACCTGGCTGCTGATGCACGTGATCGGCCCATCCGGGCCAGGGTGGGCATGGCTGATCACCCAGTGCGTGCTGGCCGGGTTCTTGCTGATTCGACGCGACCTGTGGCTCAGCGTCGATTCGCATGCGATCACTTCGACTGCCCGTGCACGGAACGGCGTCGCGCTGCACATGCCGATCCCAATCATCGTCCTTCGCCTGTTCACTGCCCTGCGGGTGCGGCGGTTCGCCGACCGGGCGGCGGCGTGGGTACGGACACGCCGGAGGCCTTGGCCGGGCGGCGAACGCTGGTGAATTGGACCCACGGGGACTACATCCTCGGTAATGTTCGGTTGGCTGGGGCCGGCGGCCCGGTCACCGGCATCGTGGACCGGGGTGGGGCGCGGCTGGGGCGGCCGGCCCTGATTGACGAACACCTCATGGCCCTGACCGCTGGCCGCATAGTCCAGCGGGCTGAACTGGGGGCCGTGGTGACGCCGCCGCTGCGGGCCGGTGGCCTGTCGAATCGGGACGTGCACGCCGCGCATGCGCTGTCGAACGCGGGCTGTGGCCAAGAGGAGCGCGGCGAGGGTCTCGATGAGTGCACCGCGATCTTGCCGGCCTGGCTGCACCACATCGCCGACCTGTGGCGCAAGTGCGGCACCTTCCGCACTCATCCCATTTGGTGGGCCGCCGACTTCGCTCCGGTGCTCCGCACCGTCGCCGCCGGACCCGCATGCGGCAGCGGGAGGGACGACACAGCGACGGTGCGCCGATGACTGCGATGTCGGTCGGACACAACGAGCAGGACCCAGGACGCGCCGATGGGGCGCTCACCCAGCTCACCGTGTCGGTGGTAATTTGCGCCTACACCGAAGACCGTTGGGACCAACTGGTGGACGCCGTCGCGTCGGTGCGGAGTCAGAGTATCCCGGTCGCCGACATCGTGCTGGTGATCGACTACTGTCCCGGGTTGCAGGCGCGCGCCGCCCGGGAGCTGGACGGTGTGACCGTATCCGCAAACCGCTATGCGAAGGGGCTTTCCGGTGCGCGCAACACCGGCATTGCCACCGCCAGCGGGGATATCGTCGCATTTCTCGACGACGATGCCGCCGCAGCGCCGGACTGGCTGGCAGTGCTGCTCGCACCCTACAGCGATCCTGCTGTGCTGGGTGTCGGTGGTCGGGTGGTGCCGGACTGGCGCTCGGGGCGACCCGGTTGGTTCCCGGTGGAATTCGACTGGGTCGTCGGATGCAGCTATCGCGGCCTGCCGTCCGGGCGAGCACCGGTGCGCAATTTCATCGGGGCCAACATGTCGCTGCGCCGCGACGTTCTCCTGGTGTCCGGCGGCTTCGCCACCTCGCTAGGCCGCATCGGTACGCAGCCACTGGGCTGTGAAGAAACCGAGCTGTGCATCCGGGTCCAGCGGGATAATCCCAACGGGCTGCACTTGTATGAGCCGGGGGCGCTGGTACGCCACCGGGTGCCGGGCTCGCGGGCCACCTGGTCGTACTTCGTATCACGCTGCTACTCCGAGGGCCTTTCCAAAGCGACAGTGAGTAGGCTTGCGGGGGCGTCTCGGGCTTTGGCGGCCGAGAAGTCGTATCTGCGCTCGACGATTCCCCGTGGCATCGCGCGTTACCTGGTCCAGGCCGTGCGTGGCCAACTGCGTTCGCTGGCCACCATGGGCGCCCTGCTGGTCGGCGTCTTTGTTACCGCGTTCGGGTACGCGGTCGGGCGGGTACTCGCTCCCGCGGCGACGGCCGCCCCGAACCCGGGGAGATTCGCGAAACTGAGACCTCCGCCGTTCGAGCCGAGCGAGCGGATCGCAGCCTTCGGTCTCCTCGTTGCCGTTGTGTTGTGGCTGGTTTCGCTGCCCCGGATCCGATTGGACCGCATCGGCGACTACGGGCTGATCCCGCTGCTACCGGCGACATTCTGGATTGCGGTGGCGGTGGTACTGGTCGGTTTCGCCGCCGCGGTTCTGCGCGGCGAAAACCGCACGGCGCTGCTCGCCGCGCACCCGGTCGTGCTGATCGCGATCCTGCACGCCACCCCGAGCGTGCGGTACGAGACGTTGCGGTATTGCTGGGCATGGAAGCACATCGGAATGACCGACTTCTTCATGCACCACGCTGGCGTCGACCGGACCATCATTGAACTCGACGCCTATCAAAACTGGCCCGGTTTTTTCACTTTCAACGCGGCACTGGTCAAGGGCGCCGGTCTGCACTCGGCGCTGGGCTACGCAGCCTGGGCGCCGCCGCTGGTCAACCTTGCGATGCTCGCACCGCTGTGGCTGATCTTTCGATCCTTCACAACCGACCGTCGGCTGATTTGGTCCGCCGTGGTCATCTTCATCCTGGGCTCTTGGGTCGGTCAGGACTACTTCGCGCCGCAGACATTCGGCTACTTCTCCTATCTGACGCTGATCGCGTTGTGCCTCCGATATCTTGCGCCCGGTCCCCGGGGCGATGCCGTTGACCGGCGGCGTCGCGCGGTGATCATCGCTACCGCGGTGGTGCTCGTCGCCGCGGTCGCGCCGACACACCAACTCAGCCCGATCATGATCATAGTCGCGCTCACGGCGCTGGCGTGCTGCCGATACCGGGTAAAAGTGTTGCTGATCGCCGCCATCGCGCTTGGGGCCGGATGGGATTTTTCGTTCGCCTGGCCGTGGATTGTAGAACACCACGCCGAGTACACCGGCTCGATCGGCAGGCTCGGCCACAATGCCAAGTCGGGGTTCGTCAACCTTTCCGCCGTCAGCCCCAGCATGGTCGTGATCGCCCACATCGACCGCGCGCACAGCGCCGCGGTCTGGGCCCTGGGGATCGTCGGTTTCGCCCACCGTTGGCGTCGCCACCGCGAACCCGTGATCGCGGCGCTGGCTCTCGCGCCGCTGCCAATGTTCGCGACCAACGACTACGGCAGCGAAATGATCTTCCGCGTATACGAATTCACGTTGCCGTTCGTGGCGTTCTGCGCGGCCAGCGTATTCTTTTCCCACCACACCCGTGGGCAGAGCAGATTGGCGCGGATGGCCCTGCCGGTGGTGCTGTTGGCACTGGTCCCCGGGTTCGTCGCCGGCTACTACGGCAAGGAACAGGCCAACTTGTTCACTCGCAACGAGATCGACGCAGCCCGGTTCGTCTTCGGCATCGCCCCCCGTGGCTCGCTCATCGTCGGCGAAACCGGCGATTTCCCGTGGGGTTTCACCAATTTCGAGTTCTACGACTACGAGCGGATCGCGACGCTCACGCCTGAGCAACGGCGGGCCATCGTCAACGACCCCGTCGGGCGGCTTCATGACTTGATGGCAACCCATCACCATGCCTATCTGGTCATCACACGCAGCCAGATCTTCGACACCGAGATGGAAGGCGCCTTCCCGCGCATCGTCGAACATGGGTCCTGCGCTAGCAGCGTCTGTAGGACGCAAGGCATGAAACACATCCAGCTTGCCCTGACGACTTCACCGTACTTCAGGATGATCTACCGCAACCCCGAAGCCATGGTGATCACGTTGGCCCTACCACCACAGGAGGCCCAGAGATGACGCAGACCATTTTGCCCGACAGTTGCCGGCACCCCGGCCACGCCCTCCTTGACCACCTTGCCCGGGTTCCGGTCGGGGAGCTGCTGCTGGGCGCATCAGGATGGCTCACGCTGGTCGCCGCGCAGCTGCCGCCCGGTAACCCGGCCCGAATCGTTGCCGCGTTCGGTTTCATGCTGACCTGCCCGGGATTGGCGATCTCGCGCCTGGTCAGCCGCGACACAATCGAACGCTGCGTGCTTACCGTGACGCTCAGCATGTCGCTGGCGGTCCTGGTCAGCGTTGCCGCGACGGTGGCGCGTAACAACTCGATGACGCTGCAGCTCGTGGTGCTCGCCGCGATCACCTCAATAGCCGTTCTCGCGGGCAACATTAAGATTCGCGGCACCCGCGTCGCCGTTCTGCACCGGAAAGCGGGGGTGCTCGCGGGCAACATCAGGATTCGCGCCCGTGCCGCCGTTCTGCAAAGGAAAGCGGGGGCGCGGCAATGACAGTCATCCCGATCCTGCTCTACCACTCGGTATCGGAGAACCCGCCCGGCTGGATCGCCCCGTACACGGTGACCCCGGCCGCCTTCGCCCGTCACGTAGACCTGATGATCGAGAGCGGGCTGGACGCGATGACAATCTCGCAGCTAGGTGCTGCGCTGCGCGGCCTCACCCCGCTGCCTGAGCGGCCCGTGGCGATCACCTTCGATGACGGCTTTTCCGACTTCGAAAGCGCCGCAAGGGTTTTGGCTCACCGCCGGCTGCCTTCCAGCCTCTATGTCACCACCGGAGCATTGCGTGGTGGCGGCGGCCCCGCCGCCGACATGGCTATACCACCGGCCCCCATGCTGGACTGGTCGCAACTTCCCGAACTTGCCGAGCTGGGCGTCGAGATCGGCGGCCACACCCATACCCACCCGGCGCTGGACATCATGCGCCCCCAGGCGGCCGCCGACGAAATTCGCCGCTGCAAAGATCTGCTCGAGGACACGCTCGCGGCGCCGGTGCACAGCTTCGCCTACCCACACGGGTTCCACACGGCCCGACTCCGCCGGGCAGTCGAGGCGGCCGGGTACCACTCGGCATGCGCTGTGATAAACGCGCTTAGCTCCGAATCCGACGACGTCTTCTCTCTGGCCCGGCTGACTGTCCGCAGCGATACCAGCGACGAGCAGATGCGTGACTGGCTCGCGGGCCGCGGTGCTCGCGTGGCCCCCTGTCGGCAGCGGTGGCGCACCGCCGTGTGGCGGTGCTACCGGCGCGCACGCGGACCCGGATCCAGCCGCGGCGTCATCGACGTCTAGCGAGGAGAACCCACCAGCCACGATCGCATTGGAGCGAGCTGATCATGCACACCCTTGTCACCGGCGCCGCCGGATTCCTCGGTTCCACCCTGGTCGACCGACTGCTGCAGGAC
This sequence comes from Mycobacterium sp., assembly GCF_035570115.1. GTDB lineage: Bacteria > Actinomycetota > Actinomycetes > Mycobacteriales > Mycobacteriaceae > Mycobacterium. The sequence goes on from NZ_DATMLH010000025.1 coordinate 7,749, forward strand.
GGACACCAGGTCGTCGGCCTGGACAACCTGGCCACCGGTTCGCTGACCAACCTTGAGCACGCCCGTCGACACGCGAGGTCGGGCCGTGATGCCTAGTTTTGCCCGACGGGCCGCGTCGGCACCCCATCTGACCCGCGCCGCCACCCGATTGGCCGTCGCAATCATCGCCGCGGCGGTCGCCGCGTGTTCCCCCGATCACACGCCGTCCTCCGAGCCCTCGCCTCCCGGGCTATACATCTACGTGGTCAACGCCCGAACTAGCGATGTGCAGATGATCGACACCGCGACCATGGCCCCGGTGGGCGCCCCGATCGGTGTCGGTGCATTTCCGTCGGACATCGCAATTACCCCCGACGGCCGCCGCGCCTACGTGCTGAGCCCGACCGACGACAACCTCACCGTGATTGACACCAGGAGCCATCGCCGGATTGGTCAGCCCATCCCGGTCGGCCACTACCCGTTCGGCGTCGTCGTCAGTCCCGACGGGCGGCGCCTCTATGTCACTAGCGGGTCTCACGATGTCCGCGCCTATGACACCGGCACCCTGCGGACGGTGGGCGGCCCGCTCCGGACCGGGGATGCGCCCGGCGGCCTGGGCATCACCGCTGATGGCGCGCAACTCTATGCCACGAGCCAGTACCAGAAAGACGTGCGGGTGATCGACACGCGTGCCTGGGAGGTGATCGATGATCCCATCCCGGCTGGCGACGCCCCCACCCAGGTTGCGCTAAGCCCCAATGGCGCACGAGCATACGTAACCAACGTCTACAAAGACACCGTCACGGTGATCGACACCGCCACCACCGAGCAGGTCGGCGAACCGATCGAGGTCGGCCAGTACCCGTGCGCGCTGGCCGTCAGCCCTGACGGACAGCACGTTTTCGTCGCCAACCAGAATTCCGCCGATGTCTCAGTCATCGACACGCGAACACTGCACGTGATCGCCGAGATCGAGACCGGCGCAGCCCCGAGCAGCATGGCCGCGGCCCCCGACTGGCGTCGCCTCTACGTCGCCAACATGTACTCGGGCACGGTGTCGGTGATCGACACCGACGCTCTGCGAACCGTCGCGACCACTCCGGTGATCGGCGATAACCCTCGCGGCATCGCGGTAGGCGCGGTGCGCGACACCCCGCGTTAGCGCATGTTTCGGCCATATTGTCGGAATCATCCGAGGAGACGAATCGGATGCCGTCGATTGCGTGGAATCGTCAGGAATGGGGTCGCGATCACGCGTAGGCCGCGCTGGGCGACGAGTGGGACGACTTGGCCAAATATTGCGGCCAGCCCTACGACGAGTGGAAGGCGACACCGGTCGAGACATTCATCCGGCCGACCGACCGCGCGCACCGCGATCTCATCAGCATCCTTCGCAAGCCTCTGGATTAGCTGGACCCCGCGCGGCTGCTCGACGAGCAAACCAAACTCATCACCCACGCCATCCGCATGGCCGCCTACACCGCCGAAACCGCCCTCGCTCGCCTGCTGCGCGAACACTACGCCCGCGCCCACGACCAAGCCCGCGTCCTGCTGCGCAAAGTCATGCGGCTACGCCGGCGACATCCACATCGATGGCTACACACTGCACGGGCTGCTCGACCCCACCACCGCGCCCCGCCGCACCCGCGCCATCACCGGCCTCTGCCACGACCTCACCGCCACCCAAACCCGATACCCCGGCACCAACCTCAAACTCCACTACGGCATCAAAACACCGCAGCAACGATCACACTCATGTCAGGAGACCAGAGGCTGCAGTGCCTCACCAAGCGCGCCGGTCAAATACACGGCGTAGTGCTGACTCAAGTGGAAGCCCGTTTCGAATGCTCGCATGCCGGCGATGACGGGCTCACAACGGCTGGCGCACACCCACGGAACCGTGGATATGTACAGCGCTCCAGCGCCCGCTGCAGCTGCTTTCTCGGCATCAAGAGCCTGATGGCCGTTGGTTTCACCGTTGCCGTAGTCCAATACCTTGTCCACTGCATCACTGCACGCCTGAATGTTAGATTGATGTTTGGCGAGACAGGATGGTTGTGCGTTTCCCCATTGTGCGATAGAGCCGATCATCGCCAACTTCGTGCCAGGCTGAGCTAGATTGCCCATTGTCCGGGTCCAGCCGTCCTGCCACTGGCGGGGTGTCGGCTCGCTACCGTTTTTGCCGTGGCCTAGTAGGTGTTCGCCGAGCCATCCAAGGATGTGGGCGTACCAAGGGAACTCGTCGTCGGGGTTGCTGTCAGCGAGTGTGCCCCACGGAATGCTTGTGACGAGTACTAGATCTGGATGCAAAGCCTTGATTACGGCCGGTGTTCTTGCGTGCCAGTCGTCGCATGCGGTGAATGGCGTCTTGGTTTGGTCGTCACGGAAATTGAGGTCTTGGACCGGGCACCCGCCCTTGCTGAACACTTTTAGTTTCCAACCATGCTGAGCAGCAACGCCTTCTAGTGTCGCACCCCACATGTGGGCGCGTGAATCGCCATACACCACCATTAGCTTGGTGCCGTTCTGATCACCAAGAGTGCATTCCCCGTAGTTGTTGTATCTCAACTGTGTTTCGTCGAAATTCGTGCTGCAGTCGAACCTATTCTGGCCGCCAGCGGGATCTTCGTTGTTGAGTGCTGTGGCGACCGGTTCTGGCAACGCCTTAAGGCATTGAGCAGCTTTTACCGCGTCAAGGACTTGAGCCGTCGTTGCATAGGTTCCGGCGGGTGGCGCGCTCGGCTGCGCTGTTGACGAGCACTTCGCGCGCGCGGCCTCGTTGCTGATGTCGAACCGGCCGCCCGACGAGGACGAGGATGATTCTTCCTCGGGGGCGGCCGAGCATGCCGTCATCGCGAGTGCAGCGAGAGCTGCGATCGCCGCCAGTCCGGTCCTAACGTTCTTCAAATACGTCCTCACGATCATTTGTAAACATCTCCACTGGTTCCCTGTTCGAATGGATTCCATGAGCCGTAGTGCTCGGCGATCTGCCACTGAGCGACGAGAATGGTGGCCACGATCAGGGCCGCGCCCATCGCCAGGCTCAGTCCGGTCCTCGAATTTAACACTCGAGCGCGCCGCACCGGATTCTCCAAAAACGAGTACGACAACGCGGACGCCGCTACCGCTAACGCGAGTAGGGCCGTGCTTTGCCATCCGCCCAAGTCATGTTCGGTGTATTGCTGGGCAAGAATTAGGACAGGCCAATGCCAAAGGTAGAGGGAGTAAGATCTAGCGCCGACCCACTGCATTGGCCGCATGGATAGTGCCCGCCCGACAATTGTCCTGCTACTAATGCAGCCAGCGGCGATTAGCGCCGCGCTGCTGACCACGGGCAGAGCCACTGCCGAACCTGGGTAAGGAGTGGTTTGAGTGAACAGCACCGCACTGATCACGATGCCAATCACGCCCGCGACGGCTATAAATTCGGAGAAGCCTTGCGGTAATTTGGATATGACCGGTGCCAGCAGGGCGACAAGGGCTCCCAGGGCCAGCTCCCATGCCCGCGTGAGGGGCGAAAAGTATGCCCACGTGGCGTTCGACATCGTCTCGACGACCGACCACGCAAGTGATGTCGCGATAATCGCACCCAACACCCCGGCCATCGCGGCGCGGTGCCGGGGTCCGCGAACAATGAGCACCATCAACAAGAACAGGCCCGGCCATAGGACGTAGAACTGTTCTTCAACCCCCAGGGACCACATGTGTTGAAGTGGCGACGGCGGAAGTTGTGACCCGAGATAGTCGGTTCCCAGGAGCCCGAAGTGAATGTTCGCCGCGAAGATAGCTGTCCATTTGGCATCAGCGGCTGCCTGCTTGCCGGCGATGAATGCAAGGAGATAGTAGGTCGCGAAGACGGTGGCGACCACCACGAGGGTGGAAGCCGGGAGGATGCGCCGCACGCGTCGGGCGTAAAACCCGGCGATCGAGATCCGCCCAGTCTTGGTCTGCTCCCGCAGAAGCAAGCTCGTGATCAAGAACCCGGAGATGACAAAGAAGACGTCAACCCCGACGAATCCGCCGCTGAACGGCTGCCGGTAGGCGTGAAAGAGCAAGACCAAGCCGACAGCGACAGCGCGCAGCCCTTCGATGTCTGGCCGGAACTGAACCGATTTCGCGGCCGGTTGTGCCGGTCTCTGCTGTTTAACGTCTGGCTTTATCGCGTCAGCGGACATCGCTCCGTTGTCGGGGCGCGCGGGTAAGGATCCACCTGGTCTCGTCGCCACCGCAAGCTGCAGCGCCGACGCGCTGTCACTGGCTTGGCCTGCGGACGATCCGGATGTCATAAATCGGCTGCCGATCTGTTCAGAAGTGCTGCTGGCGAGTTCCGGCATCCTCGGCAAACGTGGCCGCAACTCGTTCGACGACTTTGCCGACCTGCAGCGATCTCCGACGTGGCATACCGTGCACCCTCCTTCATGGAGTATGACATACTTTAAAAATGATTTACAGCGCCGAGGGTAACTTAGGGTATTTGGTCCGGGGGTTGCTGCTCAGCTCTGTGCTGTTCGTTGGCTTGGCGTGCTGCCCTCATGCATCGGCAGCGAAGCCATGCCTGGGCCAAGGTGAACCGAGGGCGGTGTTCGTCGGAGACTCGCTTACGTGGGGGCATGGTCCGCGGAACTCGTGGCCCACCAAGCTGGCGGGAATGTGCGGATGGCACGAGGTTTTGAATGACGGCCGTGGGGGCACAGGGCTATTCGCGAACGGCCACGGCACCTCCGCGAGCTACATCAATCGTGTACCCACTGAGGTCGCCCCTTTCAGCCCAAGCATCGTATTCATTACCAGCTACTTCAACGACACCGATCACACACCATCGGACCTGGCAACTGCGCTTGCCGCCTTGATCGATGCGGTTCACGCCCTCCCTACCCATCCAACTGTGGTGGTGACCGGCATCTATGACCCCACTGGCGTTAACGGTGCCCCATACACACAGATCGACCCAGCGCTACGGGCAGTTTGCGTCCAACGAACGGTGCCATTCATCGAGCCGCGGACCGGAACTGTTTATGATTCCTCCGGAAAAGGAACAGACGTTGGCGGACCGTGGATTACCGAAGCCAACAAAGCTCACTACATCAGTGATGATGGCTTTCATCCAAACGATGATGGCCTGGTCTATGTAGCCCAGCGTACGTTTGACGCGATACAAGCGTTGAGTTGAGCAGCGAGTCAGGGCCGATCACGGCTCCGGGGCGATCCGATCGCATCTGGCGCGATTCCCTTTAACCCTATCAATCAGGCGCAGGCCCGCCACACTAAACCAGCCTTCAGGTGGGGAGTTTCCGTGAGACGCGCCCGGGCAAATTCGGCGCCTAGCCCGTCCTGGGCCGCGCGTTGAGCGGCGTCATAAGTCGGTACCGTAGATGCCTCGGATCCTGTGCATCGCCGTCAGCGCCATCGCTCGCATCGCTAAACGATCACGAAAGGGAAACGAGTTCGCCGCCATCCGCACTGCCTTAATAAGGTTTATGGCTGCGCGCACTTCTTCGGGCTCGGCGGCCGGCCCGGTCAGAGCCGCGTACGTGCCGGCTTCGCTGAATCCAAGGAGTCGTTGGCTAAGTTCCTGGTGAGCCTGTGCGGTCTCGACTGCATGCACAAGCTCTTTCTGCCAAACCTTCGTAGCCGAAAGCTGTTCGGCATGGCGACGATACAAAAGAGTCGGCAAGGCGATTCGACCCAAGCGGGAGCCCCGTAGAGCCATCCGGATCCACAAATCCCAATCTTCGGCAGGCACTCGACGACAGCATCCCGCGCCCACAATGGCGCTTCGCCGAGCGACAAGTGTCGGAAGCGCAAGTTTATTGAGCAACAGCAACTCGTATGGCGACGCGGCCGGTCCAATGGAGAGCGGAGCTCCGAATTTGATCCCAGAACGACCGAATAAAATTGCTGTCGCGAATACGGCATCAAGATTGCTTCGATACATTGCAGCAATCTGATGGCGAAACCGCCATGGAAGCGCGATATCATCCGCATCCATGTTGGCAATAAGCGGGGTATCGGCAGCGTCGATCAATGCGTTCAAGGCCCCGGCATGACCTAGTTGCACATCGGACGTTAATACGCCGACGCGGCCGTCGGCGCGAGCCAAACCTGCCAGAAGTTCGCCGGTAGCGTCGCTGCTCGCATCATTGAGAATTACGAGCCTCCCATCGCGCGGAAGCCCTCTAAGAACCGAAGAAACCGCGGCACGGATCGTCTTCTCGGCATTCCGCGCGCGCAAGACTACCGTCAGGCGCTCCACAATTCACCCGACAACACATAATAGAATGAACCAGGGCACACAGCTATATACCGTTGTCGTCGGGCGACCCGTTTAGTGTCGGCAAGTGAGTCACGATGTAGCCACCAAGCCGCGCTCGGTGTACAGGAAGCACGACCATACCAAGAATGCATTTCTTCCCACCCAGATTGCCGCAGGAGCGTCGCAGCCAACCACCGTAAACAAACGCCATCAAGCCGAAATCAATCCTCAGCGGTACCGCTCACAGCACAAGTACCGCCACACTATCAGCCTCACGGCACACCACGGTCGACGTTGCTTGACTAGCCAACGGACGCCCGATGAAAGCGTCCCCATGGTCATCGACCGCACCGGGGCTGCCCCCGCCGCCTATCGAGACGCCGGTCACGAAACCGTGATCAAACCCAAGCCGCTGCGCCCGGCCGTGCCCGGCCGGTTCACCCTCGACGATTTCACCGTCGACGAGCCGGCCAGCGGTAGATCCCGATCGCTTGCCCTCCGTCACGGTTCCGTATGATCAGCGCGGTCGACTTCGAAGACCGACTCACTCAGACGGCACAGCCGCCTCACCCCGTGTCAAACTCCGGATTAGCGAGCCACCGGTGGGTGAAGTCGGATTCCAGCGCGCATTGGGCAGTTGGGCGGCGAACCGAATGTAGCGGGTTCTAGAAGATTTCTTGGTTGCCGGGCGAGACCGGACGCGACGGGCAAGTGACTGGCCAGTATGAGCACCACGATGTCGAGGAGGAACGCCGAGGTGATCCGCGGCCACGACAGGGCCAACCCGAACCGGCGTTGCGCCTTCATTGGCGCCGCGGCGATCGCCGCATCCACACCGCTTCACCAAACACCATGCCGGTCACCAGCAGCATCGGCGCATCCTCTCCATCGCCGTCCACTAGAATACTATAAGTTTGTTGAATGATGTGCATCATTCAAAGAGTATGTATAGTGACCTATAGCTGAATCATCCGTTTGTACGTGATCAGCCCGGGATCGCTGCGGCCGGACGTCACCGCAGCGGTTGCGGTCGCTTTGCGGGTCGGTCCGTGTCCGTGAGGAGAAGCGCATGTCGTTTGTGACCACACAGTCAGTGCGGGTTGCGATCGCTGTCGGCTGCGTGTTGGTCAGTGCGGCGGCGGGGTGTTCGTCGCGCTCGCCGGGGAGCACACCGAGCACACCGGCAAGCACATCAGCCGTCGCGCCGCTGCCAGCAACTTCAGCCGTCCAAGGCGAGTCAGTTCCTGGCATTGGAGCTACGCGGGCCGCCTGGGACGACTCGCACACGCCAAACGCCGCGGACACCAACGGTTACGGTGATGATCCCAGCTTGCCGGAGTACCTGGCGGCTAGCGGTGCTGTCTACAGTGAGGTGGACGACAAGGGCACTGGAAGGATCCAGGTCTACGCCCTGAATATGCATACAAGCGACCGATCCGCGGTTCTACCGCGGGTCCGGCAAGAGTTACCTTCCGACGCGACGGTCGCATGGTATGTAATGCGTGACCAGTGTTATCGAGTGGCTTTCAATAGCCCGACCCTGCAGGCCGCCGGGGATTACATGGCAGAGGTTCAGCTTCAATACATTCAGGAAGACGGAACGAAGCTGACGAATTCTGACAGCTTGAACCAAGCTGTGTTTTGGCTTAACGGAGCCGGCTCGCCACCAGACCGTGAAGACGGCTGCGACTGAGCCGTAAGCCGTAAGCGTCCATGCGCCTGCCCAGCTCCTGAACCAGCTCGCGGATCGAGACCCATCACGGATGTCGAGCGCTACCGCCTTCGGCGCATCTTGCGGTTCTTCGATGCCGTCCTCGATGGGCTCGCCCCGGCGAGGATCACTTCAGCCCGCCACGAGCCGAACGCCGCAAAGTGGTCCCTAATAAAGAAACGGTGTCTTGCGTGGCCCAGATCGTACGACCCCAGTTTGTGTGTGTCGTGGGGCGATTTTGGCGCGCCACCTGCGGAACCCGGCCGGTGGTCACATTGGCGCCGATTGTGAACGCCAGTGTTTTAGCGGCTATGCGGTGTTTATCGCTTTCGCGTCGTTTGCCGCGTGCTGGATGGCCGGTCAGCGGTACGACGATCAAGTTGCGGGCGCCAACACGGCTGCTCGCGGCGCGTCATCGCTCGCCTCAGCCGGGCGCATCAAGTGTTGCGGTGCCGCACCCACCTCTGTTGGACCCACCCGCAGTGTGAGCTGTTCGTCCTCGCGCAGCGCCCGCGCCGGGACCACCAGCGGTGGGCGCTTCACTGGGGCCGGCAGACTGGCCCGCACCGCGGCCAACTGGCGGCCGGTGAGCCGATTCAGCCCGGCGCACACATCTTTACCCAGCCGCCCCCGGCTGTGATAGCGCACCCAAGCCGACACCTCGGCACCGCCGTCGGCGGCGGTGAGTCGGATCGTCAGCACGGTGGCATCGGTATCGTGCAGCCACAACCAGTCCAGCGTCTCGGAAGTGATGTACCGCGGCGACACCCAGAAGCTGGTCGCATACCCGTCGGGATGCTTGAGGCGACCCCACCCCGGCCGACTCCAACCCGGTCGCAGACCGGCCAACACCGCGGCGCCTACCTCGGCGAGCTCATCGCCGGTCAACGGCCGGGCCGTCAAGCCCGGTCCGCCCAGATCGTCGGCGAGCCGCTCGACGGTCGCCGCCAACGTCGAGGCCAGCGAATCGCGGAGCGCCAGCGCGGCGACATTGTGCTGCGGATCCATCCGTAGCACAAGCCAGGTGCCGTGCTGGACATCTACGGGCTGATGATCATCCGCGGTTGGCGGGGCGGACGGATCGGCGGCCTCGCCGACGTCTCGCTTTCGCATCGAGACGATGTCGATGGCGTCCAGGCGCACATCGAACTGGCGCAGCCCCGCAGCCACCGCCGCCACCGGCAAAATAGCCGGCCTCGCCTCCCGCCGCCCGTGCCGCCCGGCCGGTGGGTCCGCCGGCTCGTCCACGGCGATCACCGCGACCAGCTGGCCCCGGTACTCGTACATCCCGACTACGGCGCGGCCGAAGCGGCGCCGGTGAGTGATCGCAGGTATATCTCCCGCGACCAGTGCCGCCTCCGGGGCGGATGACCAATCCCACGCCCACCCGGCTAGCGCCGAGATCAGCGGGATTCCCCGGTAGGTGAGCACCGCGGCGATCATCACCACCGCCGCACCGGCCACACCCACCCACCACGCGACGGGCAAGTGACTGGCCGGTATGAGCACCGCGACGTCGAGGAGGAACACCGAGGTGATCCGCGGCCACGACAGGGCCAACCCGAACCGGCGTTGCGCCTTCATCGGCGCCCCGGCGATCGCCGCATCCACACCGCTTCACCAAACACCATGCCGGTCATCACCATCAGGGGCATCCTATGCATCGCTGCCCACTCTACTACAAGTTTGTTCAAAGCGATATATCATCCAATAAGGATATATAATGAACCCAAGGCTGAATCATCAGTTTGCACCAACCGGCCGCATCCCAGCCTCAAAATGGACGTGCCATGTCAGCCCCGGCAATAGGCCGTCGTGCGTCCAGAGGACACCGCCGGGCGCGCTCGCCCGGCCCTGCCGGTGGGCCCAGCGCTCCGGCGTGTCGTCGCTTCTTTACTTTAAGTTCGGCAGCAACAACGCACCGCACGCGGCATGTGTCAGCCTGTGGGCGAACTGGCTTTTGCGCCGCTGGGGAGCGCGGTTCGGCCAGCGGCGCCAGATAGCTATATATCGAGCAGTACGAACTCCGAGTACAGCAGGTCGAGTTCGTTGGGGGTGAATCCCGGCGACCGGTATTGGGCGATGTCCTTCTTTCTGATCGCACGCGGCGCCTTGGGAAAGAGACGCTCGTTCATCGCGATGCCGAAGGTCTTCTGTTGCCACATGATCGCCAGCTTGATTCGTTCGAGGTTGCGCGCAAGCACGTCCGGCGCGCTGCAATACAGTATCTGGGAGAACGGAAACCTTTGCCACCACGCCACACGGGGCAGACGCCGCTTGACCACCAGATAGGCCGTGCCGCGGGCATCGCGGGCGGTCATGTGCAGGCAGTCATAGGGCGCGTGGTCATCGTAGATCCGGCGCTCGGCCTGCCCGAGCGATGCACGCACCGTCCGATCGTTGACATCGATGTCGACACGCGACTGCCAAAGGGTTTCGGCATTGAGCCCCGGCGGGAAGAGCAACACGTGCCGCTCGAGGATTGCAAACCCCAGGTCCTCTAGCACCCGTTGTGTCGGCGGGGCGGGGGTGTGGGAGGTGTAGGTGATGTGCTCGTCGCGCACGGCGGCCGCGACGAGGGTTGCCGCCAAGCCGCGACCGCGATAGGCCGGCGCGACACAATAGGAGGAGAAGTTGCAGACGATGCCGGTCTTTCCGTTGATCTCCCGCTGCGAGTAGATCGTGCCGCAATAGCCGACGATCCTGCCGCCATCAGTGAGAACGAAGCCTCGGGTCGGGTTGTCCGCCAGCCAGTTGGTCGTGCAGAGCCGGGGAAAGCCATCGGCCGCGGCACCGCTGCGACCGAAGCAGTGCTTGAGCAGATCGCAGATCTCGGCGCCATCCGCAGGTGTTGCCGGCCGCACGCTGATGCCCGACGGGCGCGGGGTGTTTGCCGTCTGCGCATCGGCGGCGGGCAGGCTTTCGATGGTGTCGTCCATCCGAGAATCCTTTCCCTTCACTGCTGGCGGTGTCCGGGTCGATCCCTGCCGAGGTCCCATGTCGCTCCTAGTGAATGCAAGTCGCCCCCCTGAGGGGTCGTGGTTACGGCGGCGCCTTGTGCGACCATACCGACAATGCGCTCAAAGAGGAGAATACATACTAACTGGCGACCTATAATAACATTTGTCAAACTGTTAGTCTTGTATGCAGACCAACTGTTCCGAGCACACCGCGAGCCACGATGACATCTCCGCCCGGGGTGGCTGTGATCCTCGGTACCGTCGCCTTAACGACTCGCTGTGATCAAATCCGTCCGTGCCAGGAGTGCCCCCGGGGTATCCCGACGATCACCAACTCGCCGAGCGCCCTACCGATCACGGTCTCAACCCCATCCGACCGGAGCCTCCTAACCCAGGGCGACCACGGCATGCCTCGTCGGGCTGGGCGAAGCCCCGTTAGATATCGAGCAGTACGAACTCCGAGTACAGCAAGTCGAGTTCGTTCGGGGTGAATCCCGCCGACCGGTATTGGGCGATGTCCTCCCTTCTGATCGCACGCGGCGCCTTGGGAAAGAGACGCTCGTTCATCGCGATGCCGAAAGTCTTCTGTTGCCACATGATCGCCAGCTTGATTCGTTCGAGGTTGCGCGCAAGCACGTCCGGCGCGCTGCAATACAATATCTGGGAGAACGGAATCCCGGCCGCCCACGCCACAAGGCCCACACGCCGCTTGACCACCAGATAGGCCGTGCCGCCGGCATCGCGGGCGGTCATGTGCAGGCAGTCATAGGGCGCGTGGTCATCGTAGATCCGGCGCTCGGCCTGCCCGAGCGATGCACGCACCGTCCGATCGTTGACATCGATGTCGACACGCGACCGCCAAAGGGTTTCGGCATTGAGCCCCGGCGGGAACAGCAACAGGTGTCGCTCGAGGATCGCAAACCCCAGGGCCTCTAGCACCAGTTGTGTCACCGGGGCGGGGGTGTGGGAGGTGTAGGTGACGCGCTCGTCGCGCACGGCGGCCGCGACGAGCGTTGCCCCCAAGCCGCGACCGCGATAGGCCGGCGCGATATAAAAGCCGGAAAAGTTGCAGACGATGCCGGTCTTTCCGTTGATCTCCCGCTGCACGTAGATCGTGCCGACATGGCCGACGATCCTGCCGCCGTCAGTGAGAACGAAGCCTCGGGTCGGCTTGTCCGCCAGCCAGTTGGTCGTGCAGAGCCGGCGCCAGCCATCGGCCGCGATACCGAAGCCGTGCTCGAGCAGATCGCAGATCTCGGCGGTGTCCGCAGGTGTTGTCGGCCGCACCCCGATGCCCGAACTATACGGCTCATCGCCCGTCATTTGGCGAAAGTCTCCACGCTCTGCCGAGGTTCCCATGTCGCTCCTAGTGAAAGCAAGTCGCCCCTTGAGGGGTCGTGGTTACGGCGGCGCCTTCGCGCGACCATACCGACAATGCGCCCAAGAAGGAACATGCATACTAACTGGCATCCTACACAGATATGTCAAACTGTTAGTCTTGTAAGTTTCACATATGCAGACCAACTGTTCCGAGCACACCGCGAGGCCACGATGACATCTCCGCAGCCCATCGGTAGCTATTCCCTCGACGATCGATACGTCCGCACCGCCGGCACCGTCCACCTGACAGGGGTCCAGGCGCTCGTGCGGGCATTTCGTGACCGCGCAATTCTCGACAGGACACGAGGCTGCCACACGGCCACGTTCGTCGCCGGGTACGAGGGCTCACCTCTGGCCGGGCTGGACCTCGAAATCGCGCGGCAGCGGGGGCCCTTGGACGGATTCGACATCGTGCACCGCCCCGCTGTCAACGAGGAACTGGCCGCGACGTCGGTGATGGGGACCCAGTTGGCAGGTTCAGCCGGCCGGTTCAAAACACGGGGTATCACCGGCTACTGGTACGGGAAATCTCCAGGACTCGACCGGGCATCCGATGCTCTTCGGCACGCCAACCTGATTGGCACCGATCCGCTAGGCGGGGCTGTCGCCCTGGTCGGAGACGATCCCGGCGCGAAGTCTTCCACGGTGGCGTGCGCATCCGAGTTCGCGTTGGCGGACTTGATGATTCCCACGCTTTATCCCTGCGATCCGCAAGAGGCGCTCGATCATGCCGTGCACGCGCCGTATCTGTCCCGGTTCACCGGGCTGTGGTCGGGCCTCAAGATTGTCACTGCGGTCGCCGATGGATCCATGACGGTGGCACTCGACTCCACGCGCGTCGAGCCCACCTTCGGCGGCCTCGGCGCGGCACACCACACACCTGACGCACTGCTCATCGGCCGAAATCTGCTGCAACTGGAGCAAAGCCAGATCGACGACAGGCTGCCGCGCGCAATCGAGTATGCGCGAGCCAATTCACTGAATCGTATTGTCCAGCAGGGACGCCGAGATCGTCTGGGGATAGTTGCCGCTGGCAAGACTTACCTCGACGTCAGGGAAGCCCTGGCCATGTTGGGCATCAGTGACAACGGATTGGGCCACTACGGTATTCGTCTGCTCAAGGTTGGCATGATCTATCCGCTCGATGCCGAGATAGTCGGCAAATTCGCGCGCGGGCTCGACGAAATCATCGTCGTCGAAGAGAAACGCGCGTTCGTCGAGACCGCGATCAAGGACCTGCTGTATGGCAGCGCGAACCCGCCTCGTGTGATCGGCAAGCTCGATCCCAGTGGACAAGTTTTGGTGAGCGCCTCCGGAGAACTCGACACCGACAGTGTCGCAACGGCTCTGGCGCGCAGACTGGGCAACGAGTACGCGATAGAACCCGTCCTGGAATGGCAGAAGCGATCCAAGCGTGCGCGTATCGAACTTCCCCTGCTGACCCGGACCCCATATTTCTGTTCGGGGTGTCCCCACAACTCCTCGACGAGGGTGCCCGAAGGCAGCATCGTGGGTGGAGGCATCGGGTGCCACGGCATGACCATGCTCATGGATGACAAGCTGGTCGGCAACGTCATGGGAGTGACCCAGATGGGCGGCGAAGGGGCGCAATGGTTGGGACTGGCGCCATTCGCGGATGAAAAGCACTTTATTCAGCACATCGGCGATGGAACATTCACGCATTCGGGCAGCCTGGCGATCAGGGCAGCCGTCGCATCGGGTGAGAACATCACATACAAGCTGCTGTACAACTCGACCGTCGCGATGACCGGCGGCCAAGATCCGGTGGGCGCGTTCACTCTCCAACGCCTCACTCAGCTGCTATGCGCCGAAGGCGTGTCAAAGATCGTCGTCACGACGGACGACTTAAACCGTGTCCGTTCGCAAAACCTGCCCAAAGAGGTCCAGGTCCGCGACCGGGACGAGATGATCGCGGTGCAGCGGGAACTCGCCGCAGTGCCCGGCACGACCGTCCTCATCCACGACCAGGAGTGCGCGGCCGAAAAGCGGCGCAAGCGCAAACGCGGACAGATCGAGACACCGACATCCAAAGTAGTGATCAACGAACGGATCTGTGAAGGCTGCGGCGACTGCGGTGAGAAATCCAATTGCCTTTCCGTCCATCCGATCGATACCGAATTCGGCCGAAAGACAGCGATTCACCAGTCATCATGCAATCTGGACTATTCGTGCCTAAAAGGCGATTGCCCCTCCTTTGTGACGGTCACCCCGGGACACGCACGAGTCACGGCACACACGCCGCCTTTGGCCGGGAGCCAGCTTCCCGAACCCGAAAACGTGCCCAGTTCCGATGGCTTCGCGATGCGCATACTCGGCGTGGGTGGCACCGGTGTCGTCACGGTCTCCCAGATGCTGGCCACCGCCGCATTGCTGGACGGCAAGTCCGTTCGCGGGCTGGATCAAACCGGTCTGGCACAAAAGGGTGGCGCAGTCATTTCTGATCTGAAAATCACCGTCGCCCCGCAGCTTCGGTCGTCGAAGCTGGTCGAGAGAACCTGCGATCTCTATCTCGTCTGCGACAGCCTGGTCGGAACCGACTCGGCCAACCTGAAGGTGGCGTCGCGCGACCGGACCGTCGCAGTCGTGTCGACCACGACGGTGCCCACCGGTCAGATGATTGTCGACACCACGGTTTCCTTTCCCGACGCGGGGACCATCCGAGACCGTATCGATGAATCGACCCGGCGCGCTGTTTACCTCGACGCTGGACACATCGCCCGGGAGCTGTTCGCCAACGAGCAGTACGCCAACATGATTCTGGTCGGCGCGGCGTATCAGGCCGGCGCCATTCCGTTGACCGCCGCGGCAATCGAAAAGGCGATTACGTTGAACGGCGCGGCCGTGGAGACGAATCTGCAGGCGTTTCGTCGCGGCCGTCAAGTGGTGTGCGACCCGCTGGCGGCCAGCGAAATGATTACCCGGAGAACGTCTTCGTCCTCACCTCCGCCGCCACCACACGCCGCGCGCGCGATCGCCGCCGCCGTGCAGGCGCCCGAAGGGAGCGAACTAGCGCGCATCGTCCTATCGCGGGCTTGGGACCTAGTCGAGTACCAAAATGACTCTTACGCAAAGGAGTACACGGACTTTGTGGAGCAGGTCCGGGTCGCGGAATCGGCCGCGGCCGGCACGACCATTGTTACTGAAGCGGTAGCCCGTTACCTCCACAGGTTGATGGCCTACAAGGACGAATACGAGGTCGCGCGCTTGGCGGTCGATCCGGCCTTCCGCTCGAAGTTGGCCGCTGAGTTCGGTGAGGATGCGACAGCCAAGATACGACTGCACCCCCCATCGCTTCGTGCCATGGGTCTCAAGGACAAGCTGGCCCTGGGATCGTGGGTCAATCCGTGGCTCCGGCTGCTCTATGGGATGCGGTGGGTCCGCGGCACCAGGCTGGACATTTTCGGGTACAGCAGGATGCGTCGGCTAGAGCGAACACTCGTCGACGAGTATCGGGCCACAATCCTCGAAGTCGCGCAGTGGCTGTCACCACAGACCGTCGAGCCCGCCGCCGAGATCGCGGGGCTGCCTGACCTCGTTCGAGGTTATGAGGACGTGAAGCTTCGTGCCGTCGAGATCTACCGCACTCGGACGGCGCAGCGGCTCGAGCAGTTGCGAGCGGGGTGGCTGACGCCGTCCGGTGGTCCATGATATGGACCATCGGATCGTAGTGTGAGACGTTTCCCGATCTGCACACTAGCCTCCAGTTCGATAATGAATTGCAAATGGCGGCAACCGGTTTGAGGTGGTGTCGGCAATCATGTTCATACGGGTGCCTTGCCGATTCGGTGACTCACCTCGGTGAGCACATCCACAAGGCCGTCCACGGCGTGATCGACGGCGAAGAAGTCTGCGTAGTGACGCGCCGCCGCTCCCCCACGCAAGGTCGCGGTGAGCGGATCGGCCAGATCATCAAACGCGGCAGCCAGCCCGGCGACGTCGTCGACCCCGACCGGCGGAAAGCCCGGGGGCTGGTACTCAGCCAGGCCACCGGCGGAGGAAGCGATTGGCATGACCCCCAGCTGCATCGACAGCACCTGAACGCCGCTTTGCGAAGCACTGCGGTAGTGGGCGACCGAGCCTTTGGCGGCGGCCAGTGTGGTGACGACATCCGCATACCGGTAACTGCCGGGACGCCAACGAACGTAGGCCGGCAGGGTTCGGATAGTAAGCGGCCCGTCACCGATCAGCAGCAGCTCGTCGCCGCGCCACTTGTCTCCGTCTACATGTCGCTGCCAGGCCTCGAGGACAGCGTCAATGTTTTTGTGCGCGTTAAGCCGGCCAGCCAGCACGAAATCGTGCCGCCCGTCTGGACCGACGAACGGAGGAACCAGCGTCGGATCCAGGTCGCTGCAAAGCGGCGCGACATGCACCTGGGTGCCGACCACGTCACGCCGCGTGGCAACAGCTATTGCGGCGTAATTGCTGTAGGTTACGGTAGCCGCCGAGCGGGCGCCCCACCTGTCGAATAGGGCGCGCGCCAAGGCTTGCCGATGCCGGCCGTCATCGCGGCGTTCGTCGTGCACCAGCTGAATACGCGGGGCCCGTCCGGCCAGCGCGATCCAGCGTGGATCGCGCACCAGTTCAGCGATCACAATGTCAGGCCGATGTTCGCGAATGCGGCGCTCAGCCGCCAGTGCCGCCGGCCAGGTCGACGCCGTGCGGAACCGCGGATCGAGGACCAGCTCGTAGTCACGGGCGCTGTCCGACTCCGGGTGTTGGTCGGTCGTCACCAACAGCACATCAATGCCCCGCCCGCGCAGCCCTTCAGCTTGCACGCGCGCCAGCGGCCGCATCGACGGCGAAAGCCACAACACCCGAAGTGCATTCGCGGTACCACGGTGATCGCGTGGGATACTGGCCTTGGTCATCGCGGTCACCGTTTCGTGCTTTCGCATCCGGTCGAAGCCGCTTTCATCGGCCCAGCCTGGGATAGATCCGTGCCGCCACCGCCCCGGCAGATCCTCATGACAGCACCATCCCAATGCCGTTGGATGCCAACGGCGTAGCATAGTGCACGGTCGGAAGCGGGAAGACGAGTTGACCGCCCCAGTCGGCGATGTAGCTCAGCTGATCGGTGAGTTCGCTTTCCAGGTCCCAGGGCAGCGCCAACACCACGTCTGGTCGATCGATGGTGAGAAGCCCTGGATCGCGAATCGGGATACGCATACCTGGCGTGAAGCGGCCGTGTTTGTATGGATCGCGGTCGACGATGTACTCGAGCAGATCGCTGCGGATCCCGCAGTAATTGAGCAGGGTGTTGCCCTCTCCCTGTGCACCATAGCCGACGACACGCTTGCCGTCGCCACGACACTGAAGCAAGAACCGCAACAGGTTGTGGCGCAGCGACTCGGTGCGCCGCCGCAGCTGCAGATAACCGTCGACGCGATGTAAACCCGCGGCATTTTCCACGCGCAACAAGCCAACGACCCGTTCACTGGCTGGTGCGGCGATTCGCGCGGGACGAGCCCAGATGCGAATCGAACCACCTTGCGTTGGAATGGGTTCGACGTCGACGACAGCCAGCCCGGCGGTGGCAAGTGCGCGCGTCGCCGAATGGAGTGTGTAGTACTGGAAGTGTTCGTGGTAGATCGTGTCGAACTGGCCTTGAACCACCAAGTTCAACGCATGGTGTACCTCGATAGTGACCCAGCCCTCGTCTTTGACCAATGCGCGCAGCGCTTCGGTAAAGTCCAGCAGCTCAGGTACGTTCGCGTAAACGTTGTTCGCGATTACCAGGTCCGCGGGGCCGTGCTCTGCGCGAACGCTTCGCGCCAATTGCTCGTCGAGAAATGCCGAGACCGTCGGCACACCGCGGTCACGTGCAACGGCGCCGACATTTGCGGAGGGCTCGATCCCCAGGCACGGGACACCCGCGCCGACGACATACTGCAGCAAATATCCATCATTACTGCCGACTTCGATCACAAGCGATTCGGGTCCAAGCTCAAGCTGATCGACGGCTCGATCGACAAAATCCCTCGCGCGTTGCACGCAGCTGTCCGAAAACGACGAAAAACGCTGGTATTCCGTGAAGGTGTCGGCGGGTGTGATCAGAGCGGGTAGCTGCAACAGCAGGCAGTCCTCGCAGAGCCTCAGATGCAGCGGGAACGTTGGCTCGGGCAGATCGAGTTCGTCGACAGTGAGGTACTTTTCGCACAGCGGAGTCGCACCAAGGTCCAAGACGCTCAGCAGTAGGTCCGAGTCACACAAGCGGCATCGCAGCCCGACCGCCGGCGTGGGCTGACTACCTCGGGTGCCACGAGTCACGGCGCAACCCATGCGCGAACGCTCTTTTCGTAGACGTACACCCGCGACGCGCGCAAATGCTCGGTCATGCTGACCACGCGCTTGTACAGCAACGTGTGACCGTTGTGCATCAGGACAGTCGGGTGGGGCCCGGACCGCGGCGGGGGCACACCGCGGCCCGGGCGTTTCAGATAAGCCCGGTTCAACTCGCGAGTCACGCGATCATCTGCTTATGCCGCAGCGAGGCCGCCGTCGACCAATTGACCGAACCAATCGCCATACTGGCCATCAGGTAAGCGCCGACGACGGCACCCCCAACCAGGACCAAATGCTCCCCCGACAACAGCAGCGCCTTAGCAAAGGTTGCCGTCGTCGGTGCCAGCAACCACAGCGGAAGTATCGCTGTGGTTCGGCGGCCGCAACGGCGGTGCGACCTCCAACTCGCGCGCACAACGCCGAACAGCTCCGTGCGCACCAACCTCACTCCAGCGCCAGCCGCGCCAACGGCTTTCATCGCGCTGGTCTTCGATAATGGGCGGTGATTGCCACCGAAACCACCGACGATGACATCCCGACGAATCGGGTTATCGGGGCTAGTCGCGCCTGGGCCGCCCGCGCGGCCAGCAGTTTGTCGACGCCCATCATCATGACGCCACGCTCGGGACCCGTACCAACAGCGGCCAGCTGGCGTCCTCCTCGGAGATGACGGTGACCGGCAGCGGCCATTCGATGCCGAATTTCGGGTCATCCCAACGGAAGCCCTGCTCACTGGCAGGTTCGTAGGAATCGCTGACCTGGCAGAGGACTTCGGTGTTGTCAGCCAACGTTTGAAAGCCATGTGCGACATACGGCGGTAAGAACAGGGCCCGACGGTTGTCAGCACTGAGCTGCACCATGACGTGCTGGCGGTAGGTGCGCGACTCGGGCCGGACGTCGACCGCAACGTCGACAATTGCGCCGCGCGTGCAGCGCACCAACTTGGCCTCGGCGTGCGGAGGTCCCTGACGATGCAGACCTCGCAGCGTGCCGCGGGCGTAGTTGTATGAGATGTTCGTCTGCGCGACAGCCGAAGTCAGCCCATTGGCGCCGAATTCATCCGAACAGAACGAAGCCGAGACGAAACCGCGATCGTCGCGCTGCGGTTCGATGTCGATGATCATCACCCCCGCGACGTCAGTGGGCGTGTATCTCACTGCAGCGCTCCTTCCACAACCAAGCGCTCATCGACGCGCCCGTCCGTGAGCAGGAACTCGATCCGTTGGAGCCCGCTTTGCCCACGGCCGTGGAACATCTCGGGGTAGCCCCCGCTGCCTCCGGCCAGCACTCGCACGGTGATGTCCCTCCGTCGTCTCGGTGATGACTGGCCTAGTTGACCGAGTAATCGGTCTTGGTATCCAAAATGGCCTTCTCCACCGTGAAGGCTTCGGCGTAGCGAGCGCGGCACTGCACTCCACGGACTCTCATCAAGCCGAGGAAAACCTCGTCGTCAAAGCAGTCGCGACCCGATTGAGACGGATAGCACCGGGCAAGCAAGGTCGGCTTCTGGCGCGCCGTTTCGTCTGGAATCGGTAGGTAGAGCGTTGGATTAAGCAAGTCCGATTCCCATTTGAGAATCTCGTAGCCAAGCACGAGGTGGTCGCGGAACTCAGTGGGAATCAGCTCCGCGACCAAACGGTGGTCTTGGTGGTAGTCGTGGCGCTGTGGACCGAACACCAGGTCTGGTTCACATTCGCGGCGGAACTTGGCGATGCACTGCTGCACCGCTCGCCAATGTTCAGGAAGCTGGCCATGCGGAAGATCGGCGACCGTCAACCGGACGTCGGTTGTCGGGCATATCGCCGCGAAGGCGTTCTTCTCTTCGACCTCCCGCTCGGTGCCGCCGCCCGTCAAGACGAGCGCGTGAACGACGACACCGGGGTTGTCACGCACAATTTCCATCAATGTGGCGCCAGCGCCGATGGCGATGTCATCACAGTGAGCCCCGATGACAGCGACGGAATTTAGGCTCATCGGCGTCAGCGCCATCATGCCGGCCACGTCCCGCACCCGGACCAATCCCGCACCATCCGGGGGCTGGTTACGTTGACCCCCGCTCCGACTCGGAGGACGGCGTTGGCAAGAAGGTCGCACAAACCAACAATCACCATGGGAGGCATCATACATACTTTGTGAATGATGTTAACCCCTCAGGCTCACTTAAGGTATTTCCGCTAGAAATCTGCCGTGGAGGCACCCGGCAGGCCTCTGTGCCTTAACCGGCGTAGACCGGGCGTTGCACCATCGCGGGCCGGACGTTGTAGCGGGCGGCCAGCGGCGAGCTGGCGCCTCCGCGCTCAGTCGCATTGGCCAGCGGGGTGCCGAATGGGCCCGTCGGCGCGCTCTGCGCGACCGGCGGCGTAGCGCCCAGCTGGCTGGCGGCCGGCATCGCCGAGGCCACCTGGCTGAAGGAGGGAGCGGCTGAGGTCCAGCCCTGGGGCACCGACAACCCGCCGAGCGAGGCTGCCCGGCCCGAAGCCGCGGACACAGCGCCGCCGCCCATGCCGGGTGAGCTCAAGGCACCTGCTCCTGAACTCACGCCAGTGCTCAGTGGCGATCCGAACACCTGGAAGCCCTTGCCGAAGGCGCTGGTCGCCGACCCAAACGAGTTCATGAGCGAACTCGCCGAGCCGAGCATCGAGAGGCCCGAAGTAGACATCGACGCGAACGAGCCAGTGCCCGAGAGCAGGCTCGTCCCCGACGTTAGTGCCGTCGATGACGACGTCAGGGTCGTCAATAACGACAGCGGCGACGTTGACGACGAGGACAACGTCGCTGGCATCGCAGCAGAGGCCAGCGGTGTGGACAGCGCTGAAGTCAGCGATGACACCGTCTGTACGCCTGTGCCGGCCGGGGTGCCGGCAGCTTGCGTGACCGCCGCGGCCAGCCCGCTCAACCCGCCTGGGTTGGTGGTCTCCGGCGGGATCGTGAACGCAGTCAACGTCGATGCAGCCGACGACGCACCGGCATAGCCGTACATCGCCGTGGCATCCTGCGCCCACATCTCGACGTACTCGGCCTCGGTGGTCATGATCGCCGGGGTGTTCTGACCGAAAAAGTTCGTGGCGGTCAGCATCAGCAACAAAGCCCGGTTGGCCGCAATCACCGTCGGAGGCACCGTCATACCGAACGCCGCCTCGTAGGCGGCGACCGCCGCCTTGGCCTGAGTGGCCGCCTCTACAGCCTGGGTGGCCGTGGCGCTGATCCACGACACATAGGGGGCGGCGGCCGCCGCCATCGATATCGATGATGGTCCGAGCCACGACGCCGTGAGGTCTGTGATCACCGACCCATAGGAAATTGCTGTCGAATACAGGTCGTCGGCCAACGCATCCCACGCCAGGGAGGCGGCCAGCATGGGCCCCGATCCCGGGCCGGTATACATCAGCCCAGAATTGATCTCTGGCGGCAGGGCCGCGAAGTCCAGCATCTATGAACGCCGCCCGATAGCCGCCGGCCGCACTGGCCTGGCGCGATCGGGTGACGTACCCTTGCGCAGACCCGTCGTCCACATGGCGGCCATCTTACATACTTTTTTACTGATGTGGTTAACTAATTACAACTCGGAGTATCATGAGACACGTGGCTAATAAGAAGGGCATTGAGTGTCGGCTGGTAACTTACGTGCAGATTGAGGTATAGATGCGTTGCGGACCGAAGCAAGCGGGTCGGCCTGGCTGCAGTGCCACCGGCACATATAGCGGACTATCGAGCACCGAAGGCGACTCATCTCGATGAAGAGCCCGACATCGGTACACCCACTTAATCCGCGCTCGGGCGGAACCTAGTGCAACTACCCGCCGTGACAGCGATCCGTGGTCTCTCGGAAGACAGGTGCGACTCGAGGTTTGCGAATGATTGAATCAACTGACAAGCGAGCGGACACCACCCGCCAGCAAATTCTGAATGCTGCCGCACACCAGTTCGCCCGGCTGCCGTACCATCAGGTCGGGCTCGATGATGTCCTCGCGGAAGCTGAATTGACCAAGGGCGCAATGTATTTCCACTTCCGCTCTAAGCATGCGTTAGCGCTGGCCATCATCGAAGACCAGGCCGCTGAGGCCAAAGACGTGATCGCAGCGCTAGTGACCCGGAAGTTCTCCGGACTGGAAACGATGATCGACTTCTCCTATCAGATAGCTGCTCGCGACATCGGCGAGGACATGGCCCGAGCGGGGTTCAATCTGCTCGAGTCGATCGGCCGGCTCGAGGGACTCCAAAACCAGCGATTAGCGGGATGGATCGAGACCCTCACCGTCATCATCGATCGTGCCATCGCCGAGGGCGACATCCTCGACGAGTGTGACCCCCAGGATGTGGCGCGTCTGCAAGTGTCGACGTATATGGGGCTGCGGCAAACCAGCGATCTCGACGACCCGGAACGGTTTCTTCTCGAGCTCGAGAAGACCTGGGCGTTGCTGTTGCCCGGTATCGTGCGTCCAGACAGGATCGATTACTTCACACAATTCATCAGGCGGCGCACGGCAATCGGGATCGGCAGCGCCTCCGCGCTAGCGGGTTCAAGTTGACCACGACGCAGGTCACGCGACCCGTGATCAATCGGGATCCGACCGACGCCTGTTAGGCTTTCCCGCCGAGTGAGGACTTGTGAGACACCGAGCGTCCGGAGTCTAAGCACATAGCAGAACTCCGGAGGTAGAGGCGATGGCCCGCCAGGTTCGATCCGAAGCGACACGGCGAAAGATTCTCGATGCCGCGATCGACGTGTTCAACGAGGTTGGGTATGCGGCCGCCGATCGGGGCACGATCATCGAGCGCACCGGGATGACCAAGGGGGCGTTTTATCACCACTTCGATTCGATGGAATCCCTCGCGTCCGCGATCATCGACGAAGGCGCCAAGCTGGTCCTCGACGCCTTAGCCACCATGTCTGACTCATTCTCTCCGGCACTGGAGAACATGGTGCACGGGTCGTTTGTGGCTGCCGACCTATTCACTTCCGACAAAGTGGCTCGAACCGCCGAGCAGCTGACGCTTGCCTTCGGGAAGTTCGATGACACCGCTAGCGGCGTCTATGCCAACTGGGTGGAGGGGATGACCGCCGAGGTGGGGCGGGCAATCACCGAAGGCGACCTCCGAGAGGGCCTCGATCCGAAAATGGTCAGCGAGGCCATCATCGGCGCAACCTTCGGGACGCGGATCCTGTCCCAGGCCGCGCCGGGCGGCAGCGACCTCATCGCGCGATTGACCCAGATCTGGGAGCTGTTGTTCCCGGCGATCGTGACCGATACATCGCTGGCGTATTACCGCGAATACCTGGCCCGCGAAGCCCTGCGGCACGTCGAGCATGACCCGTCGTCCTGACCGCCGCGGGGGAGAATTAAGGTTCGTTGACCCAGAGATGCTCGGTCAGGTCCTGGAACGTCGCGAGCGCAATCTCGTCATCGCTGCGCCTCAGCGCCGATTTGCTCATCAGCGCACGCACGGTCGAGCCGTCTTGGTGGGTTAATTCGACGACCATGTTCGCCAGTCCGTCCACAACCGAGAGCGCCGATTCCGATGCCGATGCGCCGTAGAAGATGTCGTGGAATTTCAGCGAGACGACCTCTTCTGCGTCACGGCCCACCATCTCGGCAAACGCGCCATTAGCGAACACGATGGTGCCGTCCTGAAGGACAGCCAATGTCGGGATCGGGATCCGCTCCAACAGCACCAGGGCCGGCAACTGCGCAAGCGCCGCCTTTGGCGACTGCCTGGGCTGTCCGGTTCGACGACGGTCCACCGCTTGATTATTGTCCATGGCGGCGTTCACCGCCGCACCGAGTCGAATTAAGCACTACCGATCGCTCGGGGCGGTGCACCTCCTTTGCCGCGACCGTGCGGATAATGACACGCTGAACGAGGAGGTTGGATGACAACGCAAGGCGAATCGGCGGTCCTCGTCCTGGCGGCCGGGGCCGGAACCCGGATGCGCTCGGACACCCCGAAGGTGCTGCACCCCCTCGCCGGCCGCAGCATGCTCGGGCATTCGCTGCACGCGATCGCCAAAATGGCGCCCCAGCACCTGGTCGTGGTGCTGGGCCAGAACCACGAACCCATCGAACAGGTCGTCGCTGAATTGGCCCGCAGGCTGGGGCGCTCCATCGAGGTGGCCAGGCAAGATCAGCAGCTCGGCACCGGTCACGCGGCGCTGTGCGGCCTTTCGGCGCTGCCCGACGACTTCGCCGGCGTCGTCGTCGTCACCTCCGGCGACATTCCGCTGCTCGACGCCGATACGCTGGCCGATCTGGTCGCGGCCCACAACTCCCGGGGCGCAGCGGTCACCGTGCTGACCACGACGCTGAGCGATCCGACCGGCTACGGTCGCACGCTGCGCACACAGGACCACGAGGTGATCGCTATCGTTGAGCAGGCTGACGCGACGCCGTCGCAGCAGGAGATCCGCGAAGTCAACGCCGGGGTGTACGCCTTCGACATTGCGGCGCTGCGATCAGCACTGAGCCGTCTGTCGGCCGACAACGCGCAGCAGGAGCTGTACCTCACCGACGTCATCGCGATCGTCCGGCAGGACGGGCAGGTGGTGCAGGCCCGGCACGTCGACGACAGCACGCTGGTGGCCGGCGTCAACAACCGGGTGCAGCTGGCCGAACTGGCCGCCGAACTCAACCGCCGTATCGTGGCCGCCCATCAGCTGGCCGGTGTCACCGTTGTCGATCCGGCTACCACCTGGATCGACATCGACGTGACGATCGGCCGCGACACCGTCGTCCAGCCCGGGACCCAGCTACTGGGCGCCACCCGCATCGGCGGCGGTTGCACCATCGGCCCGGACACCACGTTGACCGACGTCGCCGTGGGCGAGGGCGCGTCGGTGATCCGCACCCACGGCGCGGGCGCATCGATCGGTGACGGCGCCGCGGTCGGCCCGTTCACCTACCTGCGGCCCGGCACCGTGCTGGGGGCCGACGGCAAGCTGGGGGCTTTCGTCGAGGCCAAGAACTCCACGATCGGCGCCGGCACCAAAGTGCCGCACTTGACCTACGTGGGCGACGCCGACATTGGCGAGCACAGCAATATCGGCGCCTCCAGCGTCTTCGTCAACTACGACGGCACCTCCAAGCACCGCACCACGATCGGCTCGCATGTACGGACCGGCTCAGACACCATGTTCGTCGCCCCGGTCAGCGTCGGCGACGGCGCCTACACCGGGGCCGGCACGGTGGTCCGCGAGGACGTTCCGCCGGGCGCGCTGGCGGTCTCGGGCGGCCCGCAACGCACCATCGAAGGCTGGGTTCAGCGCAAACGGCCCGGCAGCGCCGCCGCAGAGGCCGCCGACAGGGCCAACCAACTCGAGGCCGACGAGACGCCGTGAACCCATTAATTCGGAAGCCGCAAGCCCGCAACTCGACAACCCATCGAAGCACTTCGCTTACGATGGGCCTTCCATTCCTTTTTGATCCCCATTTCTTTCCCGATACGGCGAGGGCAGCACGGTGAGTCACGACTGGACCGATAACCGCAAAAATCTGATGCTCTTCTCTGGCCGCGCGCATCCCGAGCTGGCCGAGCAGGTAGCCAAAGAACTCGATGTCCATGTCACCGCCCAGACCGCGCGTGAGTTCGCCAACGGCGAGATCTTCGTACGCTTCGACGAATCGGTGCGTGGGTGTGACGCCTTCGTGCTGCAGTCCTGCCCCGACCCGGTGAACAACTGGCTGATGGAAGCACTGATCATGATCGACGCGCTGAAACGGGGCAGCGCCAAGCGGATCACCGCCGTCATGCCGTTCTATCCCTATGCCCGCCAAGACAAGAAGCACCGCGGCCGCGAACCGATCTCGGCGCGGTTAGTCGCCGACCTACTCAAGACGGCCGGAGCGGACCGGATCGTGACGGTCGACCTGCACACCGACCAGATCCAGGGCTTCTTCGACGGGCCCGTGGACCACATGCGCGGGCAGAACCTGCTGATCGGCTACATCGGCGACAACTACCCCGACGGCAACATGGTCGTGGTCTCCCCCGACTCGGGCCGGGTGCGCATCGCCGAGAAATGGGCCGACGCGCTCGGCGGCGTTCCGCTGGCGTTCATCCACAAAACCCGCGATCCGCGCGTGCCGAACCAGGTGGTCTCCAACCGCGTGGTCGGTGAGGTGGAAGGGCGCACCTGCGTGCTGATCGACGACATGATCGACACCGGTGGCACCATTGCCGGTGCGGTCAAGCTGCTGCGCGACGAGGGCGCTGGTGACGTGATCATCGCGGCCACCCATGGCGTGCTGTCCGACCCGGCGTCCGAACGGCTTGCGGCATGCGGCGCCCGCGAAGTGATCGTCACCAACACGCTGCCGATCGGTGAGGAAAAGCGGTTCCCGCAGCTCACGGTTTTGTCGATCGCGCCGCTGCTGGCCAGCACTATCCGCGCGGTATTCGAAAATGGTTCAGTCACAGGACTATTCGACGGGGACGCCTAGATGCCGTCGGGTGCCCGTGAAGCCGTCATCTACCACAACCCCAAGTGCACTACCTCGCGTAAGACGCTGGAGTTGTTGCGCGACAACGATATTGAGCCAACAATCGTGCAGTACCTCAAGACACCGCCGTCCCGTGACGAGCTGGTAACCATGATCCGCGACGCGGGGATCGATGTGCGCAGCGCGGTCCGCAAACGCGAGTCACTGTACGCCGAGCTTAAGCTGGCCGACGCCAGCGACGACCAATTACTCGACGCCATGGCCGAACATCCCATCCTCATCGAACGGCCGTTTGTCGTCACACCGAAGGGCACCCGGCTGGCTCGTCCGGTCGACACGGTCCGCGAGATCCTGTGACCCTCGGCGGTCGTGGGATCGGCGGCGCGGCCGCGATACTGCTTCTGGTCGTCTCGTCGGTCGGCTGTGGGCCGAAAAACCCTGATTACCAGTCGATTTGGACTACTTCAGCGAAGACATCGACGACGACTGAGACGCCGGTACCGTTCTCGGAGTACCTGGAAAGCAGCGGGGTGTCCGGCGAGCCGGTGGCGCCGGACAAGCTGACCGATCTGATCGTGTCGATTCCGACGCCGCAGGGCTGGGCGAAGGTCGACAAACCGAACATCGCGCCCACCACCGAAACGATCGCCAAAGGCGACAGTTTTCCCACGGCCATGCTGATGGTGTTCAAACTGAACGGGGATTTCGACCCCGCCGACTTGGCCAAGCACGGCAACGCCGACGCCTCGCTCGCGGACAACTTCAAACTGCTCGACAAGTCCGGTGCCACCTTTCACGGCTTTCCGTCGTCGATGATCGAGGCCAGCTACAACCTCAACGGCCGACGGTTGCACACCTACAACCGGATTGTCGTTCCGACCGGGTCAGCGCCCGACCGCCAGCGCTACCTGGTCCAGCTCGCGGTCACCAGCCTGGCCGAGCAGGCCGCTCCCGACGCGGCCGACATTCAAGCGATCATCCACGGATTCACCGTCGCAACAAAGTAGCTGCCGGCCCCGGCACATTAATGTGGTTGCCATGACGTCGTGGACCGCCGCAGACCTGCCCTCATTCGCCGGACGCACCGTGATCGTCACCGGCGCCAACAGCGGACTGGGCGCGGTTACGGCCCGCGAGCTGGCCCGCGTCGGTGCTCAGGTCATCCTGGCGGTACGCAACACCGGAAAGGGCGAAGCCGCTGCCCGGGACATGACCGGAGACGTCGAGGTGCGTCGACTCGACCTGCAGGATCTTGCCTCAGTGCGGCAGTTCGCCGACGGGGTCGACACCGTCGACGTCCTGATCAACAACGCCGGCATCATGGCGGTCCCACACGCAGTGACCGCCGACGGGTTCGAGAGCCAGATCGGTACCAACCATCTCGGTCACTTCGCGCTGACCAACCTGTTGCTGCCCAAGATCACCGACCGGGTGGTGACGGTCTCCTCGCTGATGCACTGGATGGGCTACATCAGCCTTCGAGACCTGAACTGGACATCGCGGCCCTACTCGGCCTGGGTCGCCTACGGCCAGTCCAAACTCGCCAACCTGCTGTTCACCAGCGAGCTGCAGCGGCGCCTCAACACGGCCGGCTCGCCGCAGCGTGCGCTGGCCGCGCACCCCGGTTTTTCGCATACCAACCTGCAGGGGCGCACCGGTCGCAAATTCGGCGACGCGGTGATGTCCGTCGGTACCCGCGTGCTCGCCACCGACGCCGACTTCGGCGCCCGCCAAACGCTGTATGCCGCCTCACAGGATTTACCGGGCGACAGCTTCATCGGGCCGAGCTTCGGCATGGCTGGACGCAGTCGGCCGGGCGGACGCAGCCCACTGGCGAAAAGCACCGCCACCGCCAGCGCACTCTGGGACCTGTCCGAACGGCTCACCGAGACCAAATTTCCGCTCTGAGGCGCTGATGCGCTAACCTGACCGGGCGTCACGGCGAGGGCGGCCTGCGACAAACGTGCAGGCCACCGTTATCGACGGGGACCTTGATTCTAGTTTCTATGGTTGCCGCGCGATCCTGGCCGTGCCCAAGACACGTCTCAGAGGAGCGAAACCATGGCCAGATCTGCCAACCAGCTGACCGTCTCGGTTCGGACCGAGACCGGCAAAGGCGCGTCCCGGCGCGCGCGCCGCGCAGGGAACATTCCCGCCGTCCTCTACGGCCACGGTGCTGACCCGCAACACCTGGAACTGCCCGGACACGACTTCGCCGCGGTGCTGCGCCACTCCGGCACCAACGCGGTGCTGACCCTCGACATCGACGGCAAAGAGCAGCTGGCTTTGACCAAGGCGCTCTCGATCCACCCGATCCGTCGCACCATCCAGCACGCCGATCTGCTGGTCGTGCGTCGCGGCGAGAAGGTGGTCGTCGAGGTCGGCATCGATGTCCAGGGCGAGGCCGCATACGGCACCTTGGTCACCCAGGAGGCCAACACCGTCGAGATCGAAGCCGAGGCGTTGTCGATTCCGGAGGTGCTGATCGTCTCGGTCGAAGGGGCCGAACCGGGTACCCAGTTCACCGCCGGGCAGATCGCCCTGCCGCCGGGCGTCACCCTCGTGGACGACCCCGAGCTGCTGGTCGTCAACGTGGTGAACGCGCCGACCGCCGAGGAGCTCGAAGCTGAAGGGGCCGGCGAGGTGGCCGAGGCCGAGGAGCCGGCCGAGGAGTCCGCCGAAGAGGCCCAAGCCTCCGAGTCCGAGTCCGAATCCGAGTAATTCATGGCCGACCCTCTGTTGGTGGTCGGCCTGGGCAACCCGGGACCAAACTACGCCCAGACGCGGCACAATCTGGGGTTCATGGTCGCAGACCGGCTCGCCGCCCGGCTGGGCTCAGCGTTCAAGGCGCACAAGCGCTCTGGCGCGGAGATCGTCACCGGCCGGCTCGGTGGGCGGCCGGTGGTGCTGGCCAAGCCGCGCTGCTATATGAACGAGTCCGGCCGCCAAGTGGGCCCACTGGCCAAGTTCTATTCGGTGCCCGCGGCTGACGTGGTGGTCATCCACGACGACCTCGACATCGACTTCGGTCAGATCCGACTGAAGATCGGCGGCGGGGAGGGTGGTCACAACGGGCTGCGCTCGGTCGCGGGTGCGTTGGGCACCAAGGACTTTCAGCGGGTGCGGATCGGGATCGGCCGACCGCCGGGACGTAAGGATCCGGCGGCGTTCGTGCTGGAGAACTTCACCGCCGCCGAACGCCCGGAGGTGCCTACGGTTTGCGAGCAGGCGGCCGACGCCACCGAGCTGCTCATCGAATTGGGACTGGAGCCGGCCCAAAACCGCGTCCACGCTTGGTAAGTCGCGCGAGCAGTCCCCCGCAAGCGGGTGGGGGTACCCCCAGCAAAAGCACCGCTACATGCCGATCGCGAGGACCTTATGTGTCTGCTCGCCGGGCTACTACGTAACCAGGGTGACGGAGTTCGCCCGCCGCAGCTTGCCCGACGGCGTCTTCGGGATCGTCCCGGGACCCAGCACCACGACGTTGCGCGGCCGCACGTCGACCTCGCTCACGACCTCGTGGGCGACCTGATGCTCGATGCGGCGCACCGCAATGGGATCCTCGAAGGCATTGGACTCGACGGCGACAGCGAAGGTCTCCCGCGAATGTCCGGCATCCAGCCGGACAGCCACCGCGCAGCCCGGACGGACACCCTCGACGCGGCCCGCGGCCCGCTCGATGTCGGTCGGATAAATGTTGCGGCCAGCCATGATGATGACGTCCTTGACCCGGCCGCAGACCACGACGTGGCCGTTGTCCATCAGATAGCCGAGGTCGCCGGTGTCATACCAGCCCTGCTCGTCTTGAGCCGGGATGAACCCACCCATCGTCGTGTAGCCCGGGGTCACCGGCTCGCCGCGCAGTTCGATCACCCCGACGCCGCGGGTGGGCAACACATTGCCGTCCTCGTCGACGATGCGGGCCTCCAGCCCCTGCAGCAGCGGTCCCAGGGACGCCAACCGTTTGGTGTTGCCCTTGGTGGCGGGCACGGCGCGACGCAGCGCGGCCAGCAGATCCGCGTCCACCTCGTCGACCACCAGCCCGTCACCGAGTTCGGAGAACGACACCGCGAGCGTCGTCTCGGCCATTCCGTAGGCGGGCATGATCGCTTCGGGCCGCAAGCCGAACGGCTTTCCGGCCTCGATCAGGTCCTCGACGTCCGCCGGGTCTACCGGCTCGGCACCTGACAGCGCGAACCGCAGCGTGGAGAGGTCGAACTGACCGGGCGTGGCCTGGTTGCGCAGCCGCTTGGCGAACAGCGCGTACGCGAAGTTGGGCGCCGCCGTCATCGTGCCGCCGTACTTGTCGATCAGCTTGGCCCACAGCAGCGTGTCGCGCAGGAAATCCATCGGGGTGACCTTGACCAGCTCCACACCGAAATACATCGGCACAGTCAGGAAGCCGACCATACCCATGTCGTGGAAGCACGGCAGCCAGCTGAGCATCACGTCGTTGCCGCTGGGGTCCATCTTGGCCGAGATGAACATCGCCTCCGCGTTGGAGTAGATGTTGCGGTGCGTGATGTGCACCGCCTTCGGCGAGCCGGTTGAGCCCGACGTCAGCTGCATGAGCGCCAGATCATCCTCGCCGGTGGCGATCGGGTCGATCGGGTCGGATGCCAGCAGCTGCTCGGCGGTCAGCACCCTGATCCCGCGCTCCGCCAGCACTGGAGCGGCCGCCATGAACGGGTCGGAGACGATCACCGCCTTCGCCTCGATCATGTCGATGACGGTGGTGGTGTCGTTGGCCCACAACTCGAGGTCGGTGCGAGGCGTGGGCTGGTGCAGCATGGTCAGGCTGGCGCCACGCATCCACAGGCCCTGGGCCGTCGGCGCGATTTCCACCGGCGCGCCGGCCAGCACGCCGACCACATCACCGTGGCCGACTCCAGCAGCAGCCAGGCCGCCAGCCACTTGGCGTGCACGCTGGTGGACCTCCGCCCAGGTGTGCCGGACCGGCTGGTGCGGCTCGCCCGTCACCATGCCCTTGGTGCTCTCGTGGGCGCGGCGGAACATGTTCTCGGTAAACCTGCTCACGGTAGCCTCCTCGGTTCCGGCGCCAACGCACAGCATTTAATGCTGCTCCGGCTGAACCACACTTTGGTGCAGCTGCACGCCCACAATTGGGCGGCGATTTCGTCTCGAATCGGTGATGACGGGCTAACCTCACGCAACGTTGCGGTTGCGCCGCGGACACGGCGGTCACCCCGACTTTTGGGGTGCACGCAACGCCCGCCGGCATGGTCGGCGGGCGAGACATCCAGGCGCATTTCTTGACCGGCATTTGTCACCGCCGATCATCTTAAACTCCTCTTAAGTAACTGCCAAACTCGCGGGTGGAATCGAGCGTTCGTCACACCCCCGTGACAGGTGCCGGCACCACCCGCGCGCCGTGCACCGGCCCGCTCGCAACGCGTACGGTTCGGCAGACACCGGCCCCCGAAAGCTCGGTGCCGACGTCCACCGCGGCGGGCGCCGACCGGCACAGAAACGTACACGTCGGTCCGGAACCCGACACGATGCCCGCCAGCGCGCCCGCCTCGACGCCGGCACGCAAGACGCGGCGTAAGGCCGGATCCTTGCTCACCGCGGCCGCCTGCAGTTCGTTGCCCAACAGCGGCGCCAGCTGCTCGGGGTCGCCGACCGCCAGCGCCGCCAGCACCGGACCGGGTTCGTCGAGCCGAGGTGGTGTCCCGACCTCCCGAAGCCGGTCCAGTTCACTGAACACCGCCGGGGTGGACAACCCGCCCTCGGCGAACGCCAGCACCCAGTGGAAAGTGTTGCGGGCCAGCACCGTCGCCAACTCCTCCCCGCGACCGGTACCCAGCGCGGTGCCGCCGTGCAGTGCGAATGGCACATCGCTGCCCAGCTTCGCGGCCAGCATGTGCAGATCGCGACGTGGCACACCCAGTTCCCATAGGGAGTTGATCGCGACCAGTACGGCCGCCGCGTCGGCACTGCCACCCCCCATTCCGCCGGCCACCGGGATGGACTTGTCGATGACGATCGAGACGTCGGGCGCCCGACCCACGTGGTCCGCCATCAGTTCGGCGGCTTGCCACGCCAGATTGCGCTCGTCGCGGGGCAGCTGGTCGGCGCCCTCGCCGCTGACCTCGAGCGAGAGCACATCGGCATTGCGGACGGTGACCTCGTCGACC
The DNA here is from genome assembly GCF_035570115.1 of Mycobacterium sp. Lineage (GTDB taxonomy): Bacteria > Actinomycetota > Actinomycetes > Mycobacteriales > Mycobacteriaceae > Mycobacterium. The sequence continues at coordinate 40,928 of NZ_DATMLH010000025.1, forward strand.
AGCGAGACGGCGTGAAACACCGTCGTCAGGTCGTGATAACCGTTCTCACGCCGCTCGCCGACAGCCAGATACAGGTTGATTTTGCCGGGCGCCCGGACCGTAACGGACCCAGTGGGCACCCACTGAGCAGCAGTGTTTCCGTCCATCGGCACCGAACGAGAGTATCGCCCGCGGCGGGCGAAACCGAAGCCCCTCGGCCCCTCAGCTTGCCGAGGCGTGCGGTTGCGGGAGGCCCGCGGCGGTGTTGCCGGCGGCTTCTCGCGAGCGCTGATACAGCCGGACGAAGTCGTCGACGGTCAGCGTCTCACCCCGGCGCGCCGGGTCGATACTGGCGGCCAGCAACCGACTCGCCGATTCGTTGCCCGAACCCGCCCACTCGACGAACGCGTTGCGAGATGTCTTGCGCCGCTGAGCAAATGCGATATCGACAAGTTTGAACACGTCTTGACGGAAGGCCTTGTCGGTCGGCCAGGGCGGGTTTGCATGCCGATCGATGCGCACCAACCCGGAATAGACCCGCGGAATGGGCCAGAACACGGTCGGTGACACCGTGCCGTGGCGGCGGACCTGTCCGTGGAAGCGGACCTTGACGCTGGGCACGCCGTACTCCTTGCCACCGGGTTCGGCCGCCAGCCGTTCGGCGACTTCGGCCTGCACCATCACCATCACGGTGCGCAGCGACGGGAATTCGGCGAGCAGGTGCAGCAGCGCGGGAACGGCGACGTTATAGGGCAGATTCGCCACCACCGCCGTCGGCTCGGCAGCCAGATCGGCGGGCCCGATGGATAACACGTCGCGGTTTAGCACCTTCAGCCGGTGAATCTCGCTGTGCGAATGCTCGGCGACGGTCTTCGGCAGCCTGCCTGCCAGGACCGGATCGATCTCGACGGCGCTGACCGTGGCCCCGCGATCCAGCAGCGCCAGCGTCAGCGATCCCAGACCGGGCCCGACCTCCAGGACGTGATCGTGCCGGTTGACTCCAGAGGAGGACACCACCCGGCGCACCGTGTTGGCGTCGTGGACGAAGTTCTGTCCCAGAGATTTGCGCGGCCGGAATTCGAGTTCTTTGGCCAGCCTTCGGATCTCTGTGCGCCCCAGCAACCGGATGGTCAGCGTGCACCCGCTCTTCCGCTGCACACCGGCCACGCTCCCCAACCCTGGCGAGCCCGCGTCACCTCCGCGACCGTGATCTGCTCTTCCCGGGTCGCCAAGTCGGCGCGCGGGGCAAACCGCAATCCACCGTTGCGCTCCCAGGTGTTCTGGTCGAATTGCACGCCGCCGTAGTAGCCGTTTCCGGTGTTGATCGCCCAGTTTCCGCCCGCCTCGCAGCGCGAGATGGCATCCCAGATTTCTCCGTTGCCGACCGCCGGAACGTCGGTGCCCGGTTTGGTTCCGACCCGCACCACCGCCTCACGGGCAGGTGTGATGACGTGGCTTGCCACCGGCAGCCGGCCGGTCTCGACGCCATTGACCTTGGACACCGAGAAGGTGACGTCCTGGGTGCCCGGGGTGCCCGGGTCCTGGACGACCTCGCGGTCCATGTTCATGTCCGGGTCCTCGATCCGGCGCCGGGGCGGAACCAACGGCACGCGCTCGGTGACCTTCTCGATACGGTTACGGGTGACCTGGATGTGCATGCCGTCGATCACCGGCGCCGCCGCACCGGGAGTGACCTGGTCGCTCTGCACCAGCGGCACCCCGATGCCGGCCAGCAGTTCCCCGACCCGGGCCGCGGCCAGGTGGACGTTGCGCACCGCGCCGGCGTCGTCGAGTTCGACCGTCTTGGCGCTGACGACCGGCAGCGCCATGCCGGCCAGCGGGACACGGCTGCCTCGCGACGCCGCGGCCGGAGCGGTGTCTGTCATCGCCAGCTGGGCCAGCGCCTCGTCGACGGTGGAAGCCGTCGTCCACACCTGCTTGGTGTTCTGGCCGTCCAGCGAGATCTGCAGCGGCCGGCTGCGACGCAGCACGATGTTCTCGGCGTTGCGGACGCGCTCGCCGGCGGCGGGATAGAGGTCATCACGCTCGCTGACGTTGAAGCCGTTCTCCCTGATGATGTCGATCACCCGCGACTTCATGGTGGTCACGGTCATAGCGGTGCCATCGACGCTCAGCGTCACCGTCTTGTAGTCAGCGACCGCATAGGCGCCGGCGAAGGCCAAGACCAGCAGTAGACCCGCGACCAGAAGCCGCAAAGCCGGTGAGGCAGCCTGATGGAGTTTCGTAACTACGTTCAACGCGCGTTTATCCCGACCTCAGCAAGAGCTTGAGCAACAATTCGTCAACAAAGCAAAAGGCCCACCGGGGGCCCTACCGTTCGATCACAAGACGGTAACGAACCGGCCTAGATAGAGCAACTCCGCCGCAACCGCCTTAACGGGCTCTTAACTTCTCGCGGCTAATCCGTAGGCCGTGCGGGCATTGCCAGTGGTGACCTCGGCCAGTTCGTCGGCGGGCCGATCGATGAGCTCGGCCAGCGCCCGCACAGTGTAGGGCAGGCAGTACGGCTCGTTGGGCGCCCCCCGGTAGGGATGGGGCGTCAAAAACGGCGCGTCGGTCTCCACCAACAGCTGCGCCACAGGGATCAGCGGGACGGCTTCGCGCAGCTCACGTGCATTTCGGAAGCTCACCGTCCCGGATAGGCTGACCAGCCACCCGGCATCGACGCATGCGCGCGCCAAGGCGGCGCCCGACGAGAAGCAGTGAAAGATCACCGTGTCCGGCGCGCCCTCGGCGCGCAACACGTCGAGCACTTCGGCGTCGGCCTCGCGGTTGTGAATCATCAGCGGTTTGCCGGTCCGCTTGGCGAGGTCGATGTGCCACGCGAAGGCCTCCCGCTGCTTCCCCGGTTCCGCGCAGCCCTCCAACCGGCCCGGCCAGTACAGATCCATGCCGGTCTCGCCGATCGCCACCACCCGCGGGTGGGCAGCCAATCGTTCGATCTCGGCTCGGGCCGCATCGGTGAGCGCGTCTGCGCGGGTCGGGTGCAGTGCCACCGCGGCGTAGACCCGCGGATCCCAGTCGGCGGCATGTGTCACCCAGCGCGCCGAGGCCAGGTCGTCGGCGATGGTGACCACCGCGACCACCCCGACCGACGCGGCGCGGTCGACGATGGCGCGCACGTCGTCAGCGTCCTGCGCGCCGCACGCATCGAGGTGGGTGTGCGCGTCGATCAGCGGGCTCAATCGCTCGGGCGCCGGCGGCGGCGGACGTTTGGAACCCACGCGGACACAATAGGGTGGCAAACGATGAAGACGCGGCCCTACTACATCACGACGGCGATCACGTACCCGAACGGTGAGCCGCACATCGGGCACGCTTATGAGTACATCGCCACCGACGCCATCGCGCGCTTCAAACGGCTCGACGGCTTCGACGTGCGGTTCCTGACCGGTACCGACGAGCACGGACTGAAAATGGCGCAGGCAGCCGCCGCCGAAGGGATCTCGCCCGCCGAACTGGCCAAGCGGAACTCCGACGTATATCAGCGGCTGCAGGAGAAGCTCAATATTTCGTTCGACCGGTTCATCCGCACCACCGATGCCGACCACCACGAGGCATCGAAGGCCATCTGGCAGCGGCTGGCCGATGCCGGCGACATTTATCTGGACGCCTACGCCGGCTGGTATTCGGTGCGCGACGAACGCTACTTCACCGAAGACGAAACGGCTCTCGACGCCACCGGTACTCGCATCGCCGTCGAAACCGGCACCCCGGTCACCTGGACAGAAGAGCAGACCTATTTCTTCCGGCTGTCCGCGTACCGCGACAAGCTGCTGGCTCATTACGAGGCCAATCCGGACTTCATCGGCCCCCAGGTGCGGCGCAACGAAGTGGTCAGCTTCGTCTCCGGTGGGTTGAACGACCTGTCGATCTCGCGGACGTCGTTCGACTGGGGCGTGCCCGTTCCGGACCACCCCGACCACGTCATGTACGTCTGGATCGATGCGCTGACCAACTACCTGACCGGGGTCGGCTACCCGGACACCGACTCCGAGGTGTTTCGCCGCTATTGGCCGGCCGACGTGCACATGATCGGCAAGGACATCATCAGATTCCACGCCGTCTTCTGGCCGGCATTTCTGATGTCCGCCGGAATTGAGCTCCCAAGAAGGGTTTTCGCGCACGGCTTCCTGCTCAACAGCGGCGAGAAGATGAGCAAATCGTTGGGCAACACCGTCGATCCGGCCGCTCTCGTCGACGAGTTCGGCGTCGACCAGGTCCGCTACTTCTTCCTGCGCGAGGTGCCCTTCGGCCAGGACGGCAGCTACAGCGAGGAGGCGATCATCACCCGGATCAACGCCGACCTGGCCAATGAATTGGGCAACCTGGCGCAACGGTCGTTGTCGATGGTGGCCAAGAACCTCGACGGGATCGCCCCGACGCCTGGCGATTTCACCGCTGACGACAACGAACTGCTGGCCGCCGCCGACGGCCTACTCGACCGCGTTCGCGTCGAGTTCGATTCCCAAGCAATGCATTTGGCGCTGGAAGCGATTTGGCTGATGCTAGGCGCGGCGAACAGGTACTTCTCCGCGCAGCAGCCGTGGGTGCTGCGCAAGAGCGACTCGGAGGCAGACCAGGTCCGGTTCGCGACCGTGCTCTACGCCACCTGCGAGGTGGTGCGGATCGCCGCGCTGTTGATCCAGCCGGTGATGCCCGAGTCGGCGGGCAAGCTATTGGACTTGCTCGGCCAGCCGGAAGACCAGCGGACATTCGCGGCGGTCGGTAGACGCTTGGCACCGGGGACGAAGCTGCCGACACCCACCGGGGTGTTCCCGCGCTATCAAGTTGACTGATTAAGGCGAACGCGGACGGTGACGCGTCCCTTGTCGTCTCGGTGAGCTACGGCGTGTCCGGCACGTTCGACTTCGTCCAGCGTCAGCGAAATCGGAGCGCCATCGCCGACAAAGTTGCGCCACCACGTTTTTGCGTCGGGCAAGTTCGCGGCGATCTCGAACTCGTCACCGCGGCGGCGGTAGGCCACCGGGATATTGAACGTCCGTCCCGAACGTCGTCCCGTGTAGGTGATCAGCGTGACACTGCGCCGCAGTCTCGCGCCGAAGCGCGGGGAAGCCGCGATCGCCGCTATCGGCGCGTTGAAAAGCGGAGCCGGGCGCATGATCAATCGCATGTAACTGCGCATTTTCTTTTGACCCTTCGGTTTGTCGTGCCACAGTTCAGATCAGCAGCGTCAGGCACAACGCCGCAACCGCCAGACCCTGCAGCGTGGCCCTGGTTGTGATCACCTTGTCCCAGTTACGCTGCAGCGCACGGGCATCCGTGGGCAGTTCGGGATGATCAGCCCCGGCGATGAGTTGGCGGTTGATCGGCTTGGCCACTCGCAGGTAGAGCGCCAGCCAAATCAGCAGCAGGCCAAGTGCGACACCAGCCGCGCCGGCTTGCACCCAGCGACCGGACGCGGCGGCAAATGCCACACTGATCGCCGCGGCCACCATGCCGAACCCCCCGGGCACCGGCATCCGCCGGTCGCCGTAGCGATGGATGTTGCCCATCACCGCGAGCAAGGCGTGGTCGTCTATTCGCGCCAGTGCGGGCCGTTGCACGATCGCACCGAACACGTCGGTGCCGTAGACCACCGCGGTGCCCAGCACCGCGATCAAGGCGAACCAGTGGGCGGGTTGCGTCATCGCGCTCTCCTCTTCCGGATTAGGTGTTAGCAACGCTAACCCTTGAGACCCACCGCGTCAATAGCGCCGCTAGATTTTGTATCGGCGCTAACATGACGCCATGGCCATCGAGGACCGTCGGGCCCGGGAACGGGCCGCGCGACGCGAGCTCATCACCGTCACGGCGCGCAAGCTCGCCGAACAGGAGGGCTGGGACGCCGTCACCACCCGCCGGCTCTCCGCAGAGATCGAGTACAGCCAGCCGGTGTTGTACAAGCACTTCGCGAGCATGGAGGGAGTCGTCGCCGCCGTCGCCGTGCAGGGCTTCGGCGAGCTCGCCGACGCGCTTTCGTCGGCGCGCAGCGGTGCGACCGACGGCCAGGACGCCGTGGCGCGAGTCGCCCACGCGTTCATCCGGTTCGCCCACGACAATCCCGCCCTGTTCGACGCGATGTTCACCCGCGCGACAACACTGCACTTCGCCGCCCCGGACACCCCGGCCGAGTTGAACGCGGCCTTCGCCGAGCTGCGTGCGGCGGTCGGCATGGTCGCAGGCACCCGGGATGCCGACACGCTCTCCGAGGTGCTCTGGGCGGCGCTGCACGGGATGGTCACCCTCGACCGCGGTGGCCGGTTACGTCCGGAATATCGGTCCGCGCGCGTCGATCTGCTGGTCTCCGCGCTCTCGCGGTCGACGTGAGCCTGGTCACAACGGCGCGAACGCTGTCACATCCGCGACCTCGGCGGTGTCTCAAGGGCAGAACATCCCGCGAGAACAGGAGACAGCAATGACCCAGCAGCGCACTCACGTCGTCGTGATCGGTGGCGGATATGCCGGAACGCTGGCCGCCAACCACCTGCGGCTGCGCGCGGACGTCGAGATCACGCTGGTCAATCCACGTCCGGTATTCGTTGAGCGAATCCGGTTGCATCAGTTGGCCGCGGGCAGCGGCACCGCCGCCGTCGACTACGGCACGCTGCTCGGCGAGGGTATCCGGCTGGTCGTCGATGCCGCCGAGCGGATCAACAGCGCCGACCGCACGATCGAGCTGGCTTCCGGCGCTGTGTTGGACTATGACTACCTGATCTACGCCGTCGGCAGCACCGGCGTGGCGCCGTCTGCGGTAGCCGGCGCGGTCGAATTCGCCTATCCGGTCGCCGAATTCGAGCACGCGGAACGGCTGCGTGACGCACTGGACGAGCTGCATCCCGACGCACCCGTCACCGTGATCGGCGCCGGATTGACCGGCATCGAAACGGCATCCGAGCTGGCCGGGCAACGCCGCGTGACCCTGCTCTGCGGCGGCGTGCTGGGGCCGTCGCTGAGCCGGCCGGGCCGACGTTCGGTGGCCAAGTGGCTGCGCCGTCTCGGTGTCGACGTGCTCGAGACCGCCGTGGTCCGCGAGGTCCGCCCGGACGCGGTCGTGCTGGACTCGCCGTTGTCGGCTGGCGCCGTGCTGCCAAGCGCGCTGACGGTGTGGACGGCGGGCTTCGGCGTGCCGGAACTGGCCGCCCGCAGCGGGCTGAGCACCGATGGGCTGGGCCGGTTGCTGACCGATGAAACCCTGACCAGCGTGGACGACCCGCGCATCGTGGCGGCCGGAGACGCCGCCGCACCGTCCGGCCAGCCGCTGCGGATGAGCTGCCAGGCGGCCGGGCCATTGGGAGTTCAGGCCGCCAACACGGTGCTGAGCCGCATCGCCGGCACCACACCGGCGACGCTGAACCAGGCGTTCATCGGGCAGTGCATCAGCCTGGGCCGCTCGTATGCCAGCCTCCAAATCGCCCGCACCGACGACACCCCGGTGAACGCCGTCGTCGGTGGCCGGATCGCCGCGTCGCTCAAAGAGGCAATCTGCAAGGCGACGGTCTGGTCGATTCGCCGCGAGGCCACCAAGCCCGGCTCATACTTCTGGCTCAAGGGCGGCAAGCGGCCCGAGCAGCCGGCAAACGACACGGTGACGGTGCGGTGACCAGCTCCGACGAACATGCCGAACGGTTCGTGCTGCTGCGGCCGTTGCTGTTCACCATCGCCTACGAAATCCTAGGCTCGGCAACCGAATCCGATGACGTGCTGCAGGACAGCTATCTGCGCTGGGCACAGGTAGACCTGTCGTCAGTGCTCGACACCAAGTCCTACCTGGCCCGGCTGGTCACCCGTCAGGCGCTCAATGCGCTGCGCGCCGGTGCTCGGCGTCGGGAGGACTACGTCGGACCCTGGCTGCCCGAACCGCTGCTGCTCGACGAGCAAGACCCGTCAGCCGATGTCGTACTGGCCGAGTCGGTTTCGATGGCGATGCTGGTGCTGCTGGAGACCTTGAGCCCCGACGAACGCGCGGTGTTCGTGCTGCGCGAGGTGTTCGGGTTCGACTACGACGAAATCGCTTCCACGGTAGGCAAATCCGTCGCGGCGGTACGGCAGGTCGCGCATCGGGCCCGCGAACACGTGCAGGCCCGGCGCAGGCGCTTCGCCCCGGTGGACCCGGAGCAGAACGCCCGGATCGCCGCGGAGTTCATGGCCGCGGCGGCCGGCGGCGATGTGCAGGCGGTGATGTCGATGCTGGCCCCGGACGTGGTGTGGACCTCCGACGGCGGCGGCAAGGCCAGCGCGGCCCGTCGTCCGGTGGTCGGGGCCGACAAGGTCGCGAGAGCGGTCGTCGGGCTGATCGGCCGCGGCATGCAGCTGCCCGATGTCCGCGCCGAGATGGTCATCTGTAACGCCGCGCCGGCCGTGCTGATCTACGCCGGCGACCAGTTGGAGGGCGTTTTCACCGTGGAGATCGTCGACGGCAAGATCAGTAACTTCTACGCGATGCGCAATCCCGACAAGCTCGCGGCCGTCACCACCGCACGCAAAATCAGCCGCGGCTGAGATCTCTGCCAAGCTAGGGGGCGTGCGAACCGACCGGCTTGGCGATCTCGGCAGCCCGCATGAGGTGCTGCGGGCCGTCGGTGACGCCACGAACCGGCTGGACCTACCGCCGCCGGCCGCGCTGACCGGTGACTGGTTCGGCGCGCTGGCGGTGATCGCGCCGAGTGTGTCGGTACGCGCCGTCGACGCCGCCGGGGCGTTCGCCGTGCGGCCCGGTGCGGATGGCGAGGCGGTCGGCGGCGGCTGGATCGGTTACCTGTCCTATCCCGATCCGAGCGCCGACGGACGGTCCGCCCGAATACCCGAAGCCGCGGGCGGGTGGACGGACTGCGTGTTGCGCTGCGACCGTGACCGGCAGTGGTGGTACGAGAGCCTGTCGGGCGCCCCGATGCGGAATTGGCTGGCCCAAGCCTTGGCGGCGCCGTCGCCGCGTTCGGCACCGGCGCGGCCTTACCGGATCGATTGGGACGCGGCCGACCGTCGGGCGCATCGCGACGGGGTGCTGGCCTGCCTGGAGGCCATCCGCGCCGGCGAGGTCTACCAGGCCTGCGTATGCACCCAGTTCGCCGGCACGATTGCCGGGGAACCGCTCGACTTCTTCATCGACGGCGTCGCGCGCACCGCGCCGGCGCGGGCAGCCTATGTGGCCGGGTCCTGGGGTGCGGTGGCATCGCTGTCGCCGGAGCTCTTTTTGCGCCGTCGTGGTGAGGTCGTCACGTCGAGCCCGATCAAGGGCACGCTGCCGTTGGACGCTTCCCCGTCGGCGCTGAGAGCCTCGGCCAAGGACGTTGCCGAGAACATCATGATCGTCGACCTGGTCCGCAACGACCTGGGACGCGTCGCGGTCACCGGATCGGTCACTGTGCCCGAGCTGCTGGTGGTCCGGCCCGCGCCGGGTGTGTGGCACTTGGTCTCGACGGTGGCCGCGCTGATGCCGGTCGACCTGCCGACCTCGACGCTGCTGGATGCCGCATTCCCGCCGGCCTCGGTTACCGGCACTCCCAAACTACGGGCGCGGCAACTGATTACCCGGTGGGAGCGATCGAGGCGCGGAGTGTACTGCGGCACAGTCGGTTTGGCATCGCCGGTCGCCGGCTGCGAGCTGAACGTCGCGATCCGTACCGTGGAATTCGATAGTGCGGGCAACGCGCTGCTGGGGTCGGGCGGCGGGATCACCGCCGACTCCGACGCCGACGCTGAGTGGGACGAATGCCTGCACAAGGCGGCGCCGATCATCGGGGCGGGAATTCCCGCAGAGCTTTTCGCGCGGTAGTCAGCCTTGGTCGCTGCCTTGCTGCCGCGAACGCAACACCGTGTCGTAGAGCACCCTCCGCGACTTCAACTCCGGATGCGCCTCGGCCACCTGGCCGCAGGCGTCCTTGACGCGGATTCCCGCGGCGGCCAGGGCCTCGACCTCAGCGACCAGCGCCGGCAGGTCGGCGCGGACGGTGGCGCCGGCCAGCACGACGGTCACCTCGCCCAACACGCCGTCGGCAGCCCAGGCCGCCAGTTCCGCCAGCGACCCGCGCACCACTTCCTCGTGCACCTTGGTCAGCTCTCGGCACACGGCTGCCCGGCGATCCCCGCCGAGCCGTTCGACCGCATCACGCAGACATGCGGGTAGCCGGCGCGGCGATTCGAAGAACACCGCAGTGCGCCGTTCCTCGGCCAGCGATGCCAGCCAATCGCGGCGCGCCGCCTGCTTGCGTGGCGCGAATCCCTCGAAGCAGAACTTGTCTGACGGCAGCCCCGAGACCGCCAGCGCGGTGGTCACCGCCGATGGACCGGGCAGACACCGCACCGGCAAACCGGCGTCCAGGCAGGCCAGCACCAGCCGGTGGCCCGGGTCGCTGATCAGCGGCATCCCGGCGTCGCTGACCACCAGCACCGTTGCCCCTGTGCTGATCTCGTCGATCAGCTCGGGCACCCGGGAGGCCTCGACGTGATCGAAGAAGCTGACGATCTTCCCGCCGATCCGGACATCGAGCGCTTTGGCCAGTGTCCGCACCCGGCGGGTGTCCTCGGCGGCGACGATGTCAGCCGACGACAAGGCGGTGATAAGGCGCGGTGACGCATCGGACGGCTGCCCCAATGGCGTCGCGCCCAGCAACAGTCGGCCACCAGTCATGCGCCACAGCTTACGATTGTCTGTGATGACCGCCCTGTCCGATGAACTCGTCGTCGCCACCGAGCGGACCGTCCCTGTTATCAGCCCCGGGCCGATGATGCCGGTGCCCGATTTCGGACCCGTCGACCGGTTAGAGGGCTGGGTGGTGACCGCGGTGATTGCTGCTTTGGCGGCGGTGACCCGAACGGTGAACCTGGGTTCGCCGACCGATGCCGGCACGCCGATTTTCGACGAGAAGCATTACGCGCCGCAGGCCTGGCAGATGCTGCGCAACCACGGCGTGGAGGACAACCCCGGGTACGGTCTGGTCGTTCATCCGCCGGTGGGCAAGGAACTGATCGCGATCGGCGAGGCGATCTTCGGCTACAACGGGCTGGGTTGGCGGTTCACCGGCGCAGTACTCGGCATTTTGCTGGTGGCGCTGGTCGTGCGGATCGTGCGACGGATCAGCCGGTCGACGTTGGTCGGCGCAATCGCCGGACTGCTGCTCATTGGCGACGGGGTCAGCTTTGTGGCGGCGCGCACGGCTCTCCTCGACGGCTTCCTGGAATTCTTTGTGGTCGCCGCGTTCGGTGCGCTCATCGTCGACCGGGATCAGGTGCGCGAGCGCATGCACGTCGCGCTGACCGAAGGCCGCAGCGCCCATACGGTGTGGGGCCCGCGCCTGGGCGTGCGCTGGTGGCGGTTCGGCGCTGGGGTGCTGCTCGGTTTGTCTTGTGCGACAAAGTGGTCCGGCCTGTACTTCGTGGTGTTCTTCGGGTTGATGTCGTTGGCGTTCGACGTTGCGGCACGCCGCCAATACCGGGTGCCGCGACCGTGGCTGGGCGTCGTCCGCCGCGACCTGGGCCCGACCATGTACACGCTGCTGCTCATCCCTTTCGCGGTGTACCTGGCCAGCTACGCGCCCTGGTTCGCCTCCGAGACCGCGATCGATCGACACGAGGTAGGCCAATCGATCGGACCGCAAACGGATTTCCCGCTGCCGGACGCGATCCGCTCGCTGTGGCACTACACCGCCAAGGCCTACCAATTCCATGCCGGCCTGACGAATTCAGCGGGCAACTATCACCCGTGGGAATCCAAACCGTGGGCGTGGCCGATGTCGCTGCGACCGGTGCTCTACGCCATCGACCAGCAGAACGTCCCGGGCTGCGGCGCCCAGTCGTGCGTCAAGGCGGTGATGCTGGTCGGCACTCCCGCGATGTGGTGGCTGTCGGTGCCCGTCCTCGGCTACGCCTGCTGGCGGATGATCGTGCGCCGCGACTGGCGCTACGCCGTGGTGCTGGTCGGCTACTGCGCAGGCTGGCTGCCATGGTTCGCCGACATCGACCGGCAGATGTACTTCTTCTATGCCGCCACCATGGCGCCGTTTTTGGTGATGGCGATCGCGCTGATCTGTGGCGACATCCTGTACAAACCCGGTCAAGGCGCGGAACGCCGCACCCTCGGACTGATCGCCGTATCCTGTTACGTCGCACTGGTGCTGACGAACTTCGCCTGGCTGTTTCCAGTACTGACCGGTCAGCCGATTTCGCAGACCACCTGGAACATGGAGATCTGGCTGCCCAGCTGGCGGTGACGGCTCGCATTGTTTACAGCGGGTCGCGGGCGGCGGGACAGGACATGCACCGCGGGCCACCCCGACCAGTCCCCAATTCGGAGGCGGCGATCGTCAGCACCTCGATCCCGGCGTCCCTCAGACGAGCGTTGGTCCGCGCATTGCGCTCGTAGGCGACGACGACCCCGGGCGATAACGCCAGCGTGTTGTTGCCGTCATCCCACTGTTCACGTTCGGCGACAACGGGATCCAGCCCGGTGTCGATGACGCGCAACTTGTCGATACCCATCGCGGTGGCCGCGGCCTCCACGAACGGAGTCTCGTCCGAGATCTTCACGCCATCGGGCGTGCGCGCGATCGTGAAAGCGGATAATGTCTCGACGACATTGGCATACATCACCACCGCGTCCGTGTCGACCACCGTGCACACGGTGTCCAAGTGCATCTGCGCGCGTTCCTGAGCCAGCGGCACGACCAGCACCGTGTTAGCCAGATCGTCGTCGAACAGGCTGCGCGCCAGAGCTTCCGCACCCGCCGGGGTGGTCCGTTCACCCACCCCGACCGCGACGACGCCCGGTGCCAGCAGCAACACGTCACCGCCTTCGACGGGCGCGGTGCGGGATTCGTAGGCGCGGCGCACACCGGTGAACCGTGGATGGTGGGCATAGATCAGATCGGTCAACGACGCCTCGCGCACCCGCGCCGGCAGGGCCAGCGACGGGATGACGATACGGGGACCGATCCAGATCGACGAGTCGCGGGTGAAGACCAGGTTCGGCAATGGCTCGATGACGTAGTCGGTGCCGTCATGCATGCGGCGCACCAACGAGTCGTCCGCGCCCGCGTCCCACGGCAGTTCGGCGAACGTCATGCCGGCCATCAGCACATCGGCCAACCTGGCCGGGTCAAGGCCACGCAAGAAGGCCGAGAGCTCTTGCGCCAGCGGTGATCCGAGTCGTGGAGCATCAACGGCGGCAGCAATGCCCTGCATCCTGGCGGCACCGCTCTGCAGAGCTTCCGTCAGCAGGTCGGAGAGCAGCAGCACCTCAACGCCGCGGGACCTGAGCAGCTCGGCGAACGCATCGTGCTCCTCCTGCGCCCTTGCAACCCAGGGCAATCCGTCGAACAGCAGATCATCGTTGTTACGCGGCGTGAGTCGACGCAGTTCGGCGCCCGGTCGGTGCAGGATCGCCACTCGCAGTGCACCGACTTCCGAGTTGGACCCCAGCTCGCTGCTACTCACACTTAGCACGGTAACCCGAACCGTCACCTCAAGTATGGTTCAGGTTATGGATGCCGAGGAACTACTACCGGGAGAACTGGCCGCTCGGGCCGGCGTTGCGGTCTCGGCTTTGCACTTCTACGAGCGGCAGGGGCTGATCACCAGCAGGCGCACATCGGGCAATCAGCGCCGCTACAGTCGCGACACCCTCCGGCGAGTCGCCTTCATCCGGATGTCGCACCGGCTGGGCATCCCGCTCGCGCGTGTCCGCGCGGCACTGGCCACGCTGCCCGCCGATCGGGTTGCGACCAGCCGGGACTGGGCGCGGCTGTCGGCGGGCTGGCGGGCAGACCTCGACGATCGGATCCTGCATCTTCAGCGGCTGCGCGATAACCTGGCCGACTGCATCGGTTGCGGTTGTCTGAGCCTGCGCAGTTGCGCGTTGACCAATCCGGGCGACGTGCTCGCCAAGCAGGGGCCCGGTCCGGTCCGACTGTAGTTCGACCGCTCGCAACGGCGCCGCGCGAATTCGAACGGGTGTGCGATAGAATTGGTGTCGTGGCGATTGCGGTACAGGAGTCGTTGTTCGACTGCAACGAACGGAGGCCGCTGGGCAAGGGGGCCTGGATCGATATCCGCTCCGGATGGCTGACCGGCGCCGACGACTTGTTGGGCGAACTCCTGACAACTGTGCCGTGGCGCGCGGAGCGGCGTCAGATGTACGACCGCGTCCTCGACGTGCCGCGCCTGGTGAGCTTTCATGACCTCACGGTCGAGGATCCACCGCATCCACGGCTGAGCCGGTTACGCCGTCGGCTCAACGACATCTACGGCGGCGAATTGGGTGAGCCGTTCACGACCGTAGGCCTGTGCTGCTATCGCGACGGGTCGGACAGCGTCGCCTGGCACGGCGACACGATCGGCCGCAGCAGCACCCAGGACACCATGGTGGCGATCGTCAGCCTCGGTGCCACCCGCACCTTCGCGTTACGACCGCGCGGCGGCGGCCCGTCGTTGCGGCTGCCACAGGCGCACGGCGATCTGCTGGTGATGGGCGGTTCCTGTCAGCGGACGTGGGAACACTCGGTTCCCAAAACCTCGGCGTGCAACAGCCCCCGGGTCAGCATCCAGTTCCGGCCCAGAGACGTGCGCTAGAAATCAGCTTCTGATCGCCGCGACGGATTTGACCAGCAAGTCGCGCGCCCGATTGGTGTCGATGGGCGTGGCCGACTTGCCAGGTTGCGGCACGGGGTTGGCGGTGATGATCACCTGATAGTCGCCGAAGTGCGCGGTGTAGTTGTAAAGCTCGCCGCTGCGCGGCTTTCCGTTCACCGTCGTTTGCAGGACACGGTGCACGCCCAGGGTGCGTGTCCCCTGGATCTGCGGCGCTTTGACGACCTCGATGAGACCGCGCACCCGGCCGCCCTCGAATCCCACCTTCTGGCATTTGCGCCCTGGGTCGTTGACCGGCACCGCCTCGGACGTCTGCACGGCCATGGCAATGAAGCGATTGCCATCACCCTCGGCGGCCACCGCGGCCATGTTTCCCTGCAGGCCCGGCGGCATGTCCTCGCCAACCACGAATGACGAGCAATCCGGCGGGTCGAACTTCAGCCCCGGCGGAAGCTTGTGCGTCGACAACACCTTGGGGTCGATTGCGGTCTTCGGGACGTCCTTGACCTTGAACTCCGGCCCGAAATCCGACTTGACCTGCGAAATCTTGGTGATATCGGCGGACGGGGCGGTCTCCGACGATCCGTGCGATGAGCAGCCCGCCAGCAAGCAGGCACTTCCAATCGCGACCGCTATTCTCATCACCCGCGTCAATCTAGTGCAAGGCCCTCAGGCGCGTAACGCCGACACGGTTTTCACCAACAGATCGGCCGCGAACTGCGGCGTAAGCGGCGAATGCGATGAGCCGGGGTCACTGATCAGCGCGGTGAACGCATAGTAGTCGCCCAGATAAGCGGTGAAGGTGCTTGCCCGAGAGTCGATTTCATTGCCTCCTTCGACCGACGTGGTGATATCGGTGGCCATACCGAGGGTTTCGGCGCCCTCGATGCGGGGTGGGTCGACGAGATGAACCCGGGCCGTGGCACGCCCGCTGCTCATAGTCCACCCGTGGCACTGGGTAACCAGGGAGTGGTCGAGCGCCACCGGGCCCGTCGGCGCGGTCACGACCACCGCGTAGACGATGCCGCCCGCACCGGAACCCGAAATACCTTGGGCGGATTGCCCGTGACTATCGGCCGGGTCGGCCAGCGCCGCGCAGCGCGCCGGGGTTGCTACGCCATCCCCGCCAAGACCCCAGATCGTCGGCGGCGCGGCCACGCCCGAAACCTCGGTTACCTCATAGCCGGGCGGCAATTCGCGTCCCACCCGCCTGATGTTGGCGGGGTTGACCTGGCGAGCCTGCGTGCTGCCGGAAGTCGTCGGTGCGGGTTGGCGTGCGTGAGCGCATGAGGCGAGCAGCAGGACAACAACCGCAGTGACGCGGAGTCGCATGCTAGCTGACAGCCCGAATAACTTGGCGCGCAGTACGTTTGATGTTGTTCGTCATGTCGCGGCTTAACGGAAGGTCGCGCTGGTCGGGCACCGCGATGACGGTGGTGACCACCCCGACGTCGTCGCGCTCCCAGAAAGCGCCGTAGTGGTCCATGATCGTCCGCATCGCCACGTTGTCGGCGAGCATCCGGGCGGTGAACTTTTCCACGCCGTCGACCCGGGCGGCGACGGAGAGCGCGGTGATCAGGAAGGAGCCGATACCGCGGCCCTGGTAGGCGTCGGCGACGGTGAACGCGACCTCGGCGACGGTAGGGTCGTGGTCGTCTCGGACGAAGCGGCCGTCGGCAACCGGGTTGCCATCCGCATCGGTCATCACCCACACGAAGTGGTCGACGTAGTCGACCTCGGCCAGGTAGTCCATCAGCGCTGGGCTGGGAACCCGCGGCGACATGAAGCGGCGATACAGCGTGTCGCTGGAGAACCAGACACGACCCTGCATGGTCCGCTCGCTGTCGCCGGGCAACACCGGACGAAGCAGCAGTTCTGTTCCGTCGCGCACCCGAACCGGGATCGGCGTGAGGAAGGCGGCGAGCCGCTGGCGGACTGTGCGCACCAATCGGCTCATGATCCCGGGGATGTGCACCATCCGCGCGAACGCGTCGTTGTCGCCGATCCACCCGTTCAACGGTTCGGTCGTGGTCACGGTCGCGGTCCGCGCGATCCCACGCAGCAGAGCGATCTCACCGACGATCGTGCCGGCGGACACCTGCTCGACGGTCACGACGTCATCGTCTCCGACGTGGCGGATCTCGGCGGTACCCGACGAGATCAGCAGGAAGGAAACCGCCTGCTCACCTTGCTGCATGAGCACCTGGCTCGCGGCGGCATGCAGCGGCTGCAGGCTGGCTGCCAGCGGCATCAAGTCCTCGGGCGGACAGCCCGTGAAGATGTCCAATCCCGCGAGTTCGTCGGCGCGCAGCGCGGTCAGTTCGGTCACTACGGCGTCCCGGATGGGCCGGGCATGCCGGAGACTCGCGGTGACCGCTGCGCCATGTATCCGCCCCTGTTGTCGTTTCATACCCGCCGGGTCAGCGACCCCGTCGTCGCGGTCCGATGCTGCCAAGGTTATGGGCTGGGTTCGGGTTGCAGCAAGGATTTGCCCGACGATGCAGCGACCAAGCACTGGGAAGTCCAGCCCGGATGTGTGTCCGTTCGACTGGCTCGGCGATTTTGATTGACACTACGAATATAGAGTAGTCTGGTGTCGACCTGAAACCCCGCACGCCGCAAAGATGAGCTTTGACACCAAAACCGCCTGCCACCGGCCGCTACACTGCCGGCATACAGAAGAGACGCAAGCCAAATCCGGACCGGCGCCGCCGGGAACTGTGCGATGCGGCGATCCAACTGTTGGCTGACGACGGCGCCAAGGGCCTGAGCCATCTGAAAGTCGACGCGCGCGCCGGCGTTCCCGACGGCACCACCTCGTTCTATTTCCGCACCCGCTCAGCGCTGTTGCGCGCGGTTGCCGAGCGGATGGCCGAGCTGGACCTGGCCGCCTTGCAGTCGGTCGCCGACCGGGCCGGCCTCGACGACGGGGCGTCGGCCTCCACCTTGGCAACGCTGGTCATCCAGTCCGGGGAAGAGCCACAGCTGAGCCGAACCAAGGCGCGCTATGAGCTGACCATGCAGGCGACCCGCGACCCGGCGATTGCCGCAACCCTGCAGCGCGCCACGGACGCATTCACACAGCTGCACCACGACATCCTGGTGCAGTTGCTGCCGCACGGCCCCGACCTGGATCCCGCTGTCGTCGACGACCTAAGCAACGTCACGCTGACGTTCATCAACGGCCTTTTGCTGCGATTCGCCCACGGCGACCGCATCATCGACAGCCCGGAACGGCTCGACGGCGTTCTGTCGGCCATCGTCGCGGGCATCTTGGGCAGCGAGCAGCAGGGAGGGCTTACCCACGACGGCGCCTCGGTGCGGCCCCGCCGCGGGCGGTCATCGCCCGCCCGCTAGGGCAACCGGGTCTTGCCCAACCTGGGCCCATGTGGTTCTCTACGACAATAGAGTTTGCCGGCCACGCTTGAGTCGGCGAGCGCGGATGGATTAAGCAGAAAGTACAAATCGCCCGAACCGCCTCAGACGCTGTCACACTGGCGGCATCGATCCCGGCTGGCGGCGCATCGGAGATCTTGGAAGTTGTGGCGAAAGGCGAGATTTCGTGACGATCAGCACCGGCTTGGACGTCCAGGACGTCTATTACGACCCCTACGACGTCGTCCTCAACGCCGACCCGTATCCGATGTTTCGCCGACTTCGCGAAAAGGCGCCGCTGTACTACAACGCACAGCATGATTTCTACGCGTTCAGCCGGTTCGCCGATGTCGACAAGGCCCTGGTCGACCACGGGGCGTTCAGTTCAGCGCGGGGCATCATCCTGGAGTTGATCAAGGCCAATCTCGACATCCCACCCGGCATGCTCATCATGGAGGATCCGCCGATCCACGACGTGCATCGCAAGCTGCTGGCCCGCATGTTCACCCCGCGCAAAATCGCTGCGCTCGAGCCCAGGATTCGCGAATTCTGCGGCCAGTCGCTGGACCCGCTCGTCGGATCGGGACATATCGACTTCGTCGCCGACCTGGGAGCCCAGATGCCGATGAAGGTCATCAGCATGCTGCTCGGCATTCCGGAAGACGATCAGGAATTCATCCGCGACCGCACCAACGCGCAACTGCGCACCGAAGCCGGAAAACCCATGAACGCCGAAGAGGGCTTGGCCACCGGCGAAATCTTCGCCGCCTACATCGATTGGCGCGCCGAGCATCCGTCCGACGACATCATGACCGAACTGCTCAACGTCGAGTTCGTCGACGAGACCGGCATCACCCGTCGACTGACCCGCGACGAGTTACTGATTTACGTCAACGTCGTCGCCGGCGCAGGCAACGAGACCACCACGCGGCTGATCGGTTGGGCCGGAAAGGTTCTCGCCGAACATCCCGATCAGCGTCGCGAAATGGCCCGCGACCCGGCGCTGATACCGCAGGCCATCGAAGAACTGCTGCGCTACGAGCCACCGGCACCGCACACGGCCCGGTATGTGACACGCGACGTCACCTGCTACGAGCAGACGGTGCCCGCAGGCAGCGTGATGATGATGCTGATCGGGGCCGCCTGCCGCGACGACCGTCAATTCGGCCCCGACAGTGAGGAATTCAACATCCACCGGCCCGCACACCAGCACCTCGCCTTCAGCGTCGGCACGCACTTCTGCCTGGGCTCAGCGCTGGCGCGCCTGGAAGGCCGAATCGCCCTCGAAGAGATCCTCAAGCGCTTTCCGGAGTGGGAAATCGACCTGGCGAATGCCAGCCTCAGCCCGACATCGACAGTGCGAGGGTGGGAGTCGATGCCCGCCTGGACACCGTGAGGCGACGATGACTGGTCGCGTCGAGGGTCACTGGCGTTTCGCTGCCCGTTGATGCGGGTGCTTTGCTCAAGTAGACACAAGGAAGTGGAGAGTCACATGCCCGAGTACGACTACGAAGAACTCAAGAAGGAAGCCGAGCAGTACATCAGGTTCGAGAAGGACAAGAAGAACAGAATCGCCTATATCACCTTCGATCGTCCTGAGGCGCAGAACGCCACCACCCTGGGTATGCGGCAGAACTACGCCGACCTGATCCACAAGTGCAACGTGGACGACGACGTCAAGGTCGTAGTGATCCGTGGCGAGGGCCAAGACTTCGGCAGCGGCGGCGACTTGCCCGAGCAGCGCCCGATGCTGGAGAACCCGGGCCTACCGCTGCTACATGAACTGGCCATCAACGACGACGACGTCAAGTACCCGCCGGGCGGCTCATACCGTTATCTATCCACCGTCACCGACTTCTACGCCAAGGCGCGCGCCGGAAACCGCCCGCTTCAGGAGCTTCGCAAGATCAGCATCATCGAGGCCAAGGGCTACTGCTATGGCTGGCACTTCTACCAGGCCGGCGACGCCGATCTGGTGATCTCTTCTGACGATGCGCTATTCGGGCATCCAGCCTTCCGTTACGTAGGCTGGGGACCACGCCTGTGGTGGTGGGCCGAGACGATGGGCTTGCGGAAGTTCTCTGAAATGCTGTTCACGGGCCGACCGTTCAGTGCCAAGGAGATGTACGACTGCGGCTTTGTCAACAGCGTGGTGCCCCGCGACAAGCTGGAGGACGAAACGCTGAAATACGCGCTGGCATGCTCGAAGTCGCGCCCGACCGACACCGTCGCGGTGCAGAAGACCTTCCTGGAGCTCTACAAGCAGCACAAGGGCGAATACTTCGGCAGTCTGCTCACCGGGATGGTCGAGGGCATGTTGCCGCTGATCCAAAACGACGCGCAAGAGGTCGACCTCACCGAGGGCACCTTCGAAAAGGGCCTCAACAACGTGGTCAAAGACAACGACCTGAACTTCCCGCCGGAGTGGCGGCTCAGCCGCTCGGGACGCAACAAGCCCTGACGTTTCGAGGTAGTGCATGTCGGCACTGACTGGTATCAGGATCGTCGAACTGGCCGAATCGGTTGCCGGAGAATACTGCGGGAAACTGCTCGCGGACTTCGGCGCCGAGGTGGTCAAAATCGAACGTCCGGATTGCGGCAGCCCGACTCGGTCGATGGCGCCGATCATCGGTGACGACGGCGGGCCCGAACGCAGCGCACTTTTCGCATATCTGAACACCAACAAGCGTTCGGTCGTGCTCGACGTGGCCTCGGCCAGCGGGATCGACACGCTGCACAGGATCATCGGCACGGCCGATGCGATCGTCGACGATCACGCACCCTCGTGGGTTGAAGCGGCTGGCGTGTCAGCGAACGATGTTGCGCGTCGGTACCCCGCCTTGGTGTTCTGCTCGATCACCCCATACGGCGGTGGCGCCCCGCCCGAGTTCCAGAACGCCAAGAGTATCAACGTGTTCAACAGCAGCGGATGGGGTTACCACACGCCCAGCCATGCCGATCCCACCAAACCGCCGCTGAAGGGACCGGGCCGTTTCCTCGCCGACTACGAGGCCGGGCTCGACGCGGCGCTGTGCGTCGTCGCATCGCTGTTCCGGCATCTGCACAGTGGGAAAGGCGAATACATCGACGTGTCGCAGCAGGCGGTGCTGGCGTCGCGCGCCGACTGCGTGCTGGGCAGGTTCATCACCGGGGAGGTCGCGGCCGAAAACACCCGCGAGGACTACGATCAGCAAGGCCCGGCCTCATTTTTTGCGTGCGCAGATGGGTTCGTCTATCTCTACATGACCAGCCGCAATCACTGGATGGGCCTCAAAAAGCTGATGGGCCAACCGGAATGGCTCGACGAATTCGATGACGACTGGCTGGAGTTCTCGGTCACGCCAGAGAAAGTGGTGACACTTCAGAACGGGTTCGCCAAGTGGGTCGCCGGCCTGCGCAAAGATGCGGCAGCCGACCAGGCGCAGCGATTGGGAGTCCCCCTGGTGCCCGTCAAAAGCGCTGCCGACCTGAAGAACTCGCCTCAGTACCGTCATCGCGGCTTTTTCCAGCACATCACCCATCCGGTGTTGGGCAGCGCGGCCTATCCGACCGTTCCCTACCTGATGAGCGCATCACCAGCGGGCGTCACGCGCGCGGCGCCCACCCTGGGCCAGCACACCGCCGAGATCGCGGACAGCATCGAGACGCCGCGTTCGGGACCGACGGTGAAGTCGGCACAACTCAAGCCGCCGAAGGCGTCACGGGGCGGCCCACTACAAGGAGTGCGGGTCGTCGAGCTCACCAAAGTGTGGGCCGGCCCGTACGCCGGCAAGCTCCTTGCGTTCCTGGGCGCCGAAGTGATCAAGGTCGAAAGCTCCAGCAATCCCGACGAGATGCGTGCCTACGGCGGGACCGACATCAACCACGCGCCCTACTTTCTGAGCATCAATCCCGAAGTCCTCAGCGTGGAATTGGATCTGAAGTCAGCAGCGGACGTGGACTGCCTTCGCGACCTGATCGCCCACAGCGACATCGTCGTCAACAATCTTCGTCCCGGGGCGATGGAGCGACTGGGGCTCAGCTATCAGCAGCTCAAGTCCATCAAGGGCGACATCATCTCGGTGTCAATCAAGATGTGGGGCAACAACGGACCGTTGGGCTATCAGACCGGTTACGCGCCATGTTTCGCCGCCTTGGCCGGACTCGCTTCTCTGGTGGGCTATCGAGGTGGACCCCCGCTCGGAACCAGCATGCGCTACGGCGATTCCACCGTCGGCGCGGCCGCGGCGCTCGCCGCGGTAACCGCGTTGCTTCATCGAGACCTCAGCGGAGAAGGCCAATTCGTCGACGTGTCGGCGGTGGAAACGCTATCGTCGATGATCGGCGATTGCCTGCTCGAACAGGACCTCACCGGCACGCACGCCTCCCCTGAAGGCAACCGCGATCCAGATATGGCCCCGCACAACTGCTATCCCTGTTCGGGCGGGGACTGGATCAGCGTTGCCGTGGCCGACGACAGGCAGTGGCGCGCACTGTGCGACGTCCTCGGCGCCACCACGCTCGCCGACGACGCGCGCTACGCCGCCATGCCGGAGCGACTCCAGCACACCGATACGCTCGACACGGACCTAGCCCGGTTCACCAAGAGCCGCGACGCCGCGCAGCTGGCGCAGCGGCTCAGGTTGGCTGGTGTGCCGTCGAGCAAAAGCGCGACATCCCTCGACGTGATCAGCGATCAGCTGCTCTGGGAACGCGAGCTTTATCGCTTCGTCAGCGATCATCGCGAAGGGCAACGGCCGATACTGGCAGCGCCGTGGCGAATGTCGGCTGCTCCGACCGAGATTGCGCGCGGCGCTCCCGTCCTCGGCGAGCACAACGACTATGTTCTGCAGGAAATCTTGCGCACCCATGCGAGGGAGGGGACATGACCGAAAGGCTCGCCGGCACAGTTGCGTTGATAACGGGTGCCAGCAGCGGCATCGGCGCCGCTACGGCGAAAGCACTGGCAGCCGAGGGCGCTGCGGTCGCCCTGCTGGCCCGCCGCGTTGATCGACTCGACGAGCTCAAAGCCGATATCGAATCGTCGGGCGGCACCGCGCTGGCGGTTCCCGCCGACGTCACCAACGCCGAACAGGTAGCCGCGGCGGTGCAGCGGGTGGTTGGCGAGCTGGGGCGGCTCGACACCGTGGTGAACAACGCCGGGCTGATGCGGATGGCGTCCGCAGCCGAAGCGCCACTGCAGGATTGGGATGACCTGGTGCGGGTCAACGTGCAAGGTGTCTTATACGTCACGCGGGCCGCGGTCCCCCACCTGATCGACGCGGCCGCGGACTCACCACGCGGCGTCGCCGATCTGGTCACGATCAGTTCCACCGCCGGCTGGGTCGCCCGACCCGGCACCGCCGTCTATTCGCTGACGAAATTCGGCGTGAACGCGTTCAGTGAGGGCATCCGCCAGGAGCTGCTGGGCAAGCGAGTGCGGGTCGGCGTCGTGGGGCCGGGCACCGTTGACACCGAGATCAGCAGCCACCTGTCCCCCGAATCGCGCAAAGCGTTCGATCGTCAGACCGCCGACATGGTCAAGTTGGCGCCCGAAGACATCGCCGACGCGGTGCTCTATATCGTCACCCGCGACCGCAGAGTGGCCGTCAACCACATGTTGGTCCGCGCCGCCGAACAGACCTGGTGATCGACGCACACGATCGCTGGGTCACCGGTGATCACTTTGGAGCCTCTGGGAGACAGAACATTTCGGTGATCTTTTTGATGCGGTGCTCGCGTGAAACTGCTGACTACTGCCACGACGGGCTGGCAGTCAGCACCTCGGGCCCGTTGTCGGTGATGAGGACCGTGTCGCGGTGAAGCACTGCGCCGACGCCTTCCTGCCACACGTAGCCGGTCAGCGCCAACACCATCCCCGGATCCAGATGCTCGCCTTCGGCGGTGGCGGGAAGCTGCCGGGAAATCACCGGCGGATCGAAGCCCAACCCCAGCCCGTGCGCGACGGCCATCGGCGGTAGCGCCTCGCCGGCCAGCTCGTACGCCGCGAGCAGATCACTGGCTGGTGCGCCGGGACGACAGGCAGCAATCAGCCTGTCCCACAGCTCATGCGAGCGCCGATAAAGCTTGTGAGTCGGCCCGTTGTCGGCGTCGCCGGCCGGCCAGGTCCGGCCCACCTCCGCGACATACCCGTCGGCCAGAGCTCCGGCAGAAAACGCGACCAGGTCGCCGGAGGCCACCTGGCCATCGCCGGTTGCGCGCCGCCACGGGTGTTCTCGAGACGTCACCCATGCGGCGTCCTGGGTGGCCGGCGTGCTCACCCCGCCCGCGGCCATCGCCTCCAGCACCGCGCCAGCCAACGTCTGCTCCGAAAGCCCGGGCCGCAACTCCGCGACCGCTGCGGCAATCCCGGCTTCGGCGACCCGCAGCGCGGTGTTCATCGCCGCCACTTCGTCGGGCGACTTGATCCGCCGCGCTGTCCGCATCACCACTTCGCCGTCGACGAGTTGGGCATTCGGAAACGCCATCGGCAGCAACGTGGCGAAAGTCGGTGAAATGGCATCGGTTCCGACCCGCCGGGCCGTCGGTGCGCCATCGATATTCTTCAACACCTCGATGAGCGTCATCGGATTCCAAGCCAGACCGTAGAGCCGGTCGCGGCCGATCTCTTCGGGGATCCCTTCGTCAGCGGTGCTCATGAGGTAGATCTCGCCGGTAGCGCGCACGACCACGCAGACCGGGCCGAACGGCCGCGTCCCGCCGATCCACAATTGCGGCGCACCGCTGACGTAACGAACATTGGCCTGTCGTCCCAGCACCAGGATGTCGATGTCGTGGGCGTCCATCTGCGCCAGCGCCCGTTGGCGGCGACCCATCCGTAATGCCCGGCCGTCGGGCGAAATCTCAGTGGCCATCGGCGCTACTCTCCCCCGCAAGCGGGAGGTGCCCCCACCGCATCGCTTCGTCCCCCTCGCCGCTCCGCGGCTGGGGATGCCCCCACTGCATCGTCGTCAGCGCGGGCCATAGGGCGTATACGGGTAGTCGGTAATCGGCAAGAAGCCGTCCTCGGTGATCACCACGATCTCCTCACTGCGGTAGCCGCCGGTGCCGTCCTCCCACACCACCGGCTCCAGCACCAGCACCATGCCTGGCGGAAACACGAAGTTGTCGTCGTACTCCTCGCCCAAGTCCGTTCCGATCATGGGTGGTTCGGCGGGGTAGGTGCCGATGCCGTGACCGAGGTAGAAGTGCGGCAGCCACGGCTTGCTGCCGCCGTTGGCGGCGATCGCCGCGCGCGCCAGATCACCCGACGTCGCACCGGCTTTGGTCACTTTCAGCACCGCGTCGAGAATATGGCGCCACTGGTCGAACTGCGCCTGCTGGCGCGCTGACGGCTGGTCGCCGACCAGCCAGGTTCGACCGAAATCCGAACAGTACCCCGCGTAGCTGATGCTGACGTCAGTCCACAGCACGTCACCTTCGGCGAGTTCGCGTTCCGCGGTGAGCAGCGGCAGCGCGAGATCGCCGTGCGTCGTCCACACCCCCTCGGCACGCGACGGCGGCATCACCTGCCAGATCGCCTCGAGCATGTTGGCCGTCGCGCCCAGTTCGAATGCCCTGCGCACCAACTTGGCTGACAGATCGGTTTGCCGTACGCCGGGTACCAGCTGCTTTTGCACGTCGGACATGGCTTGCTCGGTGATGCGAGTGGTCTTTTGCAGGCAGGAAAGCTGGTCCTGCGTCTTGACCAGATTGGCGGCTCCCACGACCACCGCCGCATCCGCGGGCGGCCCGCCGGGGAAAAGTCGATCCGCGGCGCGGCGGATTGCCCCGGTCATCTCATCGACCGCGACGGTCGCGCGCGGCGGTATCAGATCAGCGATCACCCTCGCGAAATGCTCGACGCCCTCGTCTAATTCGAGATACAGCGGACCGTGCAGATGATCGGGCGGCACTTGCGATTCCGACGCGGCCCCCTCGCGGAACGGTAGGAACAGATGGGGGTGCTCATCGGTGGCCAGCACGATCGCCACCGGCCGCTCCACGTGTGACAGACCGGCGTCCAGCACCGGCCAACTCGCACCCGTGGCGTACACCACGTTGTCGTTCATCAGCAGGATCAGCGCGTCGACGCCGTGATCGGCCATCGCCGATCGAAGCCGCGCGCCGGTTTCGCGACGCATTCGCGCCCAGTCAGGCTGCTCGGAGATCACGAACGTTTGCGCACTGGGAGTAGTCGTCATTCACACACCCAGAAATTTCTTGATGTTTTCGCTCACAATGCAGTTCACCATGTGACGGGTAGTTCGTATAGCCCGTAGGCCAGGGCATCGTGTTTGAACGGCAACCGCTGCAGTGGGACCGCCAACCGTAGCGTCGGCATGCGGCGCAGCAGGGTGTGCAACACGATCTGCAACTCCATCCGGGCCAGCTGCTGCCCGACGCATTGGTGCCGGCCGTAGCCGAAGCCGACATGCGGGTTGTCCTCGCGTTGCAGGTCCAGCCGATCCGGGTTGGGGTAGCGACGAGCGTCCCAGTTCGCCGGCGGGACGTCGAGGATGATGCCCTCTCCGGCGCGGATCACCTCGCCCGCCAGCTCGATGTCTTCGACGGCGACCCGGCGTTGACCCGTCTGAATGATGCTCAGGTAGCGCATCAACTCTTCGACAGCGGTGGCGATCACCTTCGGATCGTCGGTGTCGCGCAACAGCGCAAACTGCTCGGGATGCTCCAGCAGCGCCACGATTGCCAGGCTGATCATGTTGGCGGTGGTCTCGTGTCCGGCGATCAGCACGCCGGTGGCCAGCTGGGCTGCTTCGCGGACGCTGAGCTCTTCGGCATTTACCCGCTCGGCAAGGTCGCCTACCAAATCTTCAGTCGGGTCTTCCATTTTGGCGCGAACCAGTTTGGCGATGTATCTCGCCAGCGCTGTGGCGCCTTCGGCCGACTCCTCGGCGGTGGCGAATCGGCCCATCCCTTTGTGGGCCTGCTCTTGAAAGAACTCCGCGTCCGAATACGGCACGCCCAGCAACTGACTGATCACCAACGACGGGACCGGTAGCGACAACGTCTCAACCAGGTCCGCCGGCTGAGGACCGGCCAATATCGCGTCGATGTGGTCGTCGGTGATCTTCTGGACGGCCGGCCGCAGACCTTCGACCCGCTTGAAGGTGAACGGCTTGGACAACATGCGACGAAACCGGGTGTGCTCCTCAGCATCTGAAGTGAACACCGAACGCGGTCGCTTGTCCACCGTCGCCAACATGCCTTCGTTCCAGTGCGGATAGCCGGGCTTGCGATCGTCGACACTGGCGCGGGAATCGGTGAACAGCGCACGTATCGCTTCGTAGCCGGTGATCAACCACGGAGTGCTGCCGTCCCAAATCCGCACGCGGCTAAGCGGTTTGACGGCGTTGAGTTGCAACGCCACAGGCGCGGGAGCCAACGGGCAACCCGCCGCCCGGGCCATCGGATAGTCCGGTACCTCCGCTTCGGCCTCGCTCATCGTTTCGGTCGACATGTCAGCCATAGCACTCCTTCCGGTCAGTGAGATAGCGGGGCCACCATGCGGTGAACGGGCGCCCGCCATAAGCCGACGATCGCGTCGATCAATCCTTCGGCCGCGATCGGCCAGCTGGACCGTGACCGCGGCCCGTGTTCGGCGAGCTCTCCTTCATGTTCGGCGCAGGTGTGCATCAGCAGGTTGCGAGCCATCACCATCCGTTCGAAGCGGACTCGCTTCGGCAGGTCGGGCAGGCAGCGGTTGATGCCGTCGATCGCCCAAACGAGCATGGGTGATCCGAGCGCATCCTTGGTCACCACCTGCCGATAGGTGGGATCGGCCATCGCCTGAGCGGCGAAGCGGGCGTACCAGCTCGGGTTGCCCAGAGCCGCCAGGTGATCCGCGAGCGGGTGTACCAGTGTGCCGACCCAGTCCCGGAGCTCGGTCGAGTTGCCGATGCCGGCCAGCATCTGCGCCCGCAATTCCTCGATTGGCACCCGGTGTTTGCTTTCGATGGCGCGCAGCAAATCGGTCCTGGTGCCGAAGTGGTAACAGGCCGCGGCATTGTTGCCTTGCCCCGCCGCTTCACTGATTTGCCGATTGGACACGGCGTACATGCCGCGCTCGGCGAACAACCGCTCAGCTGCTGACAAGATCGCTTCTCGGGTACCCGTCGACCGATCGTTGCGCAGGACTCTGGCTGCGGTCACCGCCTCAGTGAACACCCGCGCCGAGGTTAAATCAAGCAGTTTATTTAACTGCGTGACGCAGGGCGGGCGCTCCGCTGACCGGCCCGGCAACCGTGCCGCCGCGGACCGGAAGGACGATCTCGGTACCGGGCCGACGGTCGCAAACGGGCGTATGCCGAATGCACAAAGGCGCCTCGCATGGTGACAATTTCGGCGCATTCAATTTTTATGACGACACGAAACCACATTTACGCGCACTTATTCTTGGCCAGCGCGATTCACCGATCCGAGGACTGTGCGCCCGCACCGAGGCAACCGAGCCGCCGTCAGGCCGCTCTCCCGGCACGCACTGCGGGACGCAGCCAAAGACCCGAGCACGACTTGGCCGCCCGCTAAATGGACTGACATTCTGCACATTCCCGGCCGCCCACGTCGGGTAGCGTCACCCAATTACCGCCCGACAGGGTGAATTGCCGGTCTAGAGGCCTGTCATATCGTTAACCTCGGCGCAGCGGCTTCGTTGGCGTATATACTTTCGCTTCTCGACTGCTGCGCCCACCATCGATACCGGCTTAGACAAACGCTCAATATTCCAGACCCGAAACCGACGCCGCATCCCGAGCCACGCATGACATCGGAGGAGACCTTGGCGCGCAACTTGGTCACCATCGTCGCCACTCGGTTGATGGACACGACTGCCTCCACCGTCGCCGACGTGAACGAGCAGGTGCTCGCCGAGCTCGTCCAGCATCTCGATATCGACGCTGCGTTTTTGCGCCATAACGACCACAAAATCAGGGTTTCCAGGTTGGTCGCGGCGTGGCCACCGCGACGTGACGAGGCAGGCCCGGACCCACAAACGGTCGCACACTTCAGCAGCGCCGACCCCATCTTGGCGCTGTGCGAGCACGGGAAGAACTTGGTCGTGATCCGGCCGGAGCCGACCGAGCCCGCTTACGCACGCTGGGTTGCCGGCGCCTACGACCGCTGGGGCCTCGATGCCTCCAAGATCACCTCGCCCTCGGCGGCCGCGGCACCACTGATCTCGGGGGGAGTCACGACCGGCCAGCTCACCTGCATGAAATTTCGTCGCAAAAAGTGGCGGGCCGACGAACTCAACACGATCCA
Source organism: Mycobacterium sp. (assembly GCF_035570115.1). GTDB lineage: Bacteria > Actinomycetota > Actinomycetes > Mycobacteriales > Mycobacteriaceae > Mycobacterium. Next base: position 70,145 of record NZ_DATMLH010000025.1, read on the forward strand.
GACCATCGCGTCGCTACTTGCGCAACTTCAGGCACGGATCACAGCCGAAGAGAAGCTTCGCGACCTCGCCGAGCACGACGATCTGACCGGTCTGCACAATCGCCGCGCGCTGATCGCCCATCTTTCCGAGAGGCTCGCAGTGGGGCGGCCCGGTCCGGTCCCGGTGCTGTATCTCGACCTCGACCGGCTGAAGTCGATCAACGACTACCTCGGCCACAGCGCCGGCGACTGGTTCATCCGGACATTCGGTGAACAGCTGCGGATAAAAGCCGGCCCGGGCAGCATGACGGCTCGGCTGGGCGGAGACGAATTCGTCGTCGTTCCCGATCGGCCGATGTCGATCGAAGCCGCGGAGAAGACGGCCGACGAGCTGTGCGTGGCGCTGCGCGACCGAATGGCACTGGGTGGCCACATGATCACCCGCACCGTCAGCGTTGGCGTGGCGGTGGGCATGCCGGGACGCGACAACAGCAGCGACCTGCTCCATCGCGCCGACGAGGCCGTGCTGACAGCCAAGCGCGCCGGCGGCAACCACGTTGCTGTCTCCAGCGATGACATGTCCCTGCAGCGTCTCTTCCGCAACGACATCGAACTCCACCTCAGCGGCGAAATCGACAGCGAAGCCTTGACGCTGCATTATCTGCCGGAGGTCGACCTGTGGACCGGTGCGATCGTGGCGACCGAGGCGCTCGTTCGTTGGCGGCACCCGACTTGGGGCTTGCTACTACCGGAGTCTTTCATCGGCGTGGCCGAATCGGCCAACCTCGGCGGGGAATTGGGCCGATGGGTGATGCGAAGTGCGTGTGCGGATTTCAGCCGCTGGCGTTCACGAGGCGTGGGCCATAACACCACATTGCGCCTCAACGTGTCGCCGGCCCAACTGGTCACTCGAGGTTTCGTCAGCAGCGTGGCCGAAACGATCGATGAGTTCGGCATCGACGGCGGCTCGGTGTGCCTGGAGATCACCGAGCGCGCAGTGGTTCGCGACATCGAAACCACCCGCCGAACGCTCGAGGAACTGAAAGAGGTCGGAGTCCAGATTGCCATCGACGACTTCGGCACGGGCTATGCCGTTCTGTCGCATCTGAAGTCGCTACCGGTCGACACCCTCAAAATCGACACGTCGTTCGTTCGCGACCTGGGCACCAGCAGCCGCGATCTGGCGATAGTCCGGGCGATCATCGGGCTGGCTGAAGCATTCGGCCTGCAGTTGGTGGCCGAAGGCGTAGAAACCCCGGCCGCCGCACTGACTTTGATGCGACATGGGTGCCATCGAGCACAGGGCTACCTGTTGTCGCGCCCTCTGCCCGGCAATGCAATGGAGTCGCTGCTGTCCTCGCGCTGGATGCCCATGCCCTTCCTGGCTGACAGCCAGGCCCTGACTCCAAGCACGATATAACACGCAAAGATGGCTCATAGCTGCAGGATTCAACGATGAACGACCTGATCGACAAGCGACCGGACACGACGCGAGATCAGATCTTGCGAGCCGCCGCACACCAGTTCGCTCAACGCCCGTACTACGCCGTCGGCCTCGACGACATTCTCGCTGAAGCCCAATTGACCAAGGGCGCAATGTATTTCCATTTCCGGTCGAAGCACGCACTGGCGTTGGCCATCGTCGACGTGCAGACCGAGACATACGGCGAGGCGATCCAAAACCTGCTCGCCCGAAAGTTATCCGGGCTGGAAACGCTTATCGACTTCTGCTACCTGATCGCTGTTGCGGACATCACCCAAGATGTCACTCGAGCGTCATTCAATCTGCTCGAATCGGTCGGTCGGACCGAGAAGCTGCAAGAGCGGCTGCTGGGGGGCTGGATCGAACTGCTGGGAGAGATCACCGAGCGAGGCATCGTCGAGGGCGACATCGTCGAGCAAGGTGATCCGGAAGACGTCGGACGACTCTTGGTATCGATCTACGTGGGGATGCGGCAGGCCAGCAATCTGGACGAGCCGGTGCAGTTGCTCGGTGACTTCGGGAAGGCACTGTCGACGGTTCTGCGCGGCATCGTGCAACCGGACCGGAGCGACTACTTCACCCAATTCGCCAAGCGGCGTACAGCTCTCGCGATCAAGGCCGTCGACCCACCGGAAAGCTCGAAATCCGGCGGCTAGCGTTCGTCAAGCCACAACTGCTCGGTCAAATCCTGGAATGTGGCGAGCGCAATCTCGTCATCGGCACGTATCAGCGCCGACCTGCTCATCAGTGCGCGCACGCTTGAGCCGTCCTGGTGTGCCAACTCGACGACCATGTTCGCCAATGCCTGGACGACCGAGACGGGCGATTCGGTGCTGGGCGCGAGGTGGAAGATCTCATCGAACTTCAGCGACAAGATTTCCTCGGCAGCCCGGCCGACCATCTCTGAAAAGGCCGTATTTGCGAACAGCACAGTGCCGTCATGAGCGATCGCGAGCACGGGGACCGGGATCCGCTCCAGCACAACCACCGCCGGCAACTGCTTGAGAATCGTCATCGGTGATTGGCCCGGCTGGCGGCCGTTACGTCTGCGCTCCACCGCCTGATTATGGTTCATGCGATGCATCCGTAAGTGCGCTTGTTCTTAATAGCCACAAACTGTGAGATTTCTATGAAGTCAATGCTCAACCCCTGTTAGCCAGAGCTGCTATTCAGACGCCGGCGCGATGATGCGGGCTGCCGCCTTGACGGCAGATGCGCGCCGCGACGCGACGACCCCGGGGTCGTCGGCCTCGGGTTGAGGATCAGGGAATTGCGCCCAAGCCAGGCCGATCCCGAACAGCAATATCAGTAGGTCCAGCGGAGCCCACGACTTGTCGACGTAGCCCGCTGCTTGGGCCGCTTCGATCGTCGCGAGGGCATGTGCCGGTGGCGCCTGGTCGTCGAATTCCGGCGGTTCGATTGTCAGCCCCTCGAGCCGGGCCCAGGTGAGCATCCGAAGGTGTTCAGGGTGGCTGCGGGCCAAGTCGTAGACCTCGCCGACAAACTCAGCGACGGCGTCGTGCCGCATGCGGACCGCGGCGAAGTATCCCCTACCATCGGCGGCGACGACGTCGCGAAACAGCGTCTCCTTGTCGCCGAAATGCGCATACAGTCGCTCCTTGCTTGCCCGCGCGGTGGCGGCGATCCGGTCGATGCGAGACCCCGCCAATCCGTGTTGAGCGAACTCGGCGCGGGCGGCAGCAAAAATCTCGTCGCGCAACTCCGCCTTCGATCTCACAGAAGCAGCATAGCCGAACGAACTAGTTCGTCTGGTACGGTGGTCGGAGTGTCGTCAGCGACCGGGAAGGGAGAGACCGAGTGAGGCTGGGGCCGCCGGAAGGCAAGAAGACTGTTACCGCCGAGGAGTTGGCGGCGATCATGGATCAGCCTCGCCGAGTCCGGGCGTTGAGCCAGGTGCTGGGCAACATCGGCGACGGACTCAATCCCGTGATCGACCTGTATCGACCGTACGTCGACGGGTTGGCGAGATTACCGCGCGACGGACGGTTCCTTTTGGTGGGTAACCACACTCAGTCCGGCGCGGAGGTTTTTCTTGTCTCCTATTACCTGCGGCGCGAATTGGGGGTTCGGGTACGCCCTTTGGCGGAACGGAGTATGGGCCAGGCGCGCGGCTTCGCCAAGGACTTGATAGCCGCTTACGGCGGCGTGGTCGGTCACCCCGACACGGCGCGAGAACTGATGCGCCACAACGAAACCGTGCTGGTATTTCCGGGCGGGGGACGGGAGATCGGCAAGTTCAAAGGTGAGGAGTACCGACTGCGTTGGGATGGCCGCAGCGGCTTCGCTCGGGTGGCCATCGAGAGCAACTATCCGATTGTTCCCGTTGCGCTGGTCGGCGGGGACGATGTGTATCAGAGCCTCTTCGCCCGAGACAGCACCTGGGGTCGGTTGAGCCAATCCATCGGCGAGAGAGTTTCCGGGCGCGGCGATATGACAATGCCGCTCGTACGCGGCATCGGTCCGACGCTGATTCCCCGCCCGCAGCGGATGTACCTGGCCTTCGGGGAACCGATCAGCACCGCTCAGCCTGCCGGCAAGAGCGCCGCAACCTGGTTGGAAACGGTTCGACACGCCACCAGGCAGTCGCTGGAACAGAGTCTCGCCAACCTGCAGGTGGTGCGCGCCAAGGATCCGTTCCGCAGGCTCAATCCATTGGCCTGGCCGCATGCCGTTGAGCCGACGGCGCTGGAACCCGCTGCGCCGGAACATGGTTGACA
>NZ_DATMLH010000026.1:0-7052 GCF_035570115.1 Mycobacterium sp.
GGTTCCCACGTCTTCTCGTCGACGACGATCGGGTTCCAGCCGACTTCCCATTCGAAGCCCGAGGGTGTCATCGCGTAGTAGGACAGTTCCTTGTCGTTGGTGTGCTGGCCGACGGCCAGCGCCATGTGGAAGCCGAGTTCTTTGACCCGCTGATACGACGCCGTCATGTCGTCGAGTTCGGCGACCTGGATGTTGAGGTGCTGAATGCGGGTGCGGATCGGGTTGATCGGCAACCGGTTAACCGCGGCGATCGCAACGGAGTGGTGGCGTTGGTTGACGCGTAGGAAGCGGATTTTGAACTTCAGGCCGCTGATGGTCTCGTCGATGTAGTCGGTGAGCCGAGCGTCGAACACGGTGTTGTAGTACCCGCGTACCTGGTGCGGTTTCTTCGACGCGAGGGCGACGTGGCCGATACCGCTTTCGCCGGTAACAAAGCCGCCCCGCACCGCCATGTCCGGTGGCGTATCGCTGCGCCGAGCGCGGACGAAGACTTCCTGCGCCAGGCCGTTGGGGCCGGGGAACCGCATGAGGCGCTCGACGCCGCGCAGCGCGGCTTCCTCCACGGTGCCCTCGTTGACAGGCACGCCGTGCCGGGTGACGCGGGTGAGGATTTCGTCGAACGTGCGGTGGTCGTCGATCTGCCACCCGAGGGCGGTGACATCTTCAGCCGGGCCGCGCCGCAGGAGAAATCGGCATTCGTTGTCGTCAAGGCGGAACCGCATGACGTCACGCATTGCCTCGTCGAGATGCATGCCGATGGCGTCGTGGCCGAACCGGCGCCAGTCGGCAAACCTGTTGGTCTCGATGACGATATAGCCGAGGTGAACGTTGCCGAAGATGTCCATCAGTCGAAAACCGAAGATGTGCTGAGGAAGTCAACGACAAGCCGGTTGAACAGATCGGCGCGCTCCCATTGCATCCAATGCCCGGTGCGTGCGGTCACGATCAACTCGGCGTTGGGCATCAGGTTCACCAGCATCGGACCACCGGCCGGGCGGTTGACCTTGTCGTCGCGGCCCCACAACACCAACGTCGGTGTCTGCAGATGCTTGAGGCGGCTGTCGCGGGTGAGGTCCATCCGCCACAGGGTGCGCGGCGCCATCGGGCCGGACGGGCGGCGCAGTGGCGGATCCGCCACCGCCTCGGGGTCGAGCGAGGCCGCATAGCGTAGGTCGATCACGTCGTCTGGGACCGAAGCGCCGTCGTACACCAGGTAATTACGGATGAACGCCTCCAACTTCTCCCGGCTGGGTCCGTCGCCGCCGTAGTACGACAGCAGGCTTCTGAGCCCCGCAGTGGGGAGAGCGCGCGTTGTGCCGATGCCACCGGGACCCATCAAGACGAGCTTGTCGACTCGCTGCGGCGTATCCAGTGCCAGCCGCAGCGCGGCCGCACCGCCGTAGGAATTACCGATCAAATGGGCTGTGGCAAGCTCGAGTTCGTCGAGCAGCCCGCGGATCATGTCCGCGAGATAACCGAACGGGTCGTGTTGGTCGACGCCTTTGGCCGAGCGGCCGTAGCCGGGCATATCGGGCACGATGACGCGAAATTGCCGTGCCAGGGCGTCGATGTTACGGGAGTAGTTGGATACCCCGGAAGCGCCCGGTCCGCCGCCGTGCAGCATGACCAGGGCCGGTCCGCTGCCGGTTTCCGCCACGAAGATCGGTTTACCGGCAACGGTGATGGTGTGCTCGGTCAGCTCGGTGGTGGTCATGCGGTGGCCTCAGTTCTGGTGGCAGGGGACGTCGACGCAGAAAATGTGCAGTCGATTGGCGGTGGCGGCAGCGGTTGTCCGGATTTTGCTGCGGCATAGATGAATCCGTCTGGACGCAGCACCGCAGCCGTGGCTTTTTTGCGTTGCAACCATCGGACGAGCGTGGGCTCGCTGATCCGGAGCGTCGGGACGCCGACGTCGGTCCACGCGTGCGCGCCTGCTGGCGGTTCGCCTTCGTGCAGGACGGTCCACTGCCCGCCGAGAATGTCGTCAAAGCGAACCTTCGCGCCGTGACCGTCCGTTACCCACGGTTGCGGGATCTGCCACCCAACGGCACGGTGGCCGCCTGCGGCGAAGTAGCCGTCGGCGTATCGGGCGTCGGGAATCCAGGTTATTTTCTGCAGCCGGGCATCCAGACCGGGTATCCGGGTAAGCGTCCGGAACACGTGATTACGCGCGGCCACGATGATGGGGTTGCGTTCGGTGATGATCCGGCCGGCGAAACACGCGCGTCGGGTGACCTCGGTGACGTGCGGTTTGCGTTCGGTTTGGTAGGAGTCGAGTAGCGAGTCCGGCGCCTGCCCGTTGGCAACAGCCGCGAGCTTCCAGCACAGGTTGGCCGCATCCCGAACCCCTGCCGACATGCCCTGCCCGATCCACGGCGGCATGGCGTGTGCGGCGTCCCCCGCCAGGAAGACTCGGCCCACCCGCCAACGGTCAGCCACGCGCACGTGGTGGCTGTAGATCACGGCCCGCAGTATCTTCACATGCTCGGGCGTTATGCCTTGATTCCCCAGCACTTTCCAGATCGCGTCTTCGCGTAACAGCTCCTCGTCGTCCTCGCCCGCGCGCGCCGGATACTCCCAGCGATGGTGGCCGAGTGGAGTCGGACAGTCGACGGTCGGCTGGGCCGGATTGCAGTGGAACCGCAACCGGTCGTGACCATCCCACTCCTTGAGGACTTTGGTGTCGATGACAACCCACCGCTCGGTGTAGGTGCGGCCGGTGTAACCGACACCCAGCTGACCGCGAGTCGGCGACGAGCCGCCGTCAGCGGCGATCACATACGACGCTCGGAACCGTTTGAAGGTGTCGGTGCGCAGGTCGGCCAACATCAGCTCGACGTCGTCGCCCTTGGGCACTACCCGGAGGCATTCGTGTTCCAACAGCACATCGACGCCTGGGAATCGCTGCACGCCCTCGCGTAGCACGTGATCGACCGCGGGCTGATACAAGAACTGCTGCGCCGGGTGCCCGCACCCGCGTGGAGTGATCTTCAGGTCGATGAACGGGACACCGGCGGCGTCGACGAAGTTCAGTGGACGATCGGGCAGCATGTCCCGCTGCAGTCGGTCGGCCAGGCCGACGGACTGCCAGATCCGCATGACTTCCTCATCGGTGGAGATCGCCCTGGCGCGGCCGTAAACATCGGGATCGCGCTCGACCACAAGCACTTTCAGACCGAGTCGGCCGAGCAGGTTGGCGGCGGTCGCGCCGGTCGGGCCGTAGCCGATCACCGCCACGTCATAGATATCTGGAGTGCTCACGGGTGTCTCTCATCGTCGCGGGCTTGTTCTGTAGTGATCACTACGGTAATGTAACGATCACTACAGAGTCAAGACCCGGGGCGCAAGGAGAGCGGAGATGGCAGGAAACGACCAGCCGGTACGGCGCAAGCGCGCCGACGGTGAACTGTCGCGTGAGCGCATCCTGGACGCCGCCACCGAGATCGCCGCTGAGCGCGGCTACGAAGGCACCAGCATCGCCCTGGTCAGCAAGAAGTGTGGACTGCCGGCGAGCTCCATCTATTGGCACTTCAAGGACAAGGATGACCTGATCGCTGCCGTCATCGAGCGCAGCTTCGCCGGCTGGCTAGCGGCGTGGCAGGTCCCCGATGAGGGCAGCGCACGTGACCGCTTGGTCGCCCTCTCGATGCAGATTGCCAAGGCGCTGCTGGATTCACCCGACTTCATTCGTCTCGGGCTGATGTTGGCGCTGGAACGGCGACCCATCGAGCCGCGCGCGCGGGCGATGTTCATCCAAGCCCGCACGCACACCTACAACCAACTGGTCGACACTTTGGGGGAGTTCACCCCGGGCCTCACCGCGGCTCAGATACACCAGTTAGTCACTTACGCGATTGCCGGCGCGGACGGGCTGTTCATCGCCAAGGAGATTGGCGGCGACGCGGTAGACCTCCTTGAGCTCTTCGAGTTACATGCCCAGGCCTTGTACGACACTGCCTTGCGCCTGCTATCCGAGGGTGACGGCCAATGACGCTGAGGGAAACTATGACATCACAAGACAAATGGCCGGTGGCCATCATCGGGTCGGGCAACATCGGCACCGACCTGATGATCAAAATCGCGCGCGGCGACGGGCCCCTGATGTTGGCGGCGATGGTCGGCGTCGACCCCGACTCGGACGGACTGGCCCGCGCCGCCAGCATGGGCGTGCCGACCACCGCTTGCGGCGTCGACGGCCTACTGGCGATGCCGCACTTCGCGGATATCAGAATGGTTTTCGACGCGACCTCGGCCGGCGCGCACCGCGCAAACTGGGCCACGCTGGCCGACACCGGCGTACGGATGCTTGACCTCACCCCGGCCGCGATCGGGCCGTATTGCGTGCCGGTGGTCAATCTCGACGACCACCTCGATGCTTCCAACCTCAACATGGTGACATGCGGTGGACAGGCCACCGTGCCGATCGTCGCCGCGGTGGCGCAAAGCGGGATTGTGTCGTACGCCGAGATCGTGTCGTCGATCTCCTCGAAGTCGGCCGGTCCGGGCACCCGCGCCAGCATCGATGACTTCATCGAAACCACCGCTACCGCGCTGCAAGTCATCGGCGGCGCTCAGCGCGGCAAGGCTGTGACGATCCTCAACCCGGCGGATCCACCCGTTCTGATGCGCAACACGATCTATTGTCTGGTCGACGGTCACGCCGATCATCGACGAATCGAGACCGACGTGCTGGCCATGGTCGACGCGGTCAGCACGTATGTGCCGGGCTATCGCCTCAAGCAACGGATCCAGTTCGAGACCTTTTCCGCAAGCAACCCGCTGCACATACCCGAGACCGGCAAATTCACCGGCACTCGGGTCACCGTTCTACTCGAGGTCGCCGGCGCCGCAGACTATTTGCCCGCCTATGCCGGCAACCTGGACATCATGACGTCGGCGGCCAAGGCCACCGCGGAACGCATCGCGACTCACGCCTTCGAAACAGCCGGAGCGCCATCATGATCTACGTCAGCGACGTCACTTTGCGCGACGGCATGCACGCGGTGCGCCACCAGTACGACCTCAAGCAGGCCGTGACGATCGCCGCGGCCCTCGACGCTGCCGGTGTGAACTCCATCGAGGTTGCTCATGGCGACGGATTGGGCGGATCGAGCTGCATCTATGGATTCGGCGCCCACACCGACCTGGAATGGATCGAGGCCGTCGCAGGCGCCGTGCGTCGCGCCAAGGTCGCCACGCTGATCCTGCCCGGTATCGGCAGCCTGCAAAACCTCAAAGACGCACACCAGGCGGGCGTCACCGTCGTCCGGGTGGCCACCCACTGCACTGAAGCCGACATCTCCGCGCGGCACATCGCCGCGGCCCGCGAGCGTGGCATGGATACCGTCGGCTTCTTGATGATGAGCCACATGATCGCTCCGCTCGCGCTGGCCGGGCAGGCCAAGCTCATGGAAAGTTACGGTGCCACCTGCGTCTACGTCGTCGACTCCGGCGGCGCGATGACCATGCGTGACGTCGCCAACCGCATCGATGCTGTGCGTCAAACACTGCAATCCACAACGGAAATCGGCATTCACGCCCACCACAACCTGTCGCTCGGCGTGGCCAACTCCATCGTCGCGGTCGAGCACGGCGCCAGTAGGGTCGACGCCTCGCTGACCGGAATGGGTGCGGGCGCGGGCAACGCGCCGCTGGAGGTGTTCATTGCCGCCGCCGACCGGATGGGCTGGAAGCACGGCTGCGATCTGCACGGCCTGCAAGACGCCGCCGACGACATCGTTCGTCCATTGCAGCAACGGCCGGTGCGCGTCGACCGGGAAACGCTGACTCTTGGCTACGCCGGCGTGTACTCCAGCTTTCTGCGTCACGCCGAAAACGCCGCCGAACGCTACGGCATCGACGCGCGCACGCTGCTCGAGGAGGCGGGGCGACGCAGCATGGTCGGTGGTCAGGAAGACATGCTCGTCGACATCGCCCTCGATTTGGTAGGCGACGGTTGAGCGGACGACGATTCAGCCCGGCCAGCGTGACCGAAGGGCGTATCGGACGGCGGTGGTTATGCCGGAATCAGCTTGAGGGGCAGACGTTCATGGCGGTGGATGATGTTGTTGATCGCCCACGTCGGTGAACTGGTGACTTCGATGCGGTCTACCCGCTCGATGAGCGCGCGCAGCATGGCAGTCGTCTCCAGGCGCGCCAAGCTCTGACCGGCGCAGGCGTGGGCACCCTGCCCGAAGCCGATTTGACGGCCGGCGTCACGGGTTATATCGAAGACCGCAGGTTGTTCCCACTCGCGTTCGTCGCGGTTGGCCGAGGCGTACATCACCAGGACGCGCGCGCCGGATCGGATTCTCACACCGCCGATTTCAGTTGGCTGGCCCGCGCGGCGTGCGAATGCCCGCAGTGGTGGCTCGTAGCGGAGGACTTCATTGATCGCGTTAGCCATCAGCGTCGGTTCGTCTTTGAGCAGTTGCCACTGGTCGGGGTGACTGGCGAACAAGTACAAGGCATTCGAGATGGCGCTCATGGTGGTGTCTATCGACGGCGCGAGATAGTCGACCATCAGTGCCGGACATTCGGCATGCGACAGCTCGCCTTGGTCTGCGGCGAGCAGCAGTTCATCTGCCATGCTGCCGGGCAGGAATGTCCGTTGGCGGACGACGCGGCGGGCGAAGAGGAGCATGCGAAACGCGCCGGGCATGGCCTTGATCGCTTGCCAGTTGAGCGGGCCGAGGACGTCGAAAGTGGCCCCGCCCCATTCGATGAGGTGGTCGCGCTGATCTCGGGGCCAACCGATGAGGTCGGGGACCACGGCCAGCGGCAGGGCGGCTGCGACGTCGTGGACGCCATCGATCTCGCCTTTGTCGAGCGCGGCTTCGACGACCGTGGCGGCCGTCGCGTCCACACTGTCGCTGATCACACGCAGCGCGCGCGGCAGCAACCGGTGCGCGACAAGCTTGCGTCGCCGATCGTGTTCGGCGCCGTCGCTGTTGAGCGTCGTGCCGCGCGCCATGCGGTTGGTGAAACGATTAAGCGCGACTCCGCTTCCGGACAGGAAGGTCGCATCATCACGCAGCGCTGTCTTGCATTCG
>NZ_DATMLH010000027.1:0-7884 GCF_035570115.1 Mycobacterium sp.
GTCATACCAGGCGGGGCTGCTGGCGCGGGGGAAGCCGACCCAATTCAGTTCAGCCAACTGGTCGAGCTGGACACCGTCGGAGTCGGCCAGTCGCACAGCAACTTTCGATGAGATGAGTACGCCAAGAACTTCTTGAGCGACCAGCATCGCATCGAATTCCGATCCGGAGGGGCGTTCACGGACCAGGCCCACGTCCAGTTGATCACTGCGTAACGCCGTGAACTGTGCCGCCGTCGAGAGGTGTTGCGGAACGACGCGCGTATTTGGTGATTCCACCGCGAACTTGGCCAGCGCCGTGGGGAGCACGTCAGGAGCCAGCTCCAACGGGATGCCAAGCCTGATGACCTCGCTGGATCCGGCGCTGAAGGTGCTCATTGTCCGCACGGCCTGGTGGTAGCGGGCCAGGACCGCACGTGCCTCGACGAGCAATGTCGTTCCCGCGTCGGTTGGGCGTACGCCCGTACTGGTGCGCTCCAGTAGCGTCACCCCGAGTTCGCGTTCCAGAGCGCTCACCGTCTGAGACAACGCCGATTGGCTGACATGCAGTCGACGCGAGGCCGCGGACATGCCGCCTTCTTCCACCACCGCCACGAAGGCGCTGAGTTCCCGAAAGTCCATAACCGTTGGCCGCTACTAAATCCGCGGATAAGCGCGCAGAGTCTCCGACGGCGACTCGCCGTACTTGCGTCGATAAGCCGCGGCGAATCGGCCAGTGTGCATGAGTCCCCACCGCGTTGCGACGTCGGCAACGGTGAACCCGTCGGCTCCGCGCAGCAGATCGTCCCGTACCCGGGTGAGGCGGATATCGGTCAAGCACTCACGCGGGCTGGCGCCGACGTACTCCCGGAACCCCTCCTGCAGCCGACGGATGCTGACCCGGGCAACTTCGGCCATATCCGCGGCCGTCCATGGTCGGCTTGGGTCGTCGTGCATCTCGTCGAGCACCCGCTTGACGATGCGGGGCCTCGTCGGTGGGTGCGCGCCGTCAGCATCAGGTAATGCTGCGAGAACGAACGCGGTGGTGATCGCGCTACTGAGCTGCTCGCGAACCAATGGATGCTGGTCGGCCGCCGATTGGGTGGACAGCGACCGCACCAGCTGCAGCCAGTTCGCGCCGGCCTGTTCGGTCAGGTCCAGGCGGTCGGGAAGCCGGCGTGAGGGTTGGGCGAGCAGCCGCGATATCTCCCGGTGTAGGTAGTCGCGGTCGAAGCGGACACCGACGACGCTGAGCGACGGGCTCCAACGCCGTAGGCAGGCAGGGGTGTCCGGCGGGTAGATCACCGCGCAGTCCGGCGTCGCCACTAGTTCGTGATGTCCGATCACCGACTCCAGGTGACCCGAGACTGGGACGTTCACGGCGTAACCGCCAGGATGTGTGGTGTCCACCGTCACCAGAGCACCCCAGCCCAGGTGCACGAGCCGCACCGGCCCGATCTCCGTGCCCGCGAGTATCACGTCGGCCGCGGTCGAGCGGGTGAGCGGGTGCAGCTCGTTCTGGAAGTACGCATCCTCAATGGCGCGCGAGGCTTCGTCCCAGTCCAGGGGGTCGGAAACCCCAGGTGCGGGCATGACTCTATTGAAATCTCTTCGCCGCCGATTGCCAAGCAGACTGGCTGGGCGGGATGCTGACACGAGGGCGCCGTCCGTGATGTCGCGCTGCGGCAAAGGTCGTGACATTCCCTCTGAGAAAATTCATGGGAGACGACTATGGGTTCTTTGCCTGTCATCGACGGGGTGCAGCACCGGTTCGTCGAAGTGGGCCACGGGATCACCATCCATGTGGCCGACGCCGGACCGAGCGATGGGCCGCCGGTGATGCTGGTGCACGGCTTCCCGCAGAACTGGTGGCAGTGGCGGCATCTCATCGGGCCGCTGGCCGCCGACGGCTACCGGGTGCTGTGCCCGGACCTGCGCGGGGCAGGCTGGAGTTCGGCACCTGTTGATCGCTACCTCAAGAACGACATGGCCGACGACCTCGCGGCCGTACTCGACCGACTCGCAGTGGGCCCCGTGACTGTGGTGGCCCACGACTGGGGTGGCCCGGTCGCGTTCATCATGATGCTGCGCCACCCGAGCCGGGTGACCAGGTTCTTCGGAGTAAATACCGCCGCACCCTGGTTCAAGGCAGATCTGGCCATGTTGAGGCATCTATGGCGGTTCTGGTATCAGATCCCTATCGCACTGCCGGTCGTGGGCCCGCGGATCATCGCCGACCAAAGCGCCCGCTTCCTCCGATTCCTGACTCCCTGGCTCGGCGGCGGATTTCCGATTCCCCGCGACGACTTCTGGATGTATGCACATCGGATGCGTGAGCCCGGGCACGCAGTGGCCGGCTCGCGCTGGTACCGCACCTTCGCGACCCACGAATTCCTGCACTGGCTGCGCGGCGAATTCGCCGACGCGCGCATCAAGGTGCCGGTGCGTTGGCTGCACGGCACTGGCGACCCGGTGACCACCCCGACGCTGATGCGCGGATACACGGCCTGGATCGATGATTTCGACGTCGAACTGGTTGACGGGGTGGGTCATTGGTTTGCCGAACAGCGGCCCGAGCTCCTCCTGGAACGACTCCGGGCGTTTCTTTGCGGCGTCTAGCAAGAATCAACGGAGGCGGATGCGCGGCAATCGAGTTCCATTAAGCGCCAAGGCCAATATTGGTCTGATGCCGGGTAGGGTGCGACAGAATCCTGTGCGGGTGCAGGCGGGTCACTTGGTGCGGGGCAGGCGATGAAGCTGATTAACCGTCACACGGAGTGCGGTGTACTCCACCGGCTTGTCGAGACGGTGCGTTCTGGTGAGAGCCGGGCGATCGTGGTATCGGGCCCAGCTGGTGTGGGCAAGACGGCGTTGCTGGACTATGTGGCTGAGCAGGTGTCGGGTTGCCGTGTAGTGCGCGCCGCGGGTGTGCAGTCGGAGATGGAGCTGCCGTTTGCGGCATTGCATCAGGTGTGTATGCCCCTGTTGGGCAACCTAGAGCGTTTACCGGTGCCGCAGCGCGATGCCCTGCAAATCGCGTTCGGCATGATGGCCGGGCCAGCGCCGGACCGGTTTTTGGTGGGCCTGGCAGTGTTGGGTCTGCTAGCCGATGTTGCCGAGCAGCAGCCCCTGGTGTGTTTGATCGATGACGAGCAGTGGTTGGATCGCTCCTCTGCTCAAGTGCTGGGCTTTGTGGCGCGGCGTGTGGCGGCCGAATCGGTCGGGTTGATTTTCGCCGCCCGGATTCCCAGCAGTGATCTGGCTGGGTTGCCGCAGTTGGCGGTCGAGGGCTTGCCGACCGCAGATGCGCAAGCGTTGCTGGATTCCGTCGTGGTGGGGCCGCTGGATAGCCGGGTGCGTGATCGGATCGTCGCCGAGACTGGGGGCAATCCGCTGGCAATGCTGGAATTGCCACGGGGATTGACCGCGCAGGAGTTGGCTGGCGGGTTTGGATTTTTGGACGCGGTCCGGTTGGCGGGAGGTATCGAAGGCGGTATCGAGGACAGCTTCCGACGGCGTATCGAGCTCCTCCCCGAGGAGACGTGTGGACTGCTGCTGATTGCGGCGGCCGAGCCGATCGGCGATCCGGCGCTGGTGTGGGAAGCGGCCGCGCGGCTGGGGATAAGCGCCGAGGCGGCCGAGCCCGCAGTGGAGGCGGGCCTGATTGAGTTCGCCGGGCGGGTGCGGTTTCGCCACCCCCTGGTGCGGTCGGTCGTCTACGCCTCGGCCTCATCATTGGAGAAACGCCAGGTTCATGGCGCGCTGGCGCAGGTCACCGATGCGCAACAGGACCCCGATCGGCGCGCCTGGCATCGAGCCCATGCGGTGGCCGGGCCGGATCACGACGTCGCGGCGGAGCTGCAGCGCTCGGCAGCGCGCGCGCAAGCTCGTGGTGGACTTGCGGCCGCGGCAGCGTTTCTGGGGCGCGCCGCGATGTTGACGCTGGACCCCGTGCAGCGAAGCGAGCGAGCGTTGGCCGCCGCCGCGGCCCACGTTCAGGCCGGAACGTTAGACGCGGCACGCGACATGCTGTCCATCGCAGAACCGCAGTCGCTCAATGACTTCCAGCAGGCGCGGATCGATGTGATAAGAGCCGAGCTGGCGTTCGTCGAAAGCCGCGGTGGCGACGCTCCGGCGCTGCTACTCAAGGCCGCGCGCCGGCTGGAGCCCATCGACATTGACCTTGCCCGGGCGACCTACCTGCAAGCGTTGTATGCCGCTATGTTTGCCGGTCCGCTGGCGCTGGGTGCCGAGGTGCCGGAGGTGGCCCGCGCCGCGGCAGACGCACCGCGCCCACAGCGGGTGCGCGCACCCGACCTTTTTCTCGATGGCCTGGCCGCCCTGTGCAACAACGGATATGGGGCGGCAGTGCCGATCCTGCGCAACGCACTCGACGTCATCGGCAACGACCTGTCACCAGAGGACGAGCTGCGCTGGCACTCTTTGGCCTTCTTGGTAGCCGGCCGCTTATGGGAAGACCAACGCTTCAAACCGCTTTCGGACCGATCCGTCGAGCTTGTCCGCGGCCTCGGTGCGCTCAGCGAGCTTCCGCTGGCCCTCACGAGCAAAGCGATAAGGCTGGCTCTTGCCGGTGAGCTCACCGAGGCATCGGCCGTCGTCGACGGCGAGCTTCAGGCGGCACTGGAGGCCACCGGCATCAGTCCACCCCCTTACGCGGCGCTGGTGGTGGCCGCCCGGCGCGGCCGGAACGCCGAGGCCGCCGTCCTGATCGACACCGTCACCAGGGAGATGCGCCGACGAGGCGAAGGCCATGCAATCGTGCACGTCGACTGGGCAATCGCAGTGCTCAACAACGGCCTCGGTAACTATCAGGAGGCGATGACAGCAGCCCAACGCGCCACCGAGCATTCGGAATTGGCGATACCGCAGTGGGCCACGGTCGAGCTGATCGAGGCGGCCACCCGCAGCGGACACAGCGACATCGCCGCCGATGCCCTTGGCCGGCTCGCGGCTACCACCAGCGCCAGTGGCACCGACTGGGCGCTCGGTATCGAGGCACGCTCGCGCGCACTGCTGACCGAGGGCAAGTCCGCCGAACGTCTCTACCGTGAGGCGATCCAGCGCCTTGACCGCACCACTATCCGCACCGAGCTCGCTCGTACGCATTTGCTCTACGGCGAATGGCTGCGCCGGCAGAATCGCCGCGGCGACGCTCGGGCCCAGCTTCGCAACGCCCACCACATGTTCGAGGCGATGGAAATGGAAGCGTTTGCCGAGCGGGCCAGACGTGAACTACACGCCGCCGGCGAGACCACACCCAAATCCAGCGTTCCCCGCAGCGATGGTCAGTTGACCGCACAGGAGGCCCAGATCGCGCGGATGGCGCGTGAGGGCCTGTCCAATCCCGAGATCGGCGCCCGATTGTTCCTCAGCGCGCGCACTGTCCAGTACCACCTGAAAAAGGTCTTCATCAAGCTCGGCATCGAATCGCGCACCCAGCTCTGGCGCGTCCTGCCCGACTGATCCGCCGCCGCCGTCAGCCTGACTGGCCAGTTGCACTGTGCGGTTGGCGGACGCCGGTGGCTCCCCAGGCGGCCGATGATCAGGCCGATGTGTAGCCAAGCTGTGCGAGCGCGTTCGGGCGTGCTGTCGGTGGCAACGCAAAACGGCGGTCAGCACCGATGCCACCAGTTGCGACCGTCACGGCAGCCAGCCGGACCGGCGACCGCGACTGGCGGTGAGGCCGTGCGCGACATTGACCGCGCTTTCCGGATCGCCTTCGCGTTCAACGGATCGACCACGCTGACCTGCGGACATACCCTGCCGAGGTGTCCATCGAGGAACAGGGTCCCATGGTGGAGCCCTGCAAACTGAGACAACCGCGGGCCTCCGCCCCTGCCGGCAAGCAGCGCAGCGACGGTCGAACCGCTGGCAACCTCAAATTGGTCGAGGCCGAGGCGTTGGCGGCGGACACGAACGGCTCGAATGGCCGCAGCGCGCATCATTTCACCCCGGCGAAGCTGGAAGCGTTTGTCGCGGTAGCCGAAGGCGGTGGCCTGTCGGCCGCGGCGCGTCGGCTGCATATCAGCCAGTCAGCGTTGTCACAGACCATCAATGGGTTGGAGCGTCAACTCGGTGTTGAGTTGGTCAGCCGCAGTAGTACCGGCGTCCGCCCGACCGAGGCCGGTCGGGCGCTGCTTCACGAGGCTCGGGAGGTGCTGGCCCGCCATGACCAGCTTTTCCGTGCCATGGCCGGCTATCGCGCAGACCAGGGACGTGTGATCCGGCTCGGAACGCCTTTCGACTTAGCTCCCGACGTCGTTGACACGGTCGGCCGATTCGCCGCAGGTCATCCCGAAGCACGGGTGATACCTGCGCACCTGCCGGTGACCCAGCAGTTGGCGGCGCTGCAGCGCGGTGAATTGGACGTAGGCCTGATGCACGAGCTGCCCACGGCGCCCGACCTCGATGCGGTCGTGGTGCACCAGGAGGACGTGGGCGTGCTGGTAAGCGCTGAGCTCGGCGCAGCCCTAACGGGCGATGGCGGTGTCCGACTCGACGCCCTGACGGGGCTGCACTGGCTGGGTTTCGTGCGCTCGGACAGCCCGGCGTGGTACGACGAGTTGGCCGCGGTGCTGCACTCTCATGCGATCGAGGTTGCTAGTGCAGACGGCGTGGACGGCGTCGCCTCTCCAGCTATCGCGCTCACGGCCGTGAGTTGCGGCCAGTGCTTTTCGTTGTCACCACCAGTGTGCCCGCCGATGCCTGAGACCGTCGTCTGGGCACCTCTTATCGGCCACCCAATCGTGCGCCGAACCTGGGCCGCCTGGCCCGCCGGGTCACGCCGCCGCGATGTCGCTCAGTTCATAGCGGCGCTTGATCGGTCCGCCGGCGACTAATCACCATGAATTAGATTGCTACGTAATCCAATTGTCTATCGCTGGCCCCGTGCCATGTCGCGTTTAGCGTTTCAGTCCGAAAAGGCGTTGAGCGTTGGTGCGGCCGATTTTTTCGCGGGTGTTGTCGTTGATCTCAGCGTTGTCGAACCAGTCCGCCGCCTCGTGCATAGATTCATAGGGGTAGTCGGTCGAGAACAGCACGCGATCCTCGCCGATTGCCAACAGGGTGGTATCGAGTGCTTGAGTGCTGAAGAAGCCGCTGGTAGTCAGGTAAAAATTCTCCCGGAAATAGTGAGTTAGCGGCTTCTTGAATTTGCGAAGGTCGCCTTGGAATGTCACGCGATGGTTGATGCGCCAGATGGCAAACGGCAGTGTCTCACCAAAGTGGCCGACGATGATGGTCAGGCTGGGGAATCGGTCAAACAGTCCGCTGGTCATCAAACGCAGTGCGTGGGTGGCGGTTTCGACCGTGAACGTCCACACGGCGCCGAACAGTTCGGGGTGGCCCTGGTAGATGCCTTGGTTTGCCGGCAGCGGGTCACGTGGGTGCAAGTAGATCGGGGTATCAAGGGCTTCCACACGTTCCCAAAATGGGAAGAATCGCGGATCATCATAGTACAAGCCGGTTTCGGCATCGCCGAGGTTGGTAAAACCGTTGACCATCGCGCCGTGGAAACCCAGCTCATTGACGCAACGCTCCAGCTCGTCACCCGCGGCCGCGGGGTCCTGCATGGGCAGCGCGGCGAAACCGCCGTAGCGCGGGCTGTGGGCGGACACGATATCGGCCAGCATGTCGTTGGCCCGTTTTGCTTTGTTCACCGCTTGGGCGGCATCCGTCTCTGCTTGAAGGCCCGGCGCAGTCAACGACAGGATCGCGTAATCGATTCCAGTGGCGTCCATGTCCGCTAAACGCTGCTCGTTGACGTCGGCCAGTCGGCGGTCGACTTCGGCCATGGCCTTGGCATCGCCCTCGAAGCGTGGAACCTCGAACTGGGGCAAGTTGAAGTGCTCTTCAAAAGCAATCTTGCCGTTCATCTAACAGCCCTTC
>NZ_DATMLH010000028.1:0-8165 GCF_035570115.1 Mycobacterium sp.
GGGGCCGACGCCGGCGCTGATCACGCCGATGCCGCCGCTGCCGCCGTGGCCGCCGTCGAAGCCGTCGCCGCCGACCCCGCCGGTGGCGGTGCCGCTAGCAGCGGCGTCGTAGGGGCCGGTGCTAGCGGGGCCGGCTCCACTGCCGGCGTCGATGAAGGCGCCGCCGCCGGCGCCGCCGGTGGCGCCGTCGGTGCCGCCGTTCCCGCCGACCCCGCCATTGGCGGTGCCGCCGGCGTTGGCGGTGAGATCATCGTGAACTACTGGGTTGGCGCTCTCGATCTGGGCGCCGCCGCCGGTGCCGCCAGCCCCGCCGGCGGCGGCGGTGTCGCCGGCGCCGCCGACTCCGCCGGCCGCGCCGGTGGCGGTGGCGCCAGTGGTGATCGTGCCACCGTTAAAGCCCTCGATGATGGCGCCGCCCCCGCCGCCTCCGCCGCCACCGCCGAAGCCGGGCCCGGTGGCAGTGCCCGCGGCGCCGTCGCCGCCGGCCCCGCCGCCACCGCCGGTCGCGCTGGTGCCAGTGATGGTGTCGATAGTCGCGCCGGTCCCGCCGGCGCCACCGTCGCCACCGGCGCCGTCCACACCGCCGTCGGTGCCCAAGCCACCTTCGCCACCGGCGCCGCCGGTACCGCCGTACTGCGCGATCTGGAAGTAGGTGTTGAAGCCCAAGTTGCTGCCCTGGCCGGCGCCGCCGCCGCCGCCTTCGCCGCCGGTGCCGCCGGCGCCGCCGCTGGCAACGCTGCCGAACTCACCCGTCTGGGTGCCAGCGGCACCACCGAGACCACCGGTACCGCCGCCCCCGCCAGTACCAGCGGTCAGGCCGGTACCGCCCGAGGCGCCGATACCACCGGTGCCACCGGTGCCGCCGACGCCGCCGGCGCCAGAGTCGCCGAACAGACCCGAGCCGGAACCACCGATACCGCCGGTACCACCAGTGCCGCCGTTAAAACCGTCACCAGTGACAGCATCGGTGCCACCGGTGAACCCGGTGCCACCTTGGCCACCGGTACCACCGTCGCCGAACAGGGCGCTGGTCGCGTTGCCGCCGTCACCGCCGGTGCCGGGGCCGGGACCACCCTCAATGCCGATGCCGCCTTGACCGCCAGTGCCGCCGATGCCGATTAGCGTCCCGCCATCACCGCCGGCCCCGCCTTCGGCGCCGGCCCCGCCTTCGCCGCCGACGCCGCCTTCACCGAACAGCCCGGCCGCCCCGCCATCACCGCCGGTCAAACCGGCTCCAGCGGGATTAAGGGCCTCGTCGTAGCCGGCCCCGCCGTCGCCGAAGAGCAACCCGCCCGCACCGCCGGTGGTGGAGTCCACCGTTCCGGCAGTGCCATTCCCGATCAGGAACTCGCCCGTCACCGTATTGATCGAATTGTCAATCGATTCACCGAACGAGCTGGTAATCCAGGCCTGCTCGAGGCCGTTAAGCAACACAGCAGGATCTGAGGACGAACCCAACGCCGACAGCGGATCGAGCGAGGACAACACCGACAGCGGATCGGACGAACCCAACGCCGACAGCGGATCGGCCGAGGCCAATGCCGACAGCGGATCGGCTGATGACGCCAGAGCCGCCAGCGGCTCGGTGGGCAACGCCAACGCCGAATCCACCGAACCTACAAGACCGCTGGTGCCCGCCAGATCAGCGGCAGGCAAGCTCAGGCTGGCTAAGTCCAGACCGGCTAAGGGATCGACCGCACTCGGAAGGGCGCTGGCGATGGCGTTAAAGATCGGATCAAGGATCACGTCAAACCCGTCGGCATGCGCCGCCGGCGCGGTGGCCAGCGGGCCCAGGCCTAACGCCAAAAACGCGCCGGCACTACCGCCCATACCCACCGCACGACGACGACGGCGCGCCTTGGCTTTGCTCAACCGCTGATTCCGCTTGCTGCTGTGCCGACCGGCCACGGCCAACCCCCCTAGTGACATGGTTTTTCCTCAGGTTGCGTTAAGCTACGCCTTAAGTAACAGTCCGAGAAGTCGAATTGAAAAAAGTTCTTGACAAATTTTCCCAAATCCGATCTTGAACAGTATTTGCGCTGGTCGCAGCTGTTTCCGCAACGCTCAGCATTGCGGTCCGGCCCGTATAGTTAACGGGCTATCCAGCTAGCTGAGTGTTCGAAAACTACCTGAGGCTTCGAAAAACGAAGCGACAGGCAGTGCTTCTCACCCAGCATTAAGGCGACCTCGAGCTTCGCTAGCCGACCCGGTTGACGGTTCGTTTGGGTTGACAATTCCGTCCGTGCTTCGCCTTCCGTGCTGGCCCGCAACGCGGGCTGCGCCAGCAGCGAGCGAGCTGCTGCTGGCCGCTGGACGGATCCTGAGGCCATGGTTCCGCGAAAGCGAATTGGCCGCCGCGTGTCCTACCTACCGCAGTCGGTCCCGAAGGTTAGGGTTATCGAACAGGCGTTCGGCAGGTGGGAGGCGCGGATGAGGGTGATGGGCGTCGATCCCGGGCTGACCCGCTGCGGCCTGTCGGTCATCGAAAGCGGGCGTGGTCGCCAGATCATTGCGCTGGACGTCGACGTGGTCCGCACCCCGGCCGATGAGCCGCTGCCGCGCCGACTGCTGGCCATCAGCGACGCCGTCGAGCACTGGCTGGACACGCATCATCCCGACGTCATCGCCATCGAGCGGGTGTTCGCCCAGCAGAACGTCTCGACGGTGATGGGCACCGCCCAGGCCGGCGGGGTGATCGCACTGGCAGCGGCCCGACGCGACATCGACGTGCACTTCCACACCCCCAGCGAGGTCAAGGCCGCGGTCACCGGCAACGGCGGCGCCGGCAAGGCGCAGGTCACCGCGATGGTCACCAGAATCCTTGGGCTGCAAGCCAAACCGACACCCGCCGACGCCGCCGACGCGTTGGCGCTGGCGATCTGTCACTGCTGGCGCGCGCCGATGATCGCCCGGATGGCCGACGTCGAAGCCAAGGCCGCCGAGCAGCGCAGGAAGTTCGCCGCGAAAGTGAAGGCTGCGAGATGATCGCCTCGGTACGTGGCGAGGTGCTCGACATTGCGCTGGATCACGTTGTGATCGAGGCGGCCGGCGTGGGCTACAAGCTGATGGCGGCCCCGTCGACGCTGGCGACGCTGCGCCGTGGCGGCGAAGCCCGGTTGATCACGGCGATGATCGTCCGGGAAGACTCGATGACGCTCTACGGTTTCCCTGACGGCGATGCCCGCGACCTGTTCCTGACGCTGCTGGGGGTGTCCGGCGTCGGGCCCAAGATCGCGCTGGCCACCCTCGCCGTCTACGACGCGCAGGCGCTGCGACGGGCGCTCGCTGACGGCGACGTCGCCGCGCTCACCCGGGTGCCGGGCATCGGCAAGCGCGGTGCCGAGCGGATGGTGCTCGAGCTGCGGGACAAGATCGGGCCGGTGGCCAGCAGCGCCGCGGTGACGCTGATCAACGGCCACGCCGTTCGCGGGCCGGTGATCGAAGCCCTTGTCGGACTTGGCTTTGCGGCCAAGCAGGCCGAAGAGGCCACTGACAAGGTGCTGGCCAATGAACCAGAGGCCACCACGTCGACGGCGCTGCGGTCAGCGCTGTCGCTGCTGGGGAAGACGAAGTGAGTCGGTTCGACGACGGCGACGATGATGCCGAAGACCGGGAGGTGTCGGCAGCCCTGACCGTCGGCGAAGGTGACGTCGACGCGAGCCTGCGGCCGCGCTCGCTGCGGGAGTTCATCGGTCAGCCGCGGGTGCGCGAACAGCTGCAGCTGGTCCTCGAGGGCGCCAAAAACCGCGGCGGCACACCGGATCACATCCTGTTGTCCGGTCCGCCGGGGCTGGGTAAGACGTCGCTGGCGATGATCATCGCCGCCGAACTCGGGTCGTCGCTGCGGGTGACGTCCGGGCCGGCGCTGGAACGCGCCGGCGACCTGGCGGCGATACTGTCCAACCTCGTCGAGCACGACGTGTTGTTCATCGACGAGATCCACCGCATCGCCCGGCCCGCCGAGGAGATGCTGTATCTGGCGATGGAGGACTTCCGGGTCGACGTCATCGTCGGCAAAGGCCCTGGCGCGACGTCGATTCCGTTGGACGTGGAGCCATTCACCCTGGTAGGTGCGACCACCCGGTCCGGCGCGCTGACCGGCCCACTACGTGACCGGTTCGGGTTCACCGCGCACATGGACTTCTACGAGCCCGCCGAGCTGGAGCGGGTGCTGGCGCGCTCCGCCGGGATTCTGGGCATCGAAGTGGGCGCCGATGCCGGTGCGGAGATCGCCCGCCGCTCGCGCGGCACCCCGCGGATCGCCAACCGGTTGCTGCGCCGGGTCCGGGACTTCGCCGAGGTGCGTGCCGACGGCGTCATCACCCGCGATGTCGCCAAGTCCGCGTTGGAGGTCTACGACGTCGACGAACTCGGCCTGGACCGGCTGGACCGGGCCGTGCTCTCCGCGCTGACCCGCAGCTTCGGCGGCGGACCGGTGGGTGTGTCGACGCTGGCGGTGGCCGTCGGGGAGGAGGCCACCACTGTGGAGGAGGTGTGCGAGCCTTTTCTGGTGCGGGCCGGCATGATCGCGCGCACGCCGCGCGGTCGGGTCGCCACCCCGCAGGCCTGGATCCACTTAGGGCTGGTGCCGCCGGCGAGGGCGGCTAGTTTGGGTCAACACGGACTATTCGAGTAGGGGACATGATCACTGCTGGATTGGTATTCGCGGCGCTGGCCGCCTTGCTGCACGTCTACATTTTCACGATGGAATCGCTGACTTGGACTAGTAAACGCACCCGCGCCGCATTCGGCACGACGGCCGAGGAAGCTGAGACCACCAAGCTGCTCGCATTCAACCAGGGCTTCTACAACCTCTTCCTGGCTATCGTCACCGGGGTTGGCATCACCGCGGTTGGGTTGGGGCACACAGGGATTGGCGCGGCGTTGATATTCGCGGGCGTCGGATCCATGGCCGCCGCGGCGGTCGTGCTGCTGGCGTCGTCACCGGACAAGGCCCGGGCGGCGCTGACCCAGGGCACTTTTCCGGTACTTGCGATCGCGCTTCTGGTGATTGGCCTCGTCACGCCCTAGGCCAGGTCACGCAATTCCGGGTTTTCGGCCGATAATTCCAGTGGTTTGCATGGCCCTTCCGCGTTTCCTGAGGGTCTGCCAAGAGAAGCAGTGGCGCGGGCACGCCGGGGTTACATCCCCGTCGCGTGGGGGTATCCAGCACGCGCTCGACACGTCGTGTCCACTGTTTGAGGAGACTCGTAATGACTGATTCGCGGTCAGGTTTCGGCAGCCTGCACATGCCGCGCAGCCGTGGCGCTGTGAGCGGACTGCTGCTGATAGTCCTTGGTGTATGGGGAGCGTTGATCCCCTTCATCGGTCCCTATTTCCATTTTGCTTACACCCCAAACCAACCGTGGGCGTGGAGCACCCCACGCGCCTGGCTGGAGGTTTTCCCCGGCGTTACCACCGCGGTGGGTGGCTTTTTGCTGCTGATATCGGGAAACCGTGCTACCGCGATGTTCGGCGGCTGGTTGACGGTTATCGCCGGCGCGTGGTTCGTCGTCGGTCGCACCTTGGCATCGCCATTGCGGCTCGGGGACGTCGGCCAACCGATCGCCGCGACCGACGCCAAGCGGGCTGTGCTCGAGATCGCCTACTTCTCCGGATTGGGCGCACTGATCGTCTTTTTGGGTGGTGCGGTCTTGGCGCGCGTCTCGGTCCGCACGGCGCGTGACCTCGAAAACGCGCTGTTAGCCGAGGAGGGGGAGGCGGCAGACGCCCCCGGTGCTCTCGCCGCGCCGGCGGCTCCAACTGAGGTAATGACCTCAGCCACTCCCCAAACGCACCGGCGGGAAGGCAAGGGCGGCCTTTTCCACCGCCGGCGACGCACCAGCACGGCGGGCAACTGATCTAGTGCGAGCAGACGCAAAAGCTCCCGACACGCCGTGGCGTGCGGGGCTTTTGCGACTGCTCGGCGTGCCTACAGCAGTCCGAGCAACTGCAGGTCGGTGATGTACTTGACGATGATCGGCGCCGAGACATGCGGGATGTCTTTGTCCGGCCCGATCTTCGCTTCCTGCACCGCCGCACGGAACCGGTCGGTCGGAGCCATCGACCCGTTGATCGGCTTGTCCGGCCGCTGGTAGTTGTGCAGCAGCGGCAGTAGCGAGCTGTTGCGCTGCCGTTCGGGCAGGGCCCGCAGCGTGGTCTCGAACCGCTCCAACCAGCTGGCGTAGTCGCCGACCCGCTGGACCGAATACCCGGCGTCGACCAGCCAGTCGACGAATTCGTCGAGGCCGATCCCGTCGTCATACGGGTTCATCACGTGATAGGTCTGGAAACCATCCACAACTTGGGCGCCCAAGGCCGAGATTGCCTCGGCGATGAACTCGACCGGCAGACCGTCGTAGTGTGCGGGCTGGCGGTGGCCGTCGCTGTCCAACTCGTAGAACGAACCGGGTGCGATACCGGTGGCGACCAGGCTGAGCATCAGCCGGGTGAACATGTCCGGCAAGTTCAGCTGGCCCGCATACGTGGTGTCGGCCAGGATCATGTCGCAGCGGAACACCGCGACCGGCAGGCCGCACAGGTCAGTGGCCTCGCGCAGCAGTACCTCGCCGGCCCACTTGCTATTGCCGTAGCCGTTGGCGTAGCCGTCGTTGATCTTGCGGGTCGCGCTGATCTCGCGGATGTCGGCGTCCTCGACGAACTTTGACGGCTTGATCTGATCGCCCACGCCGATCGTCGACACGTAGGTGTACGGCTTGATCTTGGTGGTCAGCGCAATCTTGATCAGCTCGGCGGTGCCCAACGCGTTGGGGCCGAACAGCTCGCTGTACGGCAGCACGTGGTTGACCAGCGCCGCCGGGTCGACGATCAGGTCGACGGTGTCGGCCAGCCGCTGCCAGGCCGCCGCGTCCAGGCCGAGGTTGGCCTCGCCCTTGTCACCCGCGATGACCTCCAAGTGATCGGCGGCCAGCTCACGGTAGTGCGCCAACAGCTTTGGGTCGCCGCTGTCGAAGGTCTTGTCCAGCCGGGCGCGAGCTTCTTCGTCCGACTTGGCCCGCACCAGCGCAATCACCTTGCCGTCGACGAGGTCCATCCGCTCCAGCCACTCCAAGGCCAGGTAGCGGCCGAGGAAGCCGGTCGCGCCGGTCAACAGCACGGTGCGCACCTCGGCGCTGGCCCGCGGCAGGTTGGCCGCGGCGGCCAGGGTTGGCGCATCGATGAACTTGTCGAGCGTGAGGTCACTTGCATGCACCTCGACCGCATCCCGGCCGTGCACCGCGGCGAAAGTCGGCCGCTTGCTGCCCCGTCGCTCGCCTTCGATGTAGGCGGCGATGGCCTGCAGGTCGCTGGCCGGGCTGACGATCACGCCCACCGGCACGTCGACGTCGAAGATCTCCCGCAGTAGGTTGCCGAATGTCAACGCGGACAACGAGTCTCCGCCCAGATCGGTGAAGTGGGCATCGGGCGTCAGATCGGATTTCGCGGCGCCCAGCATCGCGGCCGCGGCCCGGCTGACGGTCTGTAGCACCGGCGCGTCGGCGCCGCCTTGACGAAGCGCGTGCAGTTCGTTGGCCTGGCCTTCGGCCAAGTCGGCGTAGAGCTGTTCCAGGCGTTCGCCGTAGTGCTGCTTCAGCTTCGGCCACGCCAGCTTGCGGATGCCGGTGAGCAGACCGTTCTCCAGGGTGAACGGCGTGGTCTCGATGATGAAATCGCGCGGCACCTCGTAGGACTGCAGGCTGGCCTCTTTCGCGACGTTCTGCAGCGACTCGGCGATCGCCGACTTCGATGCGTTCACGTCCGTCGGCACCACGACCGCCAACAGGTAGGGCTGCGCGCTGTTGCCGTAGACGTAGATCTGCCGGACCACTGGGCTGTTGCCGAACACCGCCTCCAGCCTTGCGACCGTGACGAACTCGCCCTGGGCCAGCTTCAAGACGTTGTTGCGGCGATCGACGTACACCAATTGGTTGGGACCGACCTCGGCGACGACGTCTCCGGTCCGGTAGTACCCGTCGGCGTCGAACACGTCGGCGGTCACCTGGGGCCGCTTGTAGTAGCCGGGGAACATGTTCTCGGTCTTGAGCAGCAGCTCGCCCCGCGGGTGCGGCCGGTCGGTGCTGAAGTAGCCCAGGTCCGGGACGTCGTCGAGCTTGTAGTCGACGACGGGCGGCCGCTGAATCTCCCCGTCGAGCAGGACCATGCCG
>NZ_DATMLH010000029.1:0-3598 GCF_035570115.1 Mycobacterium sp.
CGAGGCCGACCTCCTCAGCCCGCCCGACGTCCAGCCCTTCTACCGCGGCGACCTGCAACGTCCGCTGATCCCCTCATGATCACGCCGCGCTGAGTCTCCCGCCCCGCCCGCCGACACTCGCCCCACAGGAACAGCTGATGCGGGGAATATCTCACCGCAAGATGATTCGCCGTACAGGCGGTCTTGCTGTCGCGCCGTGATCGGCTATGGCGTCACGACGTGGCGGCTGCCACATTGGCGGTGGCGGCGGGCGTGGCGTCGGCCGGGGTGAACACCAACGGCGCGTCGTGCCAGCCGTTGCGCAAGATGTGGGTCAGTCGTCGTGGCTCGGCTGCGAGCTTCCAGGAACTGAATCTGTCGAGGAGCATGTTATAGAGCATGGCCGCCTCCATCCGCACCAGCTGGGCGCCGATGCAGATGTGGGGCCCGAATCCAAATCCAAGATGTGAGATGTCCTGGTCGCGGGTGATGTCGAAGGTCAGCGGATCGGGGAAAACATCCGGATCGATATTGCCTGCCGCGTAGAACAGGTAGACACGCTGGCCGGCCCGGATCTTTTGCCCGCGAATCTCCGCGTCTGTCAACAGGGTCCGCACAAACCCACGCGCGGGCGTGGTCCAGCGCAGAGCCTCATCGACGGCGGTCGGCATCAGCGAGCGGTCCGCCCGTAAACGTGCCAGCTGATCGGGGTGCCGCGCCAGAGCGATAGCCATTCCAGTCAGAAGAGATCGGGTGGTATCGGTACCCACCGCAAGCACGAGTGTGCAATACGTGATCAGCATTGCCTCAGACAATTTTTCGCCGTCCAGCGTCGCCTCAAGCAGCGTACTCATCAGATCTGAACCTGGGTGTTCACGCTTGCGGTCAAACTCAGAGAGGAAGAATTCGCTCATCTTCTTGAATTCCTGCCCCACGTCGTGCAGTTCGTCGGAAGTTAGAGTGCCGGATCCGATGTTCTCCAGCGCATCGCTCCAGCGACGGATACGCACCACATCCGACGTCGTCGTCCCCAGCAGACGCGAGGCGAACAGAATCGGCAGGCGCGAGGCCACCTTGTCGACGAAATCAATGGGCCGATTTGCATCGACGGAGTCCACAAGTTCTCGACAGCTCGCCTCCAGCTCTGCGCCCATCGTCGCAAGCGCGCGCGGAGTGAACGCTGGGGTGAGCAGTCGTCGAAGCTGCCGGTGGCGCGGTGAGTCGGTGTAGGGGAACAATTCTCCGGCCGGATCGAAGAACTCGTCGAGCAGCGGCTTGTCCTCGGTGTGCATGATTTCGGTGAGTAGCAGCCCGCCCGTCGGCGAGAATATGTCCTTACGCTGAGCGGCGAACCGGATGTCTTCGTGCTTGGTCAGGACGAACAAGTCCAATGGCGCGTAGTAGAAGACGGGCGCCTCTTGCTGCAAGCGCTGATAGCTCGGCACGGGATTCTCATAAAACGAGGGCTCCACGAGCTTCACCAGATCGATCAGTTCGTCGACCGCCATTGCGACCTCCCGTCGTTGGGTTTCACCGGTTGTTCCAGCCGCTGATTGGGCGCCGCCATCGTTCTGGTACCGGCCCTACTGCTCATCGTCGATCAACGTAATCGCACGTGTCGGGCAATTGATTGCCGCTCGGCGCACCAGCGGTTCCACATCCGCGTCCGGAACATCTTGCAGTACTTCGACGTAACCATCATCCGACACATCAAATACCGTCGGCGCGGTGCCCGCGCACAAGCCGTTGCCCGTGCACTTCGAGTGATCAGTCTGGATCCGCATCAGGACCAAACCTGCGCTCTCGAGCGCATCGCCTCTCGAGCGGTATCTAGGAGTTGCCGTCGCATTGTGTGTCTCTACCTACCGATACGTTCTGCGCCCTCGACTCTTGGCCGGTCACGCGAGTCGGGGCGTGCCCGCCGGCCGCTTGCATCAACAGCATAGGTCTTGTGGATCGATATAGTCAACAGTAGTGTTGATACATTTCTCACTGGATATTTCGCGCTGGAGCTGAAGACGTGAAGTTCGCCGATACGATCAACACCTTTGTTGGCGTTATGAGACCGGGTGTCCGGCGATGTCTGCCCAGCTAACCCCTCGGAAATCCCGACCCCGGTCACCGTCACCGATGCGCAAGGCTCTGCTACGTGGTGTGGCTGAAAGGAGTGGCCGTGGCAGCGGATGGCGAGGATCAGCCTCGACACAACGTGACCTCTGACCGGGGCATTGAGACCCTCCTGGACGGGCTCGTCGGCGACGCGCGACGCGATCGCGCGGAGTTGATCACGTGGCTACTGGATCGCGGTTTCACAGTGGACCAGGTAGCTGCATCGCTGACCCCGATGATGCTGCCCGCCAACCGTGTGATGGGTGACCACGGCGTCTATGTGTCACCGCGTGAGATGTCTCGGCTGAGCGGAATCGAGCTGGGGTCGCTGCAACAACTGATGCGCGCCGTGGGTCTACCGAGAATCGAGGACCCCGACGCCGCCGTGGTGCCTCTGGTGGATGGACAAGCGGTCGCACAGGCCAAATATCTTCTCGACATCGGGCTGGAACCAACCGAGGCGGTTGCGGCCCTGAAGGTGCTGACCGAGGGATTTGGACGGTTTGCCGCGATGATGCGGGAGCCCGCTTTCCGGCTGCTGGTTAAACCTGGTGCTAGCGAGATCGATATCGCTGCGGCCGCGGAGGCGTTGGCACAGGCGGCTATCCCCCACGCAGGGCCGATGTTAGAAAATCTACTACGCGTGCAGTATCGGCGCATGTTCGAGGCCGAAGCGATCGGAGTCGCCGAACGCGCGACTGGGTCACTACCCGGCGCCCGCCAGCTCTCGGTCGCCTTCGCCGACCTCGTCGGTTTCACGCATCTCGGCGAAATGCTTGTGCCAGAGGAGCTTGAGGGTCTCGCGCGTCGGCTGGCAGAACTCGCCCAGGACGTCGTGGTCCCGCCCGTGGTGTTCGTCAAGACCATCGGCGACGCGGTGATGCTGGTATCGCCGGACACGACGCGCCTGGTCGAGGTGGTGCTGGAACTCATCGATGCTGCTGCTGTGCAGGGCCTGCCGCGGTTGCGCGCGGGGACTGCGGCCGGACTGGCGGTCAACCGTGCCGGCGACTGGTTCGGCAGCCCGGTGAACATCGCGAGCCGGGTCACCGGCCTTGCGCGGCCGGGAACCGTGCTGGTCACCGATTCTGCGCGGCAATCCAGCGGTACGCCGGTAAATCTAGTCTGGGTGCCGGCAGGTGCTCACCGCCTCCGGGGCGTGCCCGGGCTGGTGGAGCTTTTCCGGGTTCATCGGGCCTCGCGCTGAGGGAGCCTGTCCGACCGCTGCATGCCCGATTGTCAGGACATCACTTGCCCGGCCAGCAGACCACCATCGATGACGTGCTGTCCCCCGGTGATGAAAGTCGAGTCGTCTGAGGCCAGAAACGCGATCAACGCCGCGACCTCGTCTACCTGGCCGATTCGCGCCAACGGCAAACCCGCGAAGAGGTCGCCGGCATCGAAGGTGGCGACGGCGTCGCTTCGGCTCATCGCGGTGTCGATCATTCCCGGATTCACCGCGTTCACCCGGATGTTGTCTCTCCCGAATTCCAGTGCGGCACAACGCGCG
>NZ_DATMLH010000030.1:0-22546 GCF_035570115.1 Mycobacterium sp.
TGTCCAGCATCGTCTTGACCGCTTCGGCCGCCAGCACATCCAGACCGAACTCGCTGAACAGCTTGCGGGCAACCGGGTAGGGCGAAAGCTCACCGGTTTCCAGTGCGTCAAGATTCGGCCGAATCTCTTTGTCGATGAACCCTCGCACCGTATCCCGCACGAGCAGGTCTGTTTCAGACCATTCGAACATCATCTGCTCCTGTTCAGTGCGGCAGTCGAGCGGCGATATCGTCGATCAGCCACAGACCGTCGGTCTCGATGGTGTCGACGTCGTGCCAACCGGACAGGGCCGAAATCGCGCCGCCCTGAACCGCATACACCTTGCCGGTGATCGGGCACTTCTCGGTGGCCAGGTAGGCCACCAGCGGGGAGATGTTGGCGGGACTGAACAGGTCGAGTTCGCCTTCCTCGGGTTCCGACATCAGCGAGCCCATGCCCGGCGTGGCCAGCGTCAGCCGGGTACGCGCGATCGGTGCGATCGCATTCACCCGCACGCCGTACCGCTCCAATTCTTCGGCCGCGATCAAGGTCAGCGCCGCGATGCCCGCTTTGGCCGAGCCGTAGTTGGCTTGGCCGGCGTTCGGGATTGTCACACCCGAACCCGAGGCGGTGTTGATCACCGCGGCATTGGGTTGATCACCGGCTTTCGACTGCGACTTCCAGTAGGCGGCCGCGTGATGCAGCATCGCGAAGTGGCCCTTCAAGTGGACCGCGATCACCGCGTCCCACTGCGCTTCCTCCATGCCGGCGATGAACGAGTCGCGCAAGATTCCCGCGTTGTTGACCAGAATGTCGAGGCCGCCGAACTCGTCGATGGCCTGTTGCACAACGCTTTCCGCGCCACTCCAGGTGGAGACGTTCTCGGTGTTGACGACGGCGGTGCCGCCGGCCGCGGTGATCTCTTCGGCTACCTGGTGGGCCGGCCCGGTGTCGGCGCCCTCGCCTTTGTTGCTGCCGCCGAGGTCGTTGACGACGATCTTGGCCCCTTCTTTGGCGAACAGCAGTGCGTGTTCGCGCCCGATGCCGCGGCCCGCGCCGGTGATGACCGCCACCCGGCCTTCCAATGCTCCCATTGATCGAACTCCCTTGTTGTCAGTCGGCTATTACCGCGAGGCCGTCAGTGATGACGAAGTCACCACCGCGGGCGGTCTCGAATGCGTAGCTTGTCGTTCCGTTGGCGCTTCCGACGGACCAGATCCTGGTCTCCAGGTCGTCACCGGGCAGCACCGGCTTGGAGAACCGGACCGCGAAGCGCTTGAGCCGGTTGACATCCGAACCGGCCAACTCGGTGAGCACCGCCCACGAGGTGAACGCCATGGTGCACAGCCCGTGTGCGATGATGCCCGGCAGCCCGACGTCTTTGGCCACCTCCTCGTCGAGATGTATCGGCATCGGATCACCGGCGGCCGGCGCGTAGCGGAAAGTCTGGTCGGTGTCGATGTGCTGAACGACCTTGACTACCGGCGCCCGCTCCCGCAGCTTCTCGTCGAACTTGTGGTCGGGGCTCAGTTCGCCGACCGCCTTGCCGACATTGAAGCCACGCACGAACGTCGTGACGTACTGTTCGTTGACCAGCTCGCCGTCCTCGGTGCGGCATTCGAGCAGGATTGCCGCGCGGGTGCCTTTCTCCAGTCCCTGGTATCCGATCATCTTGCCGCGCGAGACCAGCTTGTCCCCGGGGCGGATCGGCCGGTGGAAGTGGAAGTCTTGTTCGCCGTGGACGATTCGTGGGATGGCCTCGACGGGCATCACGTCGACGGCTGGGGCGAGTAGGGCTTCGAAAACGGGGACGATGGCGAACACCGGCGGCGCAACGTCCCCGCTGCGGTGCGCTTCGATGGGGTCGTTGGTGGCCGCCGCATACTCTGCGAGCCGCTCCCGGGTCACGTCGAACCGCTCGTCGTCGGTCCAGCGGTCCAAGCCGCTATCGTCGAACTCCAATTCTTCGGTCATCGAACGACGGCCTTTAGGCCTCGGTCTTCGGAGCCGACGCCAGCGCGTCGAGCTGGTCGAGCGTCTTGTCGAGTTGCTTGAAGCCGTCCTTTGCCACCGCCTTGCCAAGCGCGCCTTTGATCAGCGCGCCCTCAAAATCACCGAACACGGTGAATTTAGAAGCGCTTTCGATGGGTTCGATGATGAAGCTGAACTGCGCCTTGACGCCGGCCATCCCGGTGCCCGACAGCACCAGCCTGCGCGGCGCATCGACCGATTCGATCGTCCACTCGATTTTGTTGGCCATGCCCAGCATCACGATCTTGGCGGTCAGCTTCGACCCCTCGCTGAGCGCGGCGGGCGGTTCCTCCAGCCACTTTTCGTGCACGGTGAACCATTTGTCCCAGTTGGCGAGGTCGCTGACGGTTCCCCACAGCGCTTCCGGGCTGGCCGACAGTTCTCGGGTGGCTTCGATGTGTCCCATGGGCGTTCCTTCCTGAGTCCTTGGTTGGCGGCTAGCGTTCGGCGCGTTGGTATGCGGTGATGACGGCGGCGCCGCCGAGGCCGATGTTGTGCTGCAGTGCCGCGGTCACGTTGTCGACTTGCCGCTTGTCGGCGGCGCCGCGCAGCTGCCAGTTCAGCTCGGCGCACTGCGCCAATCCGGTGGCGCCGAGCGGATGCCCTTTGGAGATCAGCCCACCGGATGGGTTGACCACCCACCGTCCGCCATAGGTGGTGTCGCCGTTGTCGATCAGCTTGGCCGCTTCGCCCTCGGCGCATAGGCCCAACGCCTCGTAGAGCAGCAGCTCGTTGGCCGAGAAGCAGTCGTGCAACTCGATCACCTGAAACTCCTCGGGCCCCAGTCCGGACTGGTCGTAAACGCGTTGGGCGGCCTGCACATTCATGTCGTAGCCGATGAGTCCCTTGCAGGTGCCGTCGAAGCTGCTGGCGAAATCGGTGGTCATCGCCTGCCCGACGATCTCCACGGCCCGCCCGGCCAGGCCGTGCTTGTCGACGAACGCCTCGGAGGCCAGGATCGCCGCGCCCGATCCGTCAGACGTCGGCGAACACTGCAGCTTGGTCAGCGGGTCGTAGATCATCCGCGACGCGAGGATGTCGTCCAGCGTGTAGGACTCCTGGAACTGCGCGTACGGGTTATTCACCGAATGCTTGTGGTTCTTGTATCCGATCTTGGCGAAATGCTCCGCGGTGGTGCCGTATTGCTTCATGTGTTCGCGACCGGCGGCCCCGAACATCCACGGCGCCGGCGGAAAGAGCACCTCGGAGATTTCGGCCATCGCCATCATGTGCTTGTCCATCGGCTGGGTGCGGTCGTCGTACGTCGACGCCAGCGACCCGGGCTTCATCTTTTCGAACCCCAGCGCAATCGTGCAGTCGGCAAGGCCGCCGCGAATCGCTTGGGCGGCAAGGTATAACGCGGTCGAACCGGTCGAGCAGTTGTTGTTGACGTTGACGATCGGAATCCCGGTCATGCCCAGCTCGTAGAGAGCCCGCTGGCCCGACGTCGACTCGCCGTAGACGTACCCGACGTAGCCTTGCTCGACCGCGGTGTAGTCGATGCCCGCGTCCTCGAGTGCCTTGGTACCCGACTCGCGGGCCATATCCGGGTAATCCCAGCCCTCGCGGCGGCCCGGTTTCTCGAACTTCGTCATACCCACACCGACGACGTAGACCTTGTTAGACATCGCACTCCTTTGGACGAGGTTGACACGAGCGGCCAGCCGCTTGCGTCATAACATACATGGCTGATTGTATCTTTACTAATCCACTGGGGCAGGGGAAGATCTTGGGTGCGGGGGCCCCCTCCATCCAGGCGGGCGTGTACGACATTGGTGATCCGCTGCGCGCGGCGTTGACCAGCCTCGGCGACCCTGACCAGCTCGCGGAGGGCGTCTACGCCCTCGAACAGGTGCTACCCACCCTCCTCGAGGTGCCCGATGATCTGCTCACCGACGGTGTCCATTTCGCGGCTACCGGGCTCCAGGATTTGGTCGCGAATCCCCACCGGAGACCTCACCCTGTCGCTATTTGGCGGTCTGCTTCCCCTGCTGGGATTGGAAGCGCTGCTGACGGGAGCTTCGCTGAGCATCTGAGCGAGACTTAGCCCGGTGTCTCGGCCGGCAAGGCGTCAGCGAAGAGCACACGCAAGTGCTCGCAGGCCCGGTCCCAGCGCCGGCGCGCACGCGCGGGGTCGCGGTCGACGAAATTGGCCACCAGGATCCCCCGCAGCGCGTCCATCGCCGTGTAGACGATGTTGCGAATCTTCTTTTGCGCCGGATGGTCTGGCGTCAACTGCGCAATCGCGGAGATCAGCGTGCTGTTGACGACCGGTTCGACGCGCTCGATGTGCTGGGCCAGCACCGAATCGGTGCGGGCCGCAACCCACAGTTCCACGGCCGCCGTGAACATCGGGCCCTGATGCGCCTCCCACAAGAAGTCCAGGATCGTCGCCACCGGGTCGGGACTAGCTTGAACGCGACCGAGTTCGCGGACCGCGGCTTGCGCGCGTTGTTGTGCGAGATGCTCGATCGCCGCGACCACCAGATCTTCCTTTGACCGGAAGTGGTGGATCTGTGCGCCCCGGGTGACACCGGCCAGCTCAGCGACCCGCGGCGTGGTGGTGCCGGCGTAACCGTAGGACACCAGACACTCGACGGTGGCGTCCAGCAACCGCGTACGCATGGCGGCGCTGCGCTCTGCTTGCGTCCGCCGTACACGCTGCCCGTTGACTTCCGCCGCCATGACGACCGCCGCTCTCCTTTCCGTGCTTATCGCCGCGAAGGGTAACTTACATTCTGTTCTGAAGGTTATATTAGCGGAAATTTCCAGGTCGACGTGCCTTACAGCGTGGCCGGCCGGATGACGACGACCGACTTCGTCCGCGGGCCGTCGTCGCGCAGCAGCGCGATAACCCGGCCGTCGGCGTCCTGCGCGGCGTAGACGCCGTCGATGCCGGCCGGCCCCAGCGCGCGGCCATTGGCGGCCGCGTCGGCCTCCTCGGCGTTGAGGCCGCGGCGCGGAAACATCTGCAAGCACGCCTCATCGAGGGTGAGGCTCAGCTGAGGCCGCTCGGCCAGCTCGTCGAGTGAGCGTGCCTGGTCCAGACCGAACCTGCCGACCCGGGTGCGCCGCAGCGCGGTCAGGTGACCGCCGACCGTCAGCGCGTCGCCGAGATCGCGGGCCAGGGCGCGGATGTAGGTCCCGGAGGAACAGTCCACCTCGACATCGAGATCGATGAACCGTCCGCGGCGAAGGGCCGACATCTCGAACCGATCGATGCGCACCGGCCGGGCGGCCAGTTCCACGGTGTGCCCCTCGCGCGCCAGGCGATAGGCCCGCTGCCCGCCGACCTTGACCGCGCTGACCGTCGACGGCACCTGCATGATGTCACCGCGCAACTCGGCGATCGCCGCGGCGATAGTCGCCTCGGTCAGGTGCTCCGTCGAGACTTCCTGCAGCAGTTCGCCTTCCGCGTCCTCCGTGGACGTGGTTTGGCCCAGGCGGATGGTGGCCGCATACGACTTCGACGCGCCGGTCAGCAACCCCAAAATCTTGGTGGCTCGGTCTACCCCGATCACCAACACGCCGGTGGCCATCGGGTCCAGCGTCCCGGCGTGACCTACTCGCCGGGTGCCGAAGATGCGTCGGCAACGCCCGACCACGTCGTGGCTCGTCATCCCGGCCGGTTTGTCGACAATGACAAGGCCGGCGTTCATAACACGATCGCCGTGAGCACCAATTCCCGTTCGACCGACCACCGTCCGGCCAGTGACTTCAGCGGCGGGCCTGAGAGCGTGGCGCCGTCGATCAAGATCACCGCTTCGAAACTGCCGGCCGAGCCGGAACCGTCGATATCGAATGTGATGTGTGCGTCTTCGAAACCCAGCCAGCGCTTGGTCAGCGGGAACCACGCCTTGTATGTTGCCTCTTTGGCGCAGAACAGGATTCGATCCCAGTGCACACCGGCTGGCAGGACGGACATTTCACCGCGTTCCGCTTCCAGGCTGATGGCATCGAGCACACCGTCCGGCAACACGTCGTGCGGCTCGGCGTCGACTCCCACCGAGCGCACCACCGCACCGCGGCCGACCACCGCACCACGGTAGCCCGCACAGTGGGTAAGGCTGCCGACCACACCGTCGGGCCAGCACGGTTCGCCCTTGTCCCCCTTGAGGATCGGGACCGGCGGAAACCCGAGTTCGCCCAGGGCCAGACGAGCGCAGTACCGGACGGTGATGAATTCGTTGCGCCGCTTGGCCACCGACCGCGCGATCAACGGCTCTTCCTCGGGCATCGGTGCCAGCCCCGGCGGGTCGGAGTACAGCTCAACAGACGCCAGGTTGTCGACGGCCTCCCCCGCGCCGGACAGCACCGGCGACATGAGTTTGCTCAGCGTCATCGCGACTGCCGCTGGCGCAGTCGCTCTCGGAACTGCTGCACCTGGGCCCGCATCTCTTCGGTGATGACGAAATGACCGCCGAAATCGTTGAGATAGCCGGGCGCGTACTGCGGATCGGGTAGCACTTGGCGAAGCCAGCTGAACGGTTTGCGCCGGCGCCACTCTCGCGGATAACCCACCGAGACCTCTTCAAAGCGGACCCCGTCGTACCAGGTGGTGCGCGGAATGTGCAGATGGCCGTAGACCGAACAGATCGCGTTGTAGCGAGTGTGCCAGTCGGCGGTCTCGGTGGTTCCGCACCACAGCGAGAACTCCGGGTAGAACAGCGAATCGCAGGGTTCACGCACCATTGGGAAATGGTTGACCAGCACCGTCGGCGTCATCCAGTCGAGGTCTTCGAGCCGCTTGCGGGTGGCGACCAAGCGATCACGGCACCAGGCGTCGCGAGTGGCATACGGCTCGGGCGAGAGCAGGAACTCGTCAGTGGCCACGACGTTGCGTTCTCGCGCGATCGCCAGCCCCTCGGCTTTGGTGGTCGCGCCGTTCGGCAAGAACGTGTAGTCGTACAGCAGAAACAGCGGCACGATGGTGGCCGGGCCGCCCCGCTCGGTCCACACCGGAAACGGGTGCTCCGGGGTCACGATGCCCATCTCGTCGCACATGTTGACCAGGTAGTCGTAGCGCGCGCGGCCGAAGATCTGGTTGGGGTCCTTGTTGGTGGTCCACAGCTCATGGTTCCCGGGCACCCAAATCACCTTGGCGAACCGTCGCCGCAACACATCCAGCGACCAGCGAATGTCGTCGGTGCGCTCGGCGACGTCGCCGGCGACGATCAACCAGTCGTCCGGCGATGACGGGTACAGCGATTCGGTGACGGGCTTGTTGCCGAGGTGACCGACGTGCAGGTCGGAGATCGCCCACAGCGTCGGCTGCCGCGCGGTCGTCGGCTCCTGCCCGTGTTGTTGCCCAGCCACGGCTCCCAAGCCTAACGATCCCGCCGGTGGAGGCCTCCTCGACGGACTAGAACAGGTTCTCGTTTCCACTGTGACGGCGCAGTTGCGACTTGTACACTCCCCGCAAAGGCGGACCAACGTCCGGCGACGATGCGGGCCGCGCAGCAGCCCGAGGAGGAGCCGGACCACAGACCTGGAGGGGGTGTGATGGTCACCAAGCTGCGTCTACTCGCGGCGCTCGGTGCCCTGTTCACAGCGGTGGTGGTGGTGTCGCAGAGTGCGCCGCCTGCCACCGTCGCCATCCCGAAGGTGCAACTACGGTCCACCGCCGCACCGATGGATCCGCCCACGACGATGAAGAGCCCGATCGTGGCGACCACCGACCCGAGCCCTTTCGACCCCTGCCAGGACATTCCGTTCGACGTCATTTCTCGGCTGGGCCTGTCGTTCACTCCCCCCGCACACGAAGAAGGGCTGCGCTGCCACTACGACGCGGGCAACTATCAGTTGGCCGTCGAGCCGATCATCTGGCGCAATTACGACCAGTCGCTACCGGCCGACGCCATCGAGACGACGGTCAACGGCCACCGCGCGGCCCAGTACTGGAACATCAAGCCCACCTACCACAACAGCTACTGGTACATGTCCTGCATGGTGATCTTCAAGACCAGCTACGGGGTCATCCAGCAGTCGCTGTACTACTCGACGATCTACTCCAGCCCGGAAGTCGACTGCCCATCCACCAACCTGCAGCGGGCAAACGATCTTTCCCCTTACTACAAGTTCTAAGCCCACGTCCTTGGGTGCCATAACCTGATCTCGTGACTTCTTCATCCGCCACATCTGCCCGCCTTACCAGGTCGGCGCTGAGCTCACTGACCACGCGATTCGCCGGCCGTGCCCTCAGCCGGACGCTGCGCCTGCCCGCGCCCACCACCGGCTACACGGTCAGCCGCGTCGCGATCCCGATGCGCGACGGCGTCGAACTGGTGGCCGACCATTACGTGCCCGCCGGCGACACCGAACCGGTCGGCACCTTGCTGGTCCGCGGCCCCTATGGACGCACGTTTCCGTTCTCGCTGCTGTACGGCGCGCTTTATGCCGCTCGCGGTTACCGCGTGCTGCTGCAAAGTGTGCGGGGGACGTTCGGCTCGGGCGGCATCTTCCAGCCCATGGTTAACGAAGCGGCCGACGGCGCCGACACGGTCGCCTGGCTGCGGGAGCAGCCGTGGTTCGCCGGTCGCTTCGCCACCATCGGGATTTCCTATCTGGGGTTCACCCAGTGGGCGCTGC
This sequence comes from Mycobacterium sp., assembly GCF_035570115.1. Taxonomy (GTDB): domain Bacteria; phylum Actinomycetota; class Actinomycetes; order Mycobacteriales; family Mycobacteriaceae; genus Mycobacterium. Next base: position 8,599 of record NZ_DATMLH010000030.1, read on the forward strand.
TGGAGGATCCACCGCCTGAGTTGGCTGCGGCCGTCATCACCGCGGGCCCTCATGATTTCAGCGCCGCGGCCTGGGGCACCGGCTCGTTCACGGTCAATGACTTTCTCGGGTGGAGCAATCTGATTGCCCACCAAGAAGATCCCGGACGAATCCGCGCCGGTATCCACCAGCTGCGCGCGCAGAAAAAGGTGATACAGGTCGCCGGTGAGTTGCCGCTGGGTGCGGCCGGCCGGGCGCTGTTGGGCACCGACGCGCCGTGGTGGGAGTCGTGGCTGGACCATCCCGATGACAACGAGCCGTTCTGGAAGCCGATGCGATTCGGCGCCGCGCTCGATCGGGTGCAGGTGCCGGTGCTGCTGATCAGCGGTTGGCAAGACCTGTTCCTTGGGCAGTCGCTCGAGCAGTATCGGCATCTTCGGGACCGCGGTGTCGACGTGGCGTTGACCATCGGGCCGTGGACACACACCCAATTGCTCTTCCAGGGTCTGCGGACCATTGTCGGGGAAACACAGGACTGGCTGGACACCCACCTCGGCGGTCGACCGGCCACCTCGCGACCCAGCAGACTTCGCGTGTTCGTTGCCGGCGAGGGCTGGCGCGAGGCGGCCGATTGGCCGCCGACCACCAGCGATCGCGCGCTGTACCTGCAGCCCGGCGGCGGCCTGGCCGACACGCCGCCGTCGACCGCGGCGGGGTCCTTCGCGTCCTCGCTGAGCTTTCGCTATGACCCGGCCGACCCGACGCCGACCATCGGGGGTCGACTGCTGTCGCCGGACGGCGGTTACCGGGACGACACCGCGTTGGTAGCGCGCAGCGACGTGCTCAGCTTCACCACCGATGTGCTCGACGAGGATGTGTGCGTGCATGGCAACCCGGTCGCCGAATTGGCGCATAGCTCCGACAACCCCCACGTCGACGTGTTCGTCCGGATCAGCGAGGTCGACGCCAGGGGCCGCTCCCGAAATGTCAGCGACGGCTATCGGCGGCTGGCCGAGGCGACCGACTCCGTCAGCGTCGAGCTCGACGCGATCGCCCACCGGTTCCGCGCCGGGTCACGCATCCGCGTGTTGATCGCCGGCGGCAGCCATCCCCGCTACGCCCGTAACCTCGGGACCGGTGAGGCCACGGCGACAGGCAGCCGACTCGAGCCCTCCACCCATGAGCTGCACTTCGGCGCTTCCCGGGTCGTGCTTCCGACCGAGAACGCCTAACCGATGGACATCTTCGACGACTGGCGAAGCGGCGGAACGGAAATCCATTGGCGGTCATCAACCGCGGCGAACGAGGAAGCGGAAGTCGCCGTCTTCACCCGTCGCTGCGGCACACCGGGTGCACCGGCGCTGGTGTGCGTGCACGGCTTCCCGACCGCAAGCATTGACTACTTCGCGCTGACACGCGAGTTGAGCGCGGACTTCGACATTTTTCTGCTGGACTTCCCCGGCTACGGACTCTCGGACAAGCCACCCGCACCTTACGTGTATTCGCTTTACGATGATGCGCGCCTGCTGATCCACGCAATCACGAACGTATGGCAACTCCAGCGATACACCATGGTGACCCATGACCGTGGCACCAGCGTCGGCATGATCGCGCTTTCGATGTTCGCGACGTCGGATCAGCGAAACACGCCTGCCGAAGTCATCTTGACCAATGCCAACATCTATCTCCCGTTGGCCAACCTCACCGCGTTTCAGACCGCGCTTCTCAACCCCGAAACGGCACGGAGCACCGCGGCCGCGACGACGCCGGAAATGCTTGCCGCCGGCATGGGAGCGACGACGTTCATGCCGCGCCGAACGCCCACCGATCCCGAGATCAGGGCGCTGACGAAATGCTTCGCGCACAACGACGGGATCGGGGTGCTACCGGACACGATTCAGTACTTGAATGAGCGCGCCGCCGACGAAACAAGTTGGCTCACTACACTTTCCGCAAACGATGTCAACACCAGCCTGGTGTGGGGCTTGCATGACAACGTCTCCCCTCTCCGGGTCGCGAACTTCGTCTGGCAGAAATTCCTCAAGGACAAGCCGGGACGAAACCGCTACTGGATACTGCCGACCGCCGATCACTATCTGCAATGCGATGCCGCGGCGCAACTGGCGCATGTGGTGCGACTCACCGCAGCCGCTGAGCCGACTGCGCTATGTACCCTCGGAGACCGGCCGGACGGCGCGGTACTGGTGGACCAGACTGCGTAAACGCGTTGCAGGCCAACCTTATCCGACGGCATCACGAACCCGGTCAGCGACTCGTCGTAGTGCCGCTTCGTCCTGCACCGGAGTGCCCAGCGACGGCCGCACAGGCAGCTGCACCCAGCTGGTGCAGCCGGCGTAGTCGGGCATGCGAGGCAGTTCCACCGGCTCGACCAAAGGGATGGCCGCCACGACCAGCACGGCCAGCCGGTGTTTGGGGCGAAAGTCCAGCCGGTCCTCACGCACGGACTGGGCAGTCCAAATGTGTAGATCCTCGATCGCATCGATGTTGTCGGGCCGGTTGACCGGCAGTGCCGCAACGACTTTCGCCGCCGCCCGAACCAGGACACGGTTGTCGGCGCTGTCGCCGGCCGCGGCCGTGAGCAAGTCCCGACATTCGGGCCGGACCCGCTCGGCGTGACTGTGCGCGACCGTCGGGAAAAACATGAACTCGCGGGCGGCAACCTCGAATCGCTTCTCGCCAATCCCGCCTTTGCGCAACAGCACCGACTGCCGGCCCGCCAGCAGCGCGTGCACCACCGCGCCCCACTCCTTGAGTGCCGGCACCGTAGCGGCTTGCGTCATCGGGCCCCGCGTCATCGCATCGCCAGCCGACGCAACGGCGGGGAGGTCTTCGGCGGCTGGCGGCGCGGCGGCAGGGCGGCAAGCAGCCGTGTCGTCGTCGCCGCGACTTGGGCCACCGCCACTTCGAAGGCCTCGGCGTTGGCCGACGAGGGATGCGTGATACCGCTGACCTTGCGCACATACTGCCGCGCCGCGGCGGCGATCTCCTCGGTCGTCGCCGGAGGCTCCAGTCCGCGCAGTTCGGTGATGTTCCGGCACATTCCTCAACGATAAGGCTTTCAGAATGGCTGCATCTGCACGGTGACGGTGCAATTCTCCCGGGGTGCTGCCTACTTCTTGACCTGCTCGGACTCTAGGTCACTTCCGCAGCCGTACACGGGCCGGGATGGGCGCGGCGGCGATCGTGGTGAACGGCACGGCGAGGGGAAAGTCGTCGTCGAGGGAGCGGATCTCGGCCAGCCGGATCGTGGTGGCCAGCCCCAGTGTGGCTTCGAGCATGGCGAAGTGATCGCCGATGCAGGATCGCGGCCCACCGCCGAACGGCAGGTACTGCCAGCGATCTCGGCCCTTCGAATTTTCCGGGCTGAATCGGTCGGGGTCGAACACCAACGGGTTGTCCCACAGGGCGGGATCGCGATGCAGGGCGTAAATCCCGACCATCACCATGGTGCCGGCTTCGACCCGATGGCCGTCGACCTCGATGTCCTGCATCGCCATGCGGGCCACCGCGGCGCCCGGTGGGCACAGCCGCAGCCCTTCGTGCAATACCTGGGTGGTGTACTCGAGCCGTGGAACGTCCTCGGGTCGCAGAGCGCGATCGCCCAATGCGGCGACTTCCGCGGCGACCCGGTCCTGCAGATCGGGATGGCGGCCCAGTGCCCACAACGCGTACGTCAGGGTGGTCGCCGTCGTGTCATGGCCGGCCAACAGGAAGATGAGCAGTTCATCGTAGATCTGGGCGTCGGACAATGGCTGTCCGGTCGCCGGGTCGGTCGCGCCAATCAGCGCGTGGACTAAAGGTGCGTCCCGGGCCGGATCGGCCCGGCAGGCCTGCACAATCTCGGCGGCGAGCTGATGCAGGGCGCTGCTGGCCGCGCGGGCACGGTGCCGTGCCGGGGTCGGCAGCCATCGCGGGGCGCGCACCGGCCGCAGGACGCGGTCCACCACGTAATTCACCACGGTAAGCAGCGGCTCCGCTAAGGCGTCGGCCCGCTCATCGAGGTCCAAGCCCAGCACCGAGCGGCCCAACACCCGAAGGGTCAACGTGCGGCATTCGGTGTCGAGATCGACTTCGGCGCCGTCGCGCCAGCCGCGGGGAACGCGTTCGGCGGCCTCGGCCATGTGGCCCGCGAAGGCAGCAACGTGCTGTTTGGTGAACACCGGCTGCAGCGCTCGCCGGCGCGGCAGCCAGGCGTCATGAGCGAGGTCAAACAAATTGCTTCCCATGACACGGCGCATTTCCTCGTGCATCGGCAGCGTCTTGTCGAGGAAGGCGTCTGGGCGGCCGAAGACATCGCGGGCACCCTTCGGTGACGTCACGACGACGATAGTCGGCGTAATCCACGTGGGCGCCAGGCTGCATCGCGTCACCGGCCCGCCGGCGTCACGCAGCGTTTCGAAGCCGCTGTGAAATGCCCGTACAGCCTTCACCTTTTGCAGATACGGCAGCGGATTCCCCGGCGCCAGCGGCAGCGCCGCGACCTGGACAGCCTCGGCCATGCTGATACCTCTTCCCGACGGCAGAAGTATTTCACCACTTGACCACGCGGACGCAGGTAGTCGATTACTCGATTGATCGCAGGGTTCGGTCGGGTTTGACTTCGGAAATGTCCTTGGGCTCACCGGGCGCGCCAGGTCGGACTGACTACGGTTGCGCTTATGACTGACGACATCCTGTTGATCCACACCGACGATCGGGTGCGCACCCTGACCCTGAACCGACCGCAATCGCGCAACGCGTTGTCGGCCGCACTGCGGGATCTTTTTTTCACGGCCCTGGCCGACGCCGAAGCCGACGACGCCGTCGACGTCGTGATCCTGACCGGCAGCGATCCGGTGTTCTGCGCGGGGCTCGACCTCAAAGAGTTGGGCGGCCAGTCGGCGCTACCCGACATCTCGCCGCGCTGGCCACCGTTGAGCAAGCCCGTCATCGGCGCGATCAACGGCGCCGCGGTCACCGGTGGGCTGGAGCTGGCGCTGTACTGCGACATCCTGGTCGCGTCGGAGCAGGCGCGATTCGCCGATACCCATGCTCGGGTCGGTCTGCTGCCGACGTGGGGGCTCAGCGTGCGGTTACCACAGAAGGTGGGCGTCGGACTGGCCCGTCGCATGAGCATGACCGGTGACTACTTGTCCGCCGAGGATGCGCTGCGGGCCGGCCTGGTCACCGAAGTGGTGCCACATGAGCGGCTGCTGACCGCCGCGCGGGAGGTGGCAAAGAGCATCGTCGGCAACAACCAGGACGCGGTGCGGGCTCTGCTGACGTCCTATCACCGGATCGACGAATCGCACACCAGCGCGGGGCTTTGGCTGGAAGCGATCGCAGCCAGGCAATTCCGGACCTCCGGCGACGACATTGCCGCCAACCGGGAAGCCGTGCTCAGTCGGGGTCGCTCACAGGTGCGCTGACGGCGCTGCCGCGGGAATTCGACGCTGAGGTAACCAAGGGTTCCTGGAGGGCGGGCTGGCCCACGTCCACTGGCACCCCGACAGCAATCTGCCCCGTTTCCGGAGGAAGAGAAACGGGGCAGACTGCGCCGGTGCCTGGTCCCCTCGATCAGGGCACCGTGGCGCGGATGGGGTGTGTCACGGCCCAAATGGGGTGTAGAACGTCCGCGGCGTAATGGCGCATTGGGTGCAGTGGTCCGCTGTACGGCACCCACGGGTCGGCGGAGGCGACGGCCGGCGCGAGCGATCCAAGGAGGGATAGAGCGACGGCGGCCAGCAGGCCGGCTGCTGTGACACGGAATTTCGAGATTTTCTTCGACTTCATGGTTGGGATTCCTTCCCGGGCAGTCGCGTCCTAGGTCCGGATGTAATCCGTCACTAGGTTCGGTTGCTTTCCCCGACACCACAAGCGTGCAGCAGCTGCCTTGACGGGTTCTGCAGAGATTCTTGCGGAATTCTTGCGTTTGCTAGACGCGGTATCTGCGCGGCTCAGCGGGCTCGGATTTGGAAGGTGAACTCGTGGCCGCCGATCCGGATGTGGTCGCCATCAGCGAGGGTGGCGCTGCTTCGGATGCGCCGGCCTTGCACCAGGACTCCGTTGGTCGATCGCAGATCGCTGATCACAAAACTGCTTCCGGTGTCGATGACGACGGCGTGGTGGCGACTGACGTCGTCGTCGTCGAGCACGATGTCGTTGTCAGGTCGGCGGCCAATCCGGGTCGAAACCTGCAGCCGATAGCGCTGTCCGTCCTTGGCTCGCAGCTCGGCGACGGCCGACGGGTGAGCCAACGTGCCAGTGTGCGGGGCAAGATCGACGACGCTGCGCTTGGCGGTCGTCTGCGCCGTATGTTGGGTGTCCAGGGGTTCCTGGCGCAGCATCCGCTCATACAAGGTTCTGATGGTGGGACCGGGATCGATGCCGAGATTCTCGGCCAAGTTCGTTTTCAGTCTCAGATACGCGTTGAGCGCGTCGGATTGGCGCTCCGTGACGTAGTAAGCGGTGATCAGCTGCGCCCACAGCCGTTCTCGAAAGGGATGTTCGGCGCTCAGCACCTCCAGGCGAGGGATCACGGTGTCGGCGCGCCCGCACGCGATCTCGGCTTCGGCGAGGGCGGTTTGGGCCACCACTCTGACCTCGGACAGCGCGGTGGCAAACGTATCGACGAAGGCGAATTCGCTGAGGTCATCGAGGACGGGCCCGCGCCACTCGGCCAGCGCGGCCGACAGGTAGCCGCTGGCCTCTTCGAACTGTCCCCCCGCGGCGGCGTGGACCCCCGCGTTCTTTGCGGTGATGAAACGCCCGAGATCGCAGTCGGCGTCCGCGACGCTGAGTTGATACCCCGGCGGAGCGCTCGCCAGCACCGTGTTCGGGTCGTACCCCGCGGTGCTGAGCAGGCGGCGCAGGTTGGACACGTAGGAATGGATGCTTGTTCGTGCCGCAGGCACAGGATTCTGGTCCCAAACCGCATCGATCAGCGACTCGACCGACACCGGCCGGTTTCGGTTGATGACCAGCATGGCCAACACCGCCCGCTGCTTCGGGGCACCCAACGGCACCGGGGTGCCGCTCGTGTTCAGCTGCAACGGTCCCAAGACACCGAACCCGCGACCCGCGTTTCCCATCGTGCTGCCCGCCTTTCAGGTCTGCGTGGGCGTCAGCACACCATTGTGACCGCAACTGGCGAATGCGCCGTGACCTGAGGTGCCGCGCCGCATTTGCGCGCTCAGCTATCACCGAAGACGGACTAACTGCGTGCCGCCTGCGGTCGGCCAGGGCCGGTCACCCTAGCGCGGCGCCCAGCGAAGCCACCACATCGTCGATCGAGCCGGTGGTCGAGTAGCCGGCGGCCAGCTTGTGACCGCCGCCGCCGAATGTCGAAGCGACGGTAGCGAGATCCACCGCGGCCTTTGCCCGCATCGACACCGACCACTGCAGCGGCTCGATCTCTTTGAACACCGCCGCCACCTCGGCCTGCTGTGTGGTGCGGACGATGTCGACGATGCTCTCCACTTCTTCCAGCCGTGCACTCATCCATTCCTGGTGTCCGACAATGGCGTACACCAGGCCGCGACCGTCGACAGCGTCCGGCAACAGCCGCGCCGAACCCAACACCCGAGACAGCATCATCAGCCAGCGGAAGGGGTGGGTGTCCATCAGTGACCGGCTGATCGCGGCGTTGTCGACGCCCAACTCGACCAGCCGCGCCGCCAGCCGATGTGCGCGCGCGCTGGCCCACCGGAATGACCCGGTATCGGTCGTCAGCCCCGCGTAAAGACAGTGCGCCACTTCGGTGTCGATCGGCTTGCCCCACGCGTCGAGTAGCTCGGCAACCAGCATGGTGGTGGAGTCCGCCGACGGATCGACGAAGTTCACGGTGCCGAATAGCTGGTTCGAGGCGTGGTGGTCGATCACCAGCAGTTCTTGCCCGGTACCGGCCATTTCGCGCAGGTCTCCGAGCCGGTTGATGCTCGGAATATCCACGGTCACAACCAGATCGACATCGCGACGCATGGCGTGGGGATCGACCAGCAGTTGCCCGCCGGGCAGCGACCGCAAAGACTCCGGAAGCGCTGCCGGGGCCGCGAAGCTGACCTCGACGGCCTTGCCGCACTGGTCCAGCACCAGGGCCAGCCCGAGGCCGGCGCCAATCGTGTCAGCGTCGGGGTAGACGTGGCAGACCACCGCGACCGTGGCGGCGGCGGACACTACCTCGGCGGCTCCGACGGCGTCGACGCGTCGCGCCGTGGCGGTCGATTCAGTCTTCGAGTTGATCGTCGTCATCGGCGCCTTCCCCGTCAGGTCCATCCGCGTCGCCGGGCACCCGATAGGGGTCGGCCTCTCCGGCGGGCTTGGCACCTTCGCGAACCCGAGCCACGTCCGCGTCGGCGGCACGCGCGCGGGCCAGCAACTCTTCCATTCGCTGCACCGAGTCGGACACCGTGTCCCGGGTGAACGTCAGTGTGGGAGTGAACCGTACGCCGGTGCCGGCGCCAACCTTGGTGCGCAGCACGCCCTTGGCGCGTTCGAGGGCCGCCGCCGCGCCTTCGTAATCGGGCTCGTCATCCAGCGTCGACCCCATCACGGTGTAATACAGCGTCGCGTCGTGCAGGTCACCGGACACCTTGGCGTCAACGATGGTCACGCCGGCCAATCCTGGGTCTTTGATCTCGTACTCGATCGCCGAGGCGATGATTTCGGAGATCCGCTTGGCCAGCCGGCGGGCCCGTGCCGGGTCAGCCATGCCGGATATTCAGGTTGTCGGCACTCATGTTCAGGCGCGTTCCTTCTGAACCAGCTCGTAGGTTTCGATGACGTCGCCTTCTTTGATGTCGGAGTAGGTCAGCGTCAGACCACACTCATATCCGTCGCGGACCTCCGTGACATCATCCTTCTCCCGTCGCAGCGACGCCACCGTGAGGTTGTCGGACACCACGATGTTGTCCCGCAGCAACCGGGCTTTGGCGTTGCGGCGCACCACACCGGAAGTCACCAGGCAACCGGCGATCACACCGACCTTCGACGAGCGGAACAGCGCGCGGATCTCGGCACGACCCAGCTGGTTCTCCTCGTAGATCGGCTTGAGCATGCCGCGCAGGGCCTTCTCGATCTCGTCGATCGCCTGATAGATCACCGAGTAGTAGCGGATGTCCACACCTTCACGGTTGGCCAGCTCGGTCGCCTTGCCCTCGGCACGCACGTTGAAGCCGATGATCACCGCGTCCGAGGCCGACGCCAGGTTGACGTTGGTCTCGGTGATACCGCCGACACCGCGGTCGATGACGCGCAGTTCCACCTCGTCGTCGACGACGATCCCCATCAAGGCCTCTTCCAGCGCTTCGACGGTACCGGCGTTGTCGCCCTTGAGGATCAGGTTCAGCTGGCTGGTTTCCTTCAGCGCCGAGTCCAGGTCCTCCAGACTGATCCGCTTGCGAGAGCGCGCCGCCAGGGCGTTGCGCTTACGCGCGCTGCGCCGGTCGGCGATTTGGCGGGCAATGCGGTCCTCGTCGACCACCAGGAAGTTGTCGCCTGCGCCGGGCACCGACGTGAAACCGATGACCTGCACCGGCCGTGACGGCAGCGCTTCCTCGATGTCGTCGCCGTATTCGTCGACCATCCGGCGGACCCGGCCATAGGCGTCGCCGGCGACGACCGAGTCGCCGACGTGCAGCGTGCCGCGCTGTACCAGCACGGTGGCCACCGGACCGCGGCCGCGGTCCAGGTGCGCCTCGATCGCCACACCCTGGGCTTCCATGTCGGGGTTGGCCCGTAGATCCAGCGCGGCGTCGGCGGTCAGCAGCACCGCCTCCTCCAGCGCCTCGATGTTGGTGCCCTGCTTGGCCGAGATGTCGACGAACATCGTGTCGCCACCGAAATCCTCTGCCACCAGACCGTATTCGGTCAGCTGAGCCCGGATCTTGGCCGGGTCGGCACCTTCCTTGTCGATCTTGTTCACCGCCACCACGATCGGCACGTCGGCCGCCTGCGCGTGGTTGATGGCCTCCACCGTCTGCGGCATCACACCGTCGTCGGCGGCCACCACCAGGATCGCGATGTCGGTGGCCTTGGCACCGCGGGCACGCATGGCGGTGAACGCCTCGTGACCCGGGGTGTCAATGAAGGTGATCAGCCGCTCGTCGCCGTCGAGGTCGACGGACACCTGGTAAGCACCGATGTGCTGGGTGATGCCACCGGCCTCGGCCTCGCGGACGCTGGCATTACGGATGGTGTCCAGCAGTCGGGTTTTACCGTGGTCGACGTGACCCATCACGGTCACCACCGGCGGGCGGGTCTGCAGGTCTTCCTCGCCACCCTCGTCTTCGCCGTAGCTCAGATCGAAGGATTCCAGCAGCTCGCGGTCTTCGTCCTCGGGGCTGACGACCTGAACGACGTAGTTCATTTCGCCGCCCAGCAGCTCGAGCGTCTCGTCGCCGACCGACTGGGTCGCGGTCACCATCTCGCCGAGGTTGAACAGCGCCTGCACCAGCGCGGCCGGGTTGGCATCGATCTTCTCGGCGAAATCCGACAGCGACGCGCCACGGGCCAGCCGGATGGTCTCGCCATTGCCGTGCGGTAGCCGCACGCCGCCGACGACCGGCGCCTGCATGTTCTCGTACTCGGCGCGTTTCGCCCGCTTGGACTTGCGGCCGCGCCGCGGCGCGCCGCCAGGACGGCCGAACGCGCCGGCAGCACCGCCGCGCTGGCCGGGGCGTCCACCACCGCCACCACCGCCGCCGCCGGGACGGCCACGGAACCCGCCACCACCGCCGGGTGGAGCACCAACGCCACCACCGCCGCCGGCGCCGCCGCGGTAGTTACCGCCGCCACCGCCGCCGGGCCGACCGCCACCCGGACCACCTGGCCGACCGCCGACGCCGCCGGGTCGTGGCGCGCCGGGACGTGGTGGACGACCTTGTCCAGCACCGGAGCCGCCGCCAGGGCGGGGTGGCATGCTGCCGGGCGACGCGCCCGGGCGGGGGGCACCGGGGCGGGCGGCACCCGGACGCGGGGCCGGCGGACGCGGAATTGGCCGGTCCACCGGCTGTGCCGTCGAGAACGGGTTGTTGCCGACGCGCGGCGTGCGAGCCGCCGGCTTCGGGACCGGGCGCGGGCCGGGCATAGGTCCGGGCCGCGTCGGGGTCGGCGACGGTGCCGTCGCCTGCGGCTGTTCCGGGGCCGGGGCCGGCGGCGCGGCCGGCTCCGGCGCGCGCGGCGGGGCCGGTTTGGGACCGGCGGGTTTCGGCGCCGTTGCAGCGGCCTGGACCCCCTGGTCTTTGGCTGCGGCCGCGCCGTTGCCGGCGGTCTTCTCCTGCGCGGGCTTGCTGCCTCCGAACGACTCACGCAGCCGACGCGCGACCGGCGCTTCTACCGTCGACGATGCGGATTTAACGAATTCGCCCTGTTCGCTGAGCCGGGCGAGTACTTCTTTGCTGGTAACACCGAGTTCCTTAGCTAACTCGTGTACGCGCGCCTTGCCTGCCACTACATCTCCTGTCTATGAGGCGACAGCTGTGGTCGGCCGCGCCTCGGGTTTAGCTATGACGCATGGTCATCGAGACTTCACGGTGTGCTCATGTTCTTCGCTACCTGTTCTGTTGGCGGGATGATCGGGCGCGTCCAAAAACTCGATGTGCTCGACCACCGCTGATGCGTCCAGTGCTCCGGCGATCCGCAACGCTCGCGCGAACGCTCGCCGCCGGATCGCTTCTTGTGCGCACTTCGGAATGGGATGCAGCCATGCACCCCGCCCCGGAAGACTACCTGCTGGGTCAACCCTCACGGCGTATTTACCGTTCCCGGTCGACACAGCCACCACTCGAAGCAGTTCGACGGCCAACTCTCGCTTTCGGCAACCGACACACGTCCGCACCGGTCCATCGACGCGTCGATGTGCGGAGGCCGAAGTCTCGCGCTGGATCACGGCTTAGTTTACCTGCACCGAACCGGTGGTCAGCACCACCCGCGGTGTCCGGCGGGCGCGGTTAGCTGGACGGCCCCATCGGCTCCGCGCCCACCTCGAGATAGTCGGCGTCGGGCAGCGCCGGGCGTGGCGCCGACGGGCGGTCCAGGTAGAAGATCGCGGTCGAGGCGATGTCGTCATGTCGCGGCCGGTAGCGCCGCTGCGGCGTCCAACCGAGGGCCTGGATGTCCACCCGCAGATCGGCGCTGAAGTGGATCGGGTCGAGAACGTGCCAGCGGTACATGCCGAACCGCTGCTGGCTGCGATACAGCCCGTCCGGGCGAATGACCTGATGCAAACCGAGAAACGGTGTCGAGTAGGTCGTATAACCCTGGCCAGGCACATCGAAGTTCCAGGCGCCGCCGAAATAGTCCTCGGTACCGGTGCCACAGATCGTGGGGAACTCCTCGTCGCCGTCGAGGTAGAACTTGACTTCGCCCTCACCCCACCAGCCGGGGTGGTTGGCGCCCCACGCCAGATAGGTGCCGACGTAGTTCCCCGCGCCGTGGACACGATCCAGGATCGGGTGCAGCGTGCCGGCGGCGAGCGGGTTGCTCCGGCGAAACTGGCAGTGCAGATAACCCGTATCGGCCATCTCGGTTGCGAAGTCCACGTCGATCTCGTAGCTGATCTGGTAATAGACGACGGCGGTCCGCGGCGCGCGGTTCTCCAATGTCAGCCGGGCATGCCGGGGCACCGGCATCGGCCAGTAACTGTTGAAGCCGCCGTGCGGATTGACGGCGATCGGCAGTGACGATAGCTGGGCGAACTCACACCAGCCCTGACCGAAGAAGTCGCCAAGTGGGACCTCGATCGCGGGCTGGTCTGCGCCGTCCCAATAGGCGCGCAGGATCAGGCTGCGCCAATTGCTGTGGTGGGCGGTCAGCCAGAGGTGCGTGATGAGCGCCGGCCCGTCAATGGCGGCCAGCTCGAACGTGGTCTGTCCACCGATTTCGACGCTGGGCGAGACCTTCCAGCCCACGCCGAGGTCTGCCGCGCAGGCCGCGCCGGTGCCCGCTTCGGCGCGGGCACCGCCGCCCTTCGCCCCATCGAAGTTTTCCGGGCTGATCGAACGGGACTGGGCACCGCTCAATCGGGCCAGGGAACGCAGGTCGGTCACGGGTCACCGGGTCAGCGGTCGTGTGCCATCCCGTGGGTGGCGCCATGCCCCGGGTGCTCCGCCGGCTGATCGGGCGAATCCCCGCGGATGTCGATGCGCCAGCCGGTGAGCCGGGCCGCCAGTCGGGCGTTCTGGCCCTCCTTACCGATGGCCAGCGACAGCTGAAAGTCGGGCACCACCACCCGAGCCGCCCGGGCGTTCTGGTCGATCACGGTCACCGAAACCACCTTTGCCGGCGACAGCGCGTTCGCCACGAACCGAGCCGGGTCCTCGTCGTAGTCGATGATGTCGATCTTCTCCCCGGACAGCTCACTCATCACATTGCGCACCCGCTGACCCATCGGGCCGATGCAGGCGCCCTTGGCGTTCAGACCGGGAACCCGAGAAGCAACCGCGATCTTCGACCGGTGGCCGGCTTCGCGTGCCACCGCGACAATCTCCACCGACCCGTCGGCGATCTCGGGGACCTCCAGCGAGAACAGCTTGCGCACCAAGTTGGGGTGAGTGCGGGACAACGTGATCACCGGTTCGCGGGAGCCGCGGCTCACGCCAACCACGTAGCACCGCAGCCGTTCACCATGCTCGTAAACCTCACCGGGAACCTGCTCAGCCGCCGGGATCACGCCCTCGGATCCCTTGGTCTCGCTGCCCATTCGGACCACGACGAAGCCGCGTGCATTGGCCCGGCTATCACGTTGCACGACACCGGCAACGATCTCGCCCTCGTGGGTCGAGAACTCGCCGAAGGTGCGCTCGTTCTCGGCGTCGCGAAGCCGTTGCAGCATGACCTGCCGTGCGGTGGTGGCCGCGATCCGCCCGAAACCCTCCGGAGTGTCTTCCCATTCGCTGAGCACAATCCCGTCGTCGTCGAGCTCACGGGCGAACACCTGGACGGCACCGGTTTTGCGGTCGATTTCGATATG
>NZ_DATMLH010000031.1:0-17644 GCF_035570115.1 Mycobacterium sp.
GACCAATATGGTCACCGCGTCGCGCACGCCGGCCCACATGCTGCGGCCCTCGACCAATGCGTCGAGCAGCACGCCCAGGTCGTCCTCCGTCAACACGATGTCGGCGGCGCCGCGGGCGGCTGAGGACCCTCGACCGCTCACTCCGATGCCCACGTCGGCCATCCGGATCGCCGCTGCATCATTGGCGCCGTCGCCGACCATCGCCGTCACTCGTCCGCAACGCCCCAGCGCCGCGACGATCTGCACCTTTTGTTCCGGGCTGACGCGGGCGAAGACCTGGACGTCGGCGACGAGTTTGGCGGACGCGTCCTCGTCGAGCCCGGCCAGCTCGGCCCCGGTGATCACCCGGGCATCCGGCGGCAGACCCAGTTGGCGGGCTATCGCCCGGGCGGTCACCGGGTGGTCGCCGGTGATCAGCACGACGTTGCGTTCGGCGTCCACCAGCGCTTCGATCAGTGGGCGCGCCGATGGTCGTGCGGTGTCCGCCAAACCGACATAGCCGATCAACTCCAGGTCGTGCGCGGCGGCGTCGACTGCGTCGGCATCGGTGTCGTCGTCGTCTTCGGTTTCGTGTACCCAGCTGCGTTGCGCGACCGCCAGCACCCGCAAGCCCTGCTCGGCGAGGCTGTGCACCAACGACTCCGCATGGTCCTGGTCGGCCTCCGGATTGGCGAACCGGCAGCGCGGCAGCACGACCTCCGGAGCGCCCTTCAACATCAGCACCGGGGCTTTCGGCTCCGTGCTGAGGGTGCCGATGGCCGCGGCGAAGCCACGGCTGGACTCAAACGGTACCTCCGCGATCAGGTTCCACTCCGAATCACCATCGCTGGTAAGCGAATCCGCCGCTTTGATAATCGCCTCGTCGGTGGCGTGGGCGTGGCCGCGCCCCTCCTCTGGCTGGGTGGATGCCCAACCGGCGGCCCGCAAGACGTGGGCGGCTTGCGGGCCGGCGACGTCGGGGAAGGGGCCTCGCGACTTCGTCGCTGCAGGCACCGAACGCACGACGCGCAGCCGGTTTTCGGTGAGCGTGCCGGTCTTGTCGAAGCACACGGTGTCCACGCGGCCCAGCGCCTCGATGGTGCGGGGAGCCCGGACCAGCACACCGTGCGCCGACAGTCGTTGAGCGGCGGCCAGCTGGGACAAGGTAGCCACCAGTGGCAGGCCCTCGGGGACGGCAGCGACAGCGATGGCGACGCCGTCGGCGACGGCCTGACGCAGCGTCGCGCGGCGCAGCATCGCCAGACCCGTCACCGCGGCACCACCGGCGAGCGTCAGCGGAAGGACTTTGGCGGTCAGTTCCCGCAGCCGCGCCTGCACGCCGGCCGACGATTCGACGTCGATAACCGCCGAGATCGCCCTGTGCGCGGCGGTGCCCACCCCGGTGGCCACCACGATCGCCCGGGCATGCCCGGCGACGATCGTGCTGCCCTCGAACAGCATGCTGGCCCGTTCGGTGTCGGTGGCGCCGACCGGGTCCACCTGCTTGTCGACCGGCAACGACTCCCCGGTGAGCAAGGATTCGTCGACCTCGAGGTCTTCGGCCACCAACAGACGCGCGTCGGCGGGCACCACGTCCGGTGCGACCAGGTCGATGACGTCGCCGGGCCGCAGCGAGCTCGCTGAAACCGTGGCCGTGCGCTCGATGGTTCGAGCCGCCTCCAGCCGCCGTCGTGTCGTCGCCACCGTGGGAACAACGACGCGACGGGCCACTTGGTCCTGTTCGGCGAACAGCTCTGCGGCCGCTGCGTCGGCCCGAAGCCGTTGCGCCCCGCCGGTGAGCGCGTTGACGCCCATCACGCCCGCGACCAGAAGCGCGTCGACGTTGCTGCCCATGATCGCCGACGCCGCCGCTCCCACCGCCAGGATCGGGGTGAGCGGGTCGCGGAGCTCGTAGCGGGTCGCATCCAGCAGCCGCCCCGCCTGACGTGCCGGCCCCCGCAATGGGGCGAATAGGGGGCTGTAGGACAGATCCTCCAGAGCGCGGCGCCACGCTGGCGCCAGCGGCTCGACGGTCAGCGGCCGAGCCCGGCCGGCCAGCCGCGAGTAGACGATTTCCGGATCCAACGCATGCCAAGCGGTCAGCGGCTGCGGGGTCGGATCGGGTTGCCGAAGCACCCTGTTGGCCGAAAAGGCTCCTGACACCATGGCGCTGGCAGCGGCCGCGTTGACCGGGTTGAGCCAGCGCCGCAGCGCCAGGGGGTTGGTGCTTGTGCGTGGATCACCGGTGACCAGCAGCAGCCCGGCCAGCGTGGTGCCGCCTTTGGCGAGGTTCACCGACGATTCGCTGGCTTGGCGCGCCGCGGGCAGCGCCGAGAGGATCCGCACGGCGGCGGCCAGGTCGGTGCCGGTGATGATGTCCGCGGACCATGGTGTCGCCGCACGGGGATCGTCGAGCGCCACCCCGACGTCGGCGATGGCCAGCGCTGCCAGTGTGTCGGTCGATGCGAAGTCGCGGTGCAAGGCGGTGATCAGCAGCACCGGTCCGCGGTCCGCCCGCAGATCACGCACGAGTTTCAGCAGCGGCGTGCCGCTCGGATGACTGGCGGCGACGCTGGCGGTCAGGTCCTGGGTGCCGGCCACATGCCGCAGCACGACCCGGGCTCCGGTGCGGTTCGCGATCTGTAGCAGCGGAACCGCGAACGGGTCGACCTCCCAGCCGACTTCGACGTGGCCCACCGTCTCGCCGTCCACCACCAGGTCGGCGTGCTCGAGGCCCTGCGCGGGTGTGGCCGACGGCCCCTGCGCGCGAACCCAGCTCAGCCGTGCGCCGGTGGCCGGTAACTCGTCGGGGTCGGGCTCGGGCGCCTCTTCACCGTGCAGCAGGGCGTCGGCGACCTCATACACCCGGTCCTCATCCCAGCCCGGGACGTCTCCGCGGGCATGCAACACCGCGCGGTGATCACCGCGCAGCGCCGCCCCATCGACCACGACCACCTTCACCCGATCCAGCCGACGCAGCGCGCCCGGATCGAGGATCATCTGCCCGTCCTCGGCGAGCCCGCGGCCCAGCACCGCGGCGAAGGACTGACGGCCCATGTGCGCCGCCTTCGGTATGCCGGCCAGCACCGCACCGGCCGCGTCTTCCGGGCCGCCGCCGGCCACCAACGCACTCGCCGCGGCGATCAGCGAACCGTTGGCCGCCTGATTGACGTATTCCTCCACCGGCCCGGCCATCGATCCCTTGGCGGTGTCGATGGCGGCGTCGATGGCTCCGTCGACCACGACGTGCGACGCCTCGCCGGCCGCTGCGGCCGCCCAATTATGCCGTGGCGCCTGCGATTTGGCGCCCGTTGAGGAGATGATCGGGACCACCGGGGCCTGCGGTCGGTCGGGTGAGGCCAGCTGCGGCTCGCGGTCTCGCCAGCGGCGGCGATGGGCATCGGCTTCGGAAATCTGCAGGACTCGCTGGGCGAGGTTCAACAGCGGAGTGCCAACCGCCTGGGTCAACCCGTTGGCCGCCGCAGTCGAAGCGCTGAGCGCGAGATCGGTGCCCACTCGGCCCAGTCGCGACTCGAGTACTGAGATCATCCGCGGTTGGTTGTTGAGCAGGGCGGCCGCCGCTCTGGTGGTCTTCGGTGCTGCCGGCAGTCTGACGACCCAGCCGGTGACCGCGGCGCCGATCGCCACCGCGTCGAAGGCCGCCGCGGTGAGCGGCACCAGGATCGCCAGCGGATTACCCGGGTCGGCGAATGGTGCAGTCCGGATTTCCGACTCCGGCCCCGCAGCGGCCAGGTCGGCGGCCACCGACCCGAGCACGTCACGGACCTCATCCAAGACGTGGTCGCTGTCGGCGTCATCCTCGAGTTCGAGCACCAGCCGGCCCAATGAGCCCTCGACGTGCGCGGTGGCGACCCCCGGAATCCTGCGAACCGGTTCTTCGACGGTCGCGGCATACTCGTGCCAGCGCGGGAACGGCAATAGCGGATCCAGGTCCAGGTGCACCCGCCGCCCGCTTTGCCAACGCACGGTCGCCGCGGCGCCGTCCGGCTTGCCGTCAGACGAACTGCCCGTCCCCAGCACCCGGGCCGTCGATTGACTCACCGACTGCACCACCGGACCGGCCAGCGTCTGCATGGTGTCCGCGGTGTTCGCCACACCCTGCACGCCGGCTTGCAACATCTGTACTGCTCCACCGGCGATACCGCCGACAATGGCGGTTACGCCCGGAACCCTCATTACTCACCCTTCAAAATCGCCTACCGCGCCCATACTTATGATCCATTAGCTAGCTGTCCACACGAACCCCCTGGTGGGCCTGGCAGCGAGCGACGGCGACCGCTACCCGCTCGACTCGGATCACCGGGTTGGCGGCAGACCAAACGCAGAGAACAACCCAGGATCGAGAAAGACGGTCAGTGCGGCGATCCCGGTCCTACCAGTGTCCAGGACATGTATCGAATGTGCCCGCAGGACCCCGTCGGACGCGCGTCGGTACTCCGCAACGGCGGGCTGCCCGTTGGCGGCGGTCGGGACGAGCACCATGTCGCCCGCTTCGGCGAAGGCACGCCTGGCGAGGAATCGGGTCACGGCGTCGCGCCCGGTGAACCAGACCGCCAGCGGCGGCATCTCGAGCCTGACGTCGGTTTGTAGCAGTTCGGTCAGCGCCGCGACGTCTGCGTTTTCGAAGGCCGCGCAGTAGCGGTCAAGCAACTCGCGGCGATCGGCGTCGTCCGGTTCGGCCGCGTCCTCTTCGCTGGGCGCGACGTCGGCGAGGTGAGCGCGAGCCCGCTGCAGCGCGCTGTTGACTGCGGCCGGCGTCGTTTCGAGCAACTCCGCCACCTCGGTGGCGCTGAATTGCACCACGTCGCGCAGGATCAGCACGGCGCGTTGACGCGCCGGGAGCTCCTGCAGCGCCGTGGCAACCGCCAGCCGAACGGAGTGCCGTGCGGTAACCGCGGTTTCGGGTGTTAGTGCGTCCGGTAACGGCTCGAGCCAGTGATAGGTGTCGCCGTTTCCGTCGAGATCCGTATCCGGGTCGACCGAGCCGTCACCCAGCCCCGCGGGCAACATTCGGCGGGCCCGGTTCTCCAGCGCACGCAGGCACGCGGTGGTCGCGATCCGATACAGCCAGGTCCGTAGCGCTGCGCGTTCCTCGAACGACTGGTAGCCGCGCCAGCCGCGCAGATAGGTCTCCTGAACAAGATCCTCGGCGTCGTGCACCGAACCGAGCATGCGATAACAGTGCGCGATCAACTCGGCACGAAACGGCGCCGCCCGTTCGATGAAATCGTCCTGGGCCGGCACGGTCGTTCTCCTATCGGGGCGACGGGTTGGACTCCCTGTATTTAGTAGAGACGCGCTGCCGCGAAAATTCATCGGCCTCGCGGCGATGAATTTCGGCGCCGCGACGTATCGGAATCACTATGAGCATGAACCAACCAATCATTACCCAGCCCGAGGCCCTGAACGGTACGACGGCGATTGTCACGGGTGCGAGCCGCGGGTTCGGTCGCGCCATCGTCGCGGCGCTGTCGGCCGCGGGTGCGCATGTCGTCGGTGTTGCCCGCAGCAAGGCGCCACTCGATGATCTGCGTGACGAGCTCGGCGACGCCTTTACCCCGGTGGCCGCCGACGCCGCCGATCCGGCGGTGGCCGGCCGCCTTCTTGACGAGCACCGGCCGCAGACCTTGGTGTTGTGCGCGGGGGCGAGCCCGACAATGAGTCCGTTGCACCAACAGACGTGGGAAAGCTTCAGCCAGACCTGGGATGTGGACGTCGCGCAGGCGTTCCACTGGATTCGCCATGTCTTGCAGCACCCGCTGGCATCAGGCAGCTCGGTTATTGCGATGTCCAGCGGGGCCGCGGTCAACGGTTCACCGCTGAGCGGCGGCTACGCGGGGGCCAAGGCCGCCGTCAAGTTCATCGCCGATTACGCCGCGATCGAGTCGCAGCGGGCGGGGCTGGGAATCAGCTTCGTGTCGGTGCTGCCGCGGTTGACGCCGGCCACCGAGCTGGGCGCCAGAGCGGTGGCGGCCTACGCCGGTCGGCAAGGTGTCGATGTTGAGGCGTTCGTCCAGGCGGGGGGACCCCCGCTCACCGCGGAGCAAGTCGGCCGGTCGGTACTGGCGATCGCCGCCGGGGAATACCGGGACCACGGCGCATACCTCCTCACCGCCGCAGGCCTGTCAGCACTGGCCTGAACTAACCGCAACCGAAAGGTGAAGATCACTATGAGCACACCCCCGATCGTGTCGGCGCAGGAGTGGGCGGCCGCCCACCAACAGCTGCTGGTGAAGGAAAAGGAGGTGATGCGCGCGCATGACGCCCTGGCGGCTGAGCGACGGCGGATGCCCTGGCTGGCGGTGGATAAGGAGTACGAGTTCGAGGGACCCGAGGGCAAGGTCAGCCTGCTCGGCCTCTTTCAGGGTCGGCGTCAGCTGATCGTCTATCGCGCCTTCGTCGGACCCGATATAGACGGCTGGCCCGATCACGGCTGCCGCGGCTGTTCGATGATCGCCGACCACATCGGCAACCTGGCCCACCTGAACGCCCGCGACACCACGCTGGTGTTCGCGTCGCGCGCGCCGCAGCCAGGCATCCAGCGGCTCAAGGCGCGGATGGGCTGGCAGATACCGTGGTACACGATCACCGACAGCTTCGACGCCGACTTCGGCGTGGACGATTGGCACGGCACCAATGTGTTCATCCATGACGGCGACCGGGTGTTTCGCACCTACTTCATCAACAACCGCGGCGACGAGGTGCTGGGCAACACCTGGAGCTTTTTGGACATGACGGCGCTCGGCCGCCAGGAGACCTGGGAGGACTCGCCGGAGGGCTATCCGCAGAGTCCGCCCTACGAATGGTGGGACTGGCACGACCAATACGGCGAGCACGCGCCGTCGCGATGGTTCGGTGACCCTGACCCGACCGATCCCAACGACCCACGTCCACCGCAAACCTGACATCGGGGAACGTGGCCCGCCGCCCCGGAATCGCGATTAACATCATCGCCGTCGGGAGGCGGAAGGCAGGATCATGCTCACCACGTTGAGCCGGTTGATGGACTTTGAGCTGAGCGTCGCCGAGTGGATCGGCATCGGGTTACTGCTTGCCGGGCCCTATCTCATCGTCGGTGTGGTCTGGTCGACCACCCACGCCGAACCTTTCCAGCGGATGGGCGGCCTGGACCTGCTGGTCTCGGTGATCGGGTCAATCGTGTTGTGGCCGGCGCTGCTGCTTGCCAACGTCTGCCTGAGCTGAAGGTCGGGTGGGGCGGTGTTGAGTGTGCTGCGGCGGGCGCTGAGCTCTCGGGTGAGCGTCGGCGGGCTGACCGCGATAGCGGTGTGGCTCGGCGGGGCGTACCTGGCCGTCGGGATGGTGTGGGTGTATTGCCATTCCGACGCCGTGCAGCGCACGGAAGAACAGCTGGAACAGCAGTTGCACTTGCCGGCCGACAGCAGTTACCCGCTTGTGGCATGGGCTGAAGCGATGGCGTTGTGGCCGGTGGTGACGGTGCTACCGTCCGGCGGGTGTGCGCACTGACCGGATAAGGCATTCAGCCGTCGCCCAGTAGGTTTTCCCTCGGGAGCCAGACCAGAAGGGAGCCGGCATGCCGGGACCAACCAGTGACGTCTGGGAGGTGTTGTCGACCGCGCGGACGATCCGACGTTTCACCGACCAGCCGGTCGACGACGCCACGCTGACGCGGTGTCTGCAAGCGGCGATGTGGGCGCCGTCCGGGGCCAACGCGCAGGCCTGGCGTTTCGTCGTGTTGCGGTCAGCTGAGCAGCGGGCTGTGGTGGCCAAGGCGGCGGCCCGCGCCCTGGAGGTAATCGAGCCGGTCTACGGGATGAGTCGGCCGGCCGGCGACGACGACAGCCGACGGGCCCGTACCAACCGCGCGACCTATGAGCTGCACGACCGGGCCGGTGAATTCAGCTCGGTGCTGTTCGCGCAGAAGCGTTTTCCGACGGCTTCTGAGCTGCTCCTCGGCGGGTCGATCTTCCCGGCGATGCAGAATTTTTTGTTGGCCGCTCGCGCCCAGGGTCTGGGCGCGTGCCTGACGAGTTGGGGTGCCTATGGTGGCGAGCAGCTGCTGCGGGACGCCGTCGGCGTGCCCGACGACTGGATGGTCGCCGGACATGTCGTGGTGGGCTGGCCCAAAGGCAAACATGGCCCGGTGCGTCGCCGACCGCTGGCCGAGGTGGTGAACCTCGACCGCTGGGACGAGCCGGCGGCTGAGCTCGCGAGTCGCCGCGTTTGAACCGAACCGAGGCGAGGGCCGTCGTCCGGACGGAGGCGGTGTCGCACATCCGAACGGAGGAGCGATTTGGCGACGACTACGACGAGGCCTACTGATCGGTGGCCGGCGTGGCTGAGTTTCATAGGGCAGGTGGTCAGCCGGTACGGATTGGCGCTGACGCTGGCGTGGATTGGTTTCGGCAAGTACATCAAGATGGAAGCCCGGGTCCTGATCGAACACAGCCCGTTGATGAGTTGGGTCTATGACGTGTTCAGCGCCAGCACCGTGGCGCGTGGTTTGGGAACGCTGGAAATCGTTGCCGCGATACTGATTTCCCTGCGCCCGTTTTCGGCGCGGTTATCGGCGATCGGCAGCGCGATGGCGATCGTCCTGTTCTGTGGGACGCTGAGCTTCCTGTTCACCACACCCGGCGTGGCGACCCGTTTCGTTGGGCCCATTCCGGTGCTGTCCGCGCTACCTGGCCAGTTCCTGCTCAAAGACGTTGTCCTGATGGGTGTGGCGATCTGGACCCTCGGTGAGGCCCTGCAAGCACACCGGACGGCGTCAGCTCTTGATGCCGATCGTGACCAGATCGGAGATGGCCCGGGTTAGCGGTGGCCGGCGGACCCGGTGTTGCTCGTCGACGGTGAAGCCCGCGCCCTCGAACAACCGCCGCATCTCGGCTGGCGACGGGTGATGTGCCAGTTTCCATCTGCTGTTCGACGGGCCCTGCAGAAGGTGTTGCCGCGCACTGAGAGTCGAGACCGCTACCAGCCCCCCGGGTGACAGCACCCGGTGGAACTCGCGTAGCGCCGCGGGTTGATCAAAGAAGTGAAACGCCGACGTCGTCACGACGGCGTCCAGTGCCGCGTCGTCAAACGGAAGTTGCTCCGCGGGACCGCGCAGCCAATGCACACCGGCCGAACGGGCGCGGGCCTGGTTGAGCATGCCTTCTGACATGTCCACGCCATAGACTTCCGCAGGATGCAGATCGCGTTCGATCCGATCAGCCAGAATCCCTGTGCCGCAAGCGATGTCAGCTACGCGCGCGGAGGAGTGCGCGCGTAGCTGCGCTATCACTTCGTCGTGCGCTGGCCGGTATACCCACTGCTGCAAAACCGGCAGGTTGTAGGCCGGGGCCGCCCATCCCCAGAACCGCGTGACGGCGTCGTTGAAACCGCGACGCTCAGCTGCAGCGGTCACTTGATCGAGGTGTAGTAGATCGTGTCGGCCATCGACACCGAGTCGTTGCCCTGTGGGATCGCCGGAAGGCCGTTCTCGACCAACAGCTGACTCATCGGCTTACCGGTCGACCGCCAGCCCAGGGTGTCCAGGTAGGCGGCGACGTCGTGGCGGTCGCCCTCGTAACCGAGTTCGGAGAACTCCAGGTCGAAGCCATGCGTGCGCCATTTCTCGGTTGCCTTGCGCATCATCTCCCGCGCCTGGTCGTGGTCGACCTCGGACATGTCCGGGATCGCCTCGGTGGCCAGTCGGCTGCCGGCTGCGCTGAGCGCGGAGATGTTGTCCAGCAAGCGGTCTTGCGCCTCCGGCGGCAGGTAACCGAGCAGACCCTCGGCGATCCACGCGGTCGGCTGGTTCTTGTCGAAGCCAGCTTCGATCAACGCGGCCGGCCAGTCGTTTCGAAGGTCGATCGCGACGGTCCGCCGATCAGTGGTCGGCTCGGCACCCAGGTCGGTCAGGGTGGTGGTTTTGAAGGCGATCACCTCGGGCTGGTCGACCTCGAACACCGTCATACCGACGGGCCAGTCCAACCGGTAGGCGCGGGCGTCAAGACCGGAGGCCAGGATCACCGCCTGGCGGATTCCGGCGTGCGTCGCGACGCGGAAGAACGCGTCGAAGAAGCGGGTGCGGACAGCCATCGCGATGGGCATGTGCTCGAGCTTCCAGGGGGCCTCATCGTCGTCGACGTCGGCCGCGGCCAGCTCGCCGGTGGCCAATTTCGTCAGGAAATCCACGCCGACGGCGCGGACCAGCGGTTCGGCGAACCGGTCATTGATCAAGGGATTGTCGGCATTGGTGGCGATTGCCCGGGCTGCGGCAACCATCGTCGCTGTCGCTCCCACGCTGGTCGCCAGGTCCCAAGTGTCGTTATCGGTGCGCGGCATTGCGTGCTCCTAAGGTTAGATCAGGGTTATTTAGCTAGTATAACAAGTAGTTAGCCTAGCAAGCATTTAGCTTGTGTAACAACTTGGCCAACGATCGTATGCCCTGATCAGTTCCCGCTGATTGCGGTCGTCATGACCGCCACGCGCCGTCCGATCGAGTCGATCCGTTTGCGGGTCAGGTCCTGCAGAGGATGGACGGCCACAATCATCGCCACCCCACCGCGCTGGTCGAACACCGGCGCGGCGATGGTGGCCACCGGGTGCGCCTGACGCCGGGCATGGTCGTCGGACTCATCGGATAGGAAACCGATCGTGGTGAATTCGGCCAACAGCTGATCGGTGATCTCACGCACGTGGGCAGGCAGTCCGTCGCTGGGGAGCGTCCCGACGACGTGGGCCGCGCGGGTCAGCGCCGGCGTCGTGCAATCCACGTCGAATCCGCGTTCCCGGGTACGGGCCAGCACCTCTTCGAGGCGATGCGCCAGTGCGGAATTGGTCGCGGCGCCGCGCTGGATCCACGCGTGCTGTTGGTCCTCGGTGTCCCAGGCGGCGAACGCGACCCCGAACGGCGGGGCGTAGCGGATCCGGTCGCCGGGTGCGCCGCCGGACTGCTGGCCGGCATCCTCGAAGGCGGTGATCACCAGCGAGTCGCCGAAGCGCTCGACGACCGAGGCGGCATAGTCGAATTCCTCGGCGAGCTGCAGTGCCGCAGATCGAGCGGTGTGGGCCAGTGGACGGGCGGCATCCAGCTGTGCCGCCACCGCCGCAACGGCGGGGCCCAGAGAAAACGTCTTGTCGACCGGGTCACGGCTGGCCCAGCCGCGAGCACACAGCGTCGTGAGGATGGCGTGCGTGGTCGCCTGAGTGAGCCCGAGTCTGCGCACGACATCGGAGAACCTGAGGCGCTCGTTGCCGGGCCCGGAGAGCAACTCGACGACGTCGAGGACGCGAGTGGTGGGGGCCGACGATGGAATGGCTTGACTTCCTTCCTGCCCGGTTCCTAATGTGAAGCTCAAATAGTCGAGATACTATCTCGAATATTCGAGAACATTCAACACAAAGGGGTGAATGAGTGCGTGCGGTGGTGTTGCGCGACGGGCGCCTCGATGTCCGTGAAATCGCGGACCCGGTTCCCGGCCCCGGGGAGGTGCTGCTGCGAACGCTAAGCACCGCGATCTGCGCGTCGGACGTGCATTTCATGGATCACCCGGAAATGGGAATCAACGACCCGACCGGCCGTTCGCTCTATGACGCCAATCGCGACATCGTGCTCGGCCATGAGTTTGTCGGTGAAGTCGTCGGGCACGGACCCGAGTGCACCGAACAGTTCCCGGTCGGCACTCGGGTGACGTCCATGCCGATCCGGGTGGCCAACGGCGGTGCCGACGGCGTGCGGATCATCGGTCAGCACCCCGAGGCACAGGGCAGCTTCGGCGAGTTGGTGGTCGTGGCGGAGGCGTTGGCCAAGCCGGTCGACGGCGACGTCTCGAGTGATGCCGTCGCCCTGACCGATGCGTTCGCGGTAGGCGAGTTCTACGTGCGCTCCGCGCGGATGGAGCCGGGGGAGGTGCCGGTGGTGATCGGCGCCGGCGCGATCGGGTTGTCGGCCGTTGTCGCGCTGGCCGGCCGGGGCATCGAGCCGATCATCGTGTCGGACTACAACTCCGAGCGCCGCGAACTGGCCTGCAACAGCTTCGGGGCGCACATCGCGGTCGACCCGGCCGAAACGTCTCCGTTCGACTTATGGCGCGAGCTACGCGCCGAGCGTGGGCTGTGGGGTTCACTCGTCGTCTTCGAGTGCGTCGGCGCCACCGGACTGATACAGAAGATCGTGGACTCCGTCGACATCGGTAGCCGAATCTATTGCGCCGGTGGGTGGTACACCGGTGATTCGCTGAGCGTCACCGATGCGACCCGGCAGGGCGTCACCATCCAGTTCGGCGGTGGCCCGCACCCGCAGGACTGGTACGGAACCCTGGACGCCATCGCTTCCGGGCGCCTCGATCCGCTGCCCAGCGTCGGCGCGATTGTCGGCCTCGATGAGGTGCCCGACGCACTCGATCTCGCCCGAAAGTCCAACGGGCCGCCGCGAATCGTGGTCCACCCGAACGGAGACGTCGTATGACCGAAAGAGAAGACCGCCAGGACATCGCCGATGTCCTGCTGCGCTACGCGACCGGGATCGACCGGCGTGACTGGCCGCTGTTTCGCACCGTCTTCACCGACGACTGCGAGCTGGACTACGGCGAGGTCGGTTCCTGGCGGGGCGTCGACGCGGTGACCGAGTTCATGCAGCAGGCGCACGCGCTGGCCGGCCACACCATGCACCGGTTGACTAATCAGGTGGTCACGGTCGACGGCGACTCGGCCCAGACGCGCACCTATGTCGACGCGCTGATCATGCTTGCCGACAACAACTCCGGGGTGAACGCGGCCGGTTTCTACGACGACGAGTTCGTCCGTACCGAAAAGGGATGGCAGATCGCCCGCCGCCGATTCGTCCAGGTCCGGGTGGCTGCCGTGGGGGCGTCAACGTGACATTTACAGCCAAATACGGCCCGTGGGCGTTGGTGGCCGGCGCATCCGACGGCGTCGGCGCGGCGTTCGCGGAAGCGCTCGCCGAACGCGGGGTCAATGTCGTGCTGTTGGCGCGGCGCCAGGCCGTGCTGGACCAGGTGGCCGCCGGGATCGCCGCGCGCACCGGTGTCGAAACCCGCACGCTGGCAGTCGATCTCGCAGAGTACGACGCGGCGTCCGTCGTCGCCGCCGCCACCGACGACCTCGACATCGGCTTTCTGGTCTACTGCGCGGGCGCCGATCCGAACTTCGAGCCGTTTCTGGCCAACCCGATAGAAACCGCGGAAGCGATGGTGCACCGCAACTGCATTGTGCCGATGCAACTGTGCCACCACTTCGCTGGGCCGATGGTGGCCAGGGGCAGCGGCGGCATCGTGATCTTCGGCTCGGGCGCCGGGCTCGCCGGTGGCCCCAACATGGTGGCCTACGGCGCCACCAAGGCATTCGACATGGTGTTCGCCGAGGCGCTGTGGAGCGAACTGCACGACAAGGGCGTCGACGTACTCGGCCTCATCCTCGGCAAGACCGACACGCCCGCACTGCGCCGCCTCGAACACAGCCGCGGAGTGCTCAGCTCCGAAGACCAGGCGCCGC
Organism: Mycobacterium sp.; assembly: GCF_035570115.1. Taxonomy (GTDB): domain Bacteria; phylum Actinomycetota; class Actinomycetes; order Mycobacteriales; family Mycobacteriaceae; genus Mycobacterium. The sequence continues at coordinate 13,483 of NZ_DATMLH010000031.1, forward strand.
CGGATGCCGCCGGTGTCGATCAAGTCATCAGCGAAGCATTCGAAAACCTCAGCAACGGGCCGACTCTGATGGTCGGCGACATGATGCGCGCCGCTGTGCAGATCTTGTCATCGGTGACGCGCAACGAAGCGGTCAATTTCATGATCCAAGCTCAGGCCGCCGTCATGGGCGGCGGCAGCGAATGAAGCCCCTAGGCGCTTTCAGTTGCTCAGTTGCTTGATGAACACGCTGACCCGGTTGATCAGGCCGTATGAATTCCGCTCAAAGACAAGGCATTCCGGGTATTCAGTTGGTGCGCCGTCGATGTCGAAAGTTTCGCTCAGCTCGACGTAACACACTCGATCCGACGCATGTGAGATCCGTTGCACGGTTAATCGGTAACCCTTCAGCGAGGCGAACACACCGCGCAGGAACTTCAGATACGGCTGCTTGCCCTCGACGACGTCGCAGTACGGGCCGTCGCGTATCAGGTCGTCGTCGGCGATGGTGGCTGCCAGGCCGTCCCAGTCGTTGACGGCCAGGCACGCCAGATAGCGCTCGACCACGCCGGCGTCGCTCGTTTGCTCCATGGCATCTTCATACGCCTACCGCGCCGCAGCCTCAACGCCAAACATCCCAGGCCGTTAAGGGCCTGGGATGTTTGGTTATTGCCGGTCAGCTCAGCCGAATCTCACAGGCCGAGGAACGCCAACGGGTCGATGGCGGAGACCGCAGCAGACGCCGCGTCAAGACCACCGGTGAAGGCGTCGCCCGGGTCCAGCGCCGAAACAGCGTCGATACCGCTGAACAGCGAATCCAGGTTGAGGTTTCCCAACGGCGTCACCAACGTGTCGGTGACGGTGTCGGCGGCGCCACTGACGCCCGGGATCGCGGTGTAGACGTTCTCGATCCCGTCGCCGAGGTTGAAAACGTCATAGACCGATCCGACAGTCGGCAGGTCTGCGGGATCCGCACCGCTGGCCGCGGTGGCGGTTTCGACGCTGAACTCCGTGTTCGTCAAGCCCAACAGGTCGGTCACACCCTCATTACCTTCGATGCTGCCGACCTCAGTAGTGCCGTCGTAGACGTTGAAGTCCTGCGTATCGATAGGAAACACAATGCCGCCGCCAAGGTTGGCTGTGCCGCCGGCGATCTCCAGCAACGGCGGTGCACCGATGATCTGGAAGACAGGGTCGAAGCCCTCCGCCCCGCCGCTGGTGATGGGGTCGAAGGTCGTGCTGCCGATGGTGAAGGCGTCGGCGCCGATGCTGCTGTCACCCGTTTCCAGCCCGGTGAAGGCGTCGCCGGGCTGCAGAGGCGCTGCGGCATCGATCTTGTCGAACAGCGAGTCCAGGTTGACGTTGCCGAATGGCGTGACCAGGGTGTCGGTGACGGTGCCATCGGATCCCGGAGTGGCGGTGTAGACGTTCTCATATCCGTTGCCCAGGTTGAATGCGTCGTAGACGGATCCTTGGGTCGGCAACTCCGCAGCAGTGCCGTCGCCGGTCGGGGTGGCGCCAGTGACGACGAGTTGGGTGTTAGTGAAGCCCAACAGCTGCGTCACATCCTCGCCGGTGGTGATGGTCCCGATCTCTGTGGTGCTCGAATCGCCGCTATAGACGTTGAAGCTTTGGGTAGCGAAGTCGTCGCCGGCGTTGTCCGGATTGCCGAGCCCCGAGCCGCCGATCTCCAATAGCGGCGGTGTGTTGGCAAGCGGGATGACCGTGTCGAAGCCCTCGCCTCCGGCCGCAAGGGTCGGGTCGAGCGTGACGCCGCCGATGCTGAAGGCGTCGGCACCGATGCTGCTGTCACCTGCCTCGAGACCGGTGAACGCGTCGCCGGGCTGCAGGGGCGCTGCGGCGTCGATGCTGCCGAACAGCGAGTCCAGGTTGATGTCGCCGTTCGGCGTCACCAGGGTGTCGGTGACAGTGTCGGCTCCGCCGGTGGTGCTGGGGATCGCGGTGTAGATGTTCTCGTAACCGTTGCCCAGGTTGAAGGAGTCATAGACCGATCCCACGGTCGGCAGATCCGAGGCCGTGCCACCGGCGGCAGCGGTGTCACTGTCGACAGTGAATTCGGCGTTCGTCAAGCCAAAAAGGCTCGACACAGTCTCGTTGGTGTCGATGCTCCCAAGGTCGGTGCCGGTGGAAGGGTCGAACACCTCAAAGTTTTGAGGAGCAGTATTCAGGATGCCGCCAATCTCCCCGCCGCCGAGCTCCAGCAGCGGGGGAGCGGTGCTGAGTTGGGCAACAGGAGCGAAGCCCTCGACGTCGGCTCCGGTGGTCCCGACCGTGAAGGGGTCGAAGGTGAAGTCACCGATGGTGAACGCGTCGGCACCGGTGGCGCTGACGTCGGCGACGGCGACAGCGGCCTGCAGAAACGCCGAGGTCACCAGCCCGCCAGTGGCCGCTAATCCAGCAAGTATCAGGCGACGACGCATAGATCTACTCCTTCTACGTGTTCTACGTGTGTTCATTACCCGTGAGTAATGTCACCGGAACCTACTCTTGGGTAAATTAGGGAGTCAATACATTATTTAGAAAAATCTCAGGTTGACAGCAGACTCCCAGGCAACTGACCCTGGGGCGTTATGCCTGGTAGCCGGGTGATCACCGCGGCAATTAGCCGGTTTAGCTGGGCGTTTATTGGACGTGGGTCTAGTAGTTCTCTGAGATATCTGGCCTGCCGCTCACAGAAAGCTCAGCCGTCGACAGCCGTCTGAAGACCGGTTGCCGGTGCTGCAGGTCGACCCGGCGGTCCCGACCGTGGTGCCTATACTCCGACCAGGCGGGTAACGGGATTCTCTCGCAGGGAGAAGGCGTTCTCGCGCACGCGACGATGCAGCGGGAGGCAGGTCGGAAGTGACAGGAGCCTGTGCGGGCAAAATCGCTCTGGTCACGGGCGCCAGCCGCGGGCTGGGGAAGGCGATCGGTGTGCGATTGGCTGCCGAAGGCGCCACGGTCGGGCTCACCGCCCGCACCATGGACCCCGATCCCAAATACGACGGATCGCTTCGGCAGACGCTCGAGGAGATCACCGCCGCTGGCGGCTCGGCGATCGCTATCCAGGCTGATCTGTCGAAGACCGAGGATCGGGAGCGACTCTTCGCCGAGATGGTCGAACGCGTTGGTGCGCCAGACATTCTGGTCAACAACGCAGCCGTGACGTTTCTCCGTCCGCTCGACGAGTTCCCGGAGCGGCGCGTGCGTCTGATGATGGAAATGCATGTGCTGGCGCCGCTGCACCTGACCCAACTGGCCATCCCGGCTATGCGCGAACGCGGCCGCGGGTGGGTGCTCAACATCACCTCGGTCGGCGGCGATCTGCCCGAGGGGCCGCCGTTCTCCGAGTTCGACCGCGCAGCCGGATTCGGTGTCTACGGCACGGTCAAGGCGGCCCTGAACCGGCTCACCAAAAGCCTTGCGGCCGAGCTGTATGACGATGGCATCGCGGTCAACGCGGCCGCCCCGTCCAACCCGGTCGCGACACCCGGCGCCGGCACACTCGACTTGGCCAAGACCGACACCGAGGACATCGAGCTCATCACCCAGACCGCGCTGGCGTTGTGCACCGGCGAACCTGAGTCGCTGACCGGCCGGATCGCGCATACGCAGCCGTTCCTGAGTGAGATCGGATGGTTGCGCTGAGCGACCCGCTGCTGGTCCAGCTTGCTGAGCGGCTTGCGTCACGTGACGTTTCGGCGCTGGCGCTGCTGCCGGGTGGCGCATCAAGCCTGACCTATGTGGGCAAGTGTGCCGACCGGCCGGTGGTCGTCAAGGTGGCACCGCCCGGGGTCCGCCCGATCGCGCACCGCGACGTGTTGCGGCAAGCCCGCGCCATCCGGACGCTCGCTGCGACGCCGGTACCTGTCCCGGAAGTGCTGTTCGACGACCTGGGCGATCCACCCGACGTGCCGCCGCTATTCGTGATGTCCCATGTGGACGGGACCACCTGTGAACCGCTTTTCGACGACGCCGACGGCGGGCCTGAAGCCGTTGTAGCTGAGCGCTTTCGGAACGCCGCGACCACCATGGCGCACCTGCATCGCATTGCGCCCGGCGCCGTGGGTCTGGAGTCCGAGCCGGTGATCGGGCCGTCCGCGGAGATCGAGCGGTGGTGTCGCACGCTGGATACCGTCGATTCCGCGCTGGCGCCGGGGTGGCGGGAAGTCGCTGCCGCCCTG
>NZ_DATMLH010000032.1:0-4510 GCF_035570115.1 Mycobacterium sp.
GACCCGCGGCGCGGTCACCATCGTCATCGCCGAGGAGGGCGACGACACCGTGCGCCCCTACGCCGACCACCTGATCGAAATCCCTTCGGTGTCAACGCTTTTCCAGCCGCTGCTGTCGACTATTCCGCTGCAGGTGTTCGCCGCCTCGGTGGCGCAGGCGCGCGGCTACGACGTCGACAAGCCGCGCAACCTGGCCAAATCGGTCACCGTCGAGTAGCCGGAACGGCGATGACCTCCGTCAATGCTTAACGCGGCGGTAACTGGTGGCCCATACGGTTGGCGGATGCGACACATGTCGCCGCGAACGTTGGGTGTCGAAGAGGAGTTTCACCTTGTCGATCTCAAGACGAGGCGGCTGACGGCACGCGGCCCCGAACTGCTGGCCGAGCTGTCCGACCACTACGTCGCCGAGCTGCAGCGCTGCGTCGTCGAGACGAACACCCGGGTGGTCGATTCGCTGGACGGGTTGCGGCGTGAACTTGTCGAGCACCGCCAGGTCTTGGTCGACACCGCCGCCGAATTGGGCATAGGCGTGGTCGCGGCCGGGGCCATGCCGCTGTCGGTGCCGGCCGAAATGCAGGTCACCAAGACCGTGCGCTACCGGCAAATGCTCGCCGACTACCAACTGCTGGCGCGCGAGCAGCTGATCTGCGGCACCCAGGTGCATGTCGGCGTCGACAACCGCGACGAGGCCGTTGCGGTCGCCCACCGGGTGGCCGCGTATCTGCCCACCTTGCTCGCATTGTCGGCCAGCTCGCCGTTTGCGTCCGACGGCTCAGACACCGGCTATTCGAGTATGCGCACCCTGGTTTGGCAGCGCTGGCCGACGACGGGCCTAGCCGCCCCGGTGCAAACGGCCGAAGAATACGACGCGCTGGTCAGGGACCTGGTGGCCAGCGGCGTCATCACTGACGCCGGGATGGTCTACTTCGACGTCCGACCGTCAAACTCGGCGCCGACGTTGGAGCTGCGGTTGTGCGACAGCTGCCCGTCGGTCGACACCATCGTGCTGATCGCCGGGCTGTTCCGGGCGCTGGTCGAGCGCGAGGTCGACGCCGCGCGGACCGGCACGCCTGCGACGATCCTGTCCCCGGCACTGGGCCGGGCCGCGCTGTGGCGGGCCGCCCGGTCGGGGTTGGAGGGCGACCTCGTCGACGTCAGCGTTCCGGCCAGCAGGCCGGCCTCCGGCGTGGTCACCGAGCTGGTCGGGTCGCTGCGCCCCCAACTGGAAGGCAGTGGGGACTGGGACATCGTCAGCGAGTTGACCCGACAGGTACTGATCGCGGGCACGTCGTCGGCCCGGCAACGGCGGGCGCTGCGCCGCCGCGGGCGCCTCACCGACGTGGTCGATCAGCTGATCGCCGAGACTGCCGGCCGCTTGCCCAGCACCGCGACGGCCGTCGGCGGCGACCCGACCCTGCTGTTCGGCTACCACCCCGGCAGCGACCCGGCGGTTCGCGTCGCCCGTGGCAACGTCGACGTCAGCTATGACGAAGCCGTCGACAGCGACGGTCACCCGCGGCAGCGCTATCGGACGGTCCTGGACACCATTGCCCGCCTCGGGGTAGTGCAGCTGCGGTTTCGGGAAGGATGCATCGAGCAGGAGCAGCGCGCCGACAACGTCACCTTCCGCGTCACCGGCCAGAGCCGCGCCCAGCTGTTCCCGGTCGACCTGATACCCCGGGTGGTGGCCGCGGACGAGTGGGCGCAGCTGTCCCAAGGCCTAGGTCAGCGGGCCCGGGCGCTGGACGCATTCCTCCGCGACATCTATTCGGAGCAGGCGATCGTCGCCGACGGCATCATCGGTGTGCAGGCCCTCGACCGGGCACCCGGCTTCCGATCGACCGGCCGGTTGGCCGGCGACACGGTGCGCGCGCACATCAGCGGCACCGACATCGTCTGCGACCGGGCCGGCCACTGGATGGTGCTCGAAGACAACCTGCGGGTGCCCTCGGGCGCCGCGTACGCGATCGTCAATCACCGGCTGCTGAGGAAGCACCTCCCCGAGCCGCAACCGCTCGCCGCGATCGAAGACGTCGACCGGGCGCCGCAGATGCTGCTTGAAACGCTGCGGGCAGCGGCGCCGCCGCACGCCGCTGACGACCCCGTGGTCGTGCTGCTGTCCGCCGGGTGGGAAGACTCGGCCTGGTTCGAGCACACCTTCCTGGCCGACGAAATGGGCGTCGCGCTGGTGCAGCCGTCGGACCTGTCGGTGCGCGACGGAAAGCTGGTGCGCCATATCGGTCCCGACGTCCGACGCATCGACGTCGCCTACACGCGGATGGACGAGGACATGCTGCTGTCCTCCACCGGATACGACGGCGCTCCGCTGCGGCCGGGGCTGCTCGGCGCGATCACCGACGGCAATCTCACGATTGCCAATGCGCTCGCCAACGGAGTGGCCGACGACAAAGCGATCTACGCGTATGTGCCGGCCATGATCGAGTACTACCTCGGCGAAAAACCGAAGCTGGCTCAGGTTCCGACGTGGATCTGCGCCGAGCGTGAGCAGCGCGACTTCGTGCTGGCCAACCTCGCCGATATGGTCGTCAAACCCATCGACGGGTTAGGCGGAACAGGAGTGTTGATCGGCCCGGACGCCTCCGATGCCGCGCTGGAGGCGCGTCGGCATGAGCTGGTCACCCAACCGGAGCGGTTCATCGCCCAGGAGTTGGTTGCCCTGTCCACCCATCCCACCTTCGACGGTGACGGCATCTACCCGCATCACGTCGACCTGCGGGCGTTCGTCCATCTGAGGACAGGCGCGGGCGGTTCAGTGTCGGCGCACGTCACGCCTGCGGCGTTGACCCGGGTGGCGAGCCGGGGGTCGCGGATCGTGAACTCGTCTTTCGGCGGGGGCAGCAAGGACACCTGGATTCTCGCCGCGCCAAAGATTGGTGAACGTTAGTAAGCCAGACTCCGAGGAAACGGAAGCAGGAGAGCAGGAGATATGTGCGGTATCTGCGGTGAGGTCCGCTTCGACGGGCAGTCGGCCGATGTCGGCGCCGTCGCCCGGATGACCGGCGCGATGACGTCGCGCGGACCGGACTCCGACGGCGTGGTGGCGCACGGGCCGGTGGCGTTCGGACATCGGCGGCTCTCGATCATCGACCTGTCCGCCCACGGCGCCCAACCGATGGTCGACAGCGATCTCGGGCTGACGCTGGTGTTCAACGGCTGCATCTACAACTACCAGGAGCTGCGCAAAGAGCTTCAGGCCGAGGGCTATCGGTTCTTCTCGACGGCCGACAGCGAGGTCGTGATCAAGGGATTCCACAAATGGGGGCTGCGTTGCGTCGACCGCTTCAAGGGCATGTTCGCGTTCGCCATCGCCGACCGGGACACCGGAGTGGTGACACTGGCGCGAGACCGCTTGGGCATCAAGCCGCTGTATCTGGCGGCCTCGCCGGGCCGACTGCGGTTCGCATCCACGGTGCGTGCGCTGCTCAGGTCCGGCGGCATCGACACCGAACTGGATCGCCAGGCGCTGCACCACTACATGACATTCCACTCCGTCGTCCCGGCGCCGCGCACCATTTACCGCGGCGTGCAGAAGCTGCCACCGGCAACGGTGCGGGTGATCCAGCCCGACGGTTCGCACACCGACACCGTGTACTGGAATCCAGAGTTTCGTCGCGATCCGGCTAAGGCGTCCTGGTCGGCCGGCGACTGGCAGGCCGCCCTGATGGACGCGTTGCGTGCCGGCGTGAAACGTCGGATGGTCGCCGACGTGCCGGTCGGCGTGTTGCTGTCCGGTGGTATCGACTCCTCGGTGGTGGTGGCGCTGCTCGCCGAGCAGGGTCAGCACGGACTGGCAACATTCAGCATCGGGTTCGACGCTGCCGAAGGCGAATCCGGCGACGAGTACTTCTATTCCGACCTGGTCGCCAAGACCTTCGACACCGACCACCACAAGATCCACATCGACTCCTCGCGGCTGGTCCCTGCGGTGCCGAAAACCATTGCCGCAATGAACGAACCAATGGTCAGCCACGACTGCGTGGCTTTCTACCTGCTGTCCGAAGAGGTCAGTAAATCGGTGAAGGTGGTGCAGTCCGGGCAGGGCGCTGACGAAATCTTGGCGGGATACTTCTGGTACCCACCGCTGGCCAACATCGCCCGCGAACAGACCACCGAGGCCTACGCGAAGGTGTTCTTCGACCGCGACCACGACGACGTGCTGGCGATATTCAACCCCGAGTACGGGATTGACGAAGATGTGAGCCGTGAGTTCGCGTCCGCCCACCAGGGCGCGCCGGGCGCCGACTCCGCGGTGGACGCGGCATTGCGCCTGGACACGCAGGTCATGCTGGTCGACGATCCGGTCAAACGCGTCGACTCGATGACAATGGCATGGGGTCTGGAGGCCCGGGTGCCGTTCCTCGACCACGACTTCGTCGAACTGGCGGCCACCTGCCCGCCCGACCTCAAGCTGGCCTCGAACGGCAAAGGCGTGCTGAAGGATGCGTCGCGTGCGCTGCTGCCGTCGGAAATAATTGACCGGACCAAG
>NZ_DATMLH010000033.1:0-3343 GCF_035570115.1 Mycobacterium sp.
CGATGAGGGTCTGAGACGAAAAGGGGTTCGACGTGAAGGTCGCCGTGGACAACGCAAAGTGCGTGGGGCACGCCCGCTGCCATTTCGCCGCTCCCGAGGCCTTCGATCTCGACGACGACGGATACGCGGTCGTGATCGCCACGGACAGCGTCTCGGCGGAAGATATGCGGAACGCAGCCGAATCATGCCCCGAACAGGCGATCACGGTCACCCCGTGAACGCGGCGAGTGTCCGCCCGGTCGGACTCGTGGTCACCACGAACGAACCCGGCGCCGCGGACATGGTGCGGGAATTGCCGCGACGCGCAGAGGTGTGGGGCTACGACTCCCTGTGGGTCACCGATCACGTGGTCGGAGTGCGGGCCATGGCAGGTGTCTACGGCGACCACTGGCTCGATGCGCTGACCGCACTTACCTGGATGGCGGCCACGACGACACGCGTGCGTCTGGGCACCGGAGTGCTGGTGGTGCCGCACCGCAATCCCGTGCTCGCCTCGAAGATGATCACTACCCTCGACGTGCTCTCCGGCGGACGGGTCGACATCGGGGTGGGAACGGGGTGGAGCAAGGTCGAATTCCGTGCGCTGGGCGTGGAAGATCTCTACGAGCATCGCGGCCGCGCTACCGACGAGGCGATCGCCGTCATGCTGGCCTGCTGGGCCGGCGGAGAGATCGCCCACGAGGGCGAGTTCTTCTCCTTCCGCCACGTCGCCGCCGAGCCGGTGCCGGCGCAACGCCCCCATCCCCCGCTGTGGGTCGGCGGCCACTCGGCGCCCGCGCTGCGGCGTGCCGCGCGGGTCGCCGACGTCTGGCACCCCCACGATCTGCCGCCGGCGGAGTTGACGCACATCGGGGATCGACTCGACACTCTCGCCGGGCGACACGTACCCCGCTCGGTGCGGCTGCACGTCACCGAGGACGACCTGCCCGGCTTGGCCGACCACGTCGACTCCTACCTGGCCGTCGGCTGCATACGCGTCGTCCTCGAGTTCCGTTCCCAGCCATGCGCATTGGTCGAGCGTCTCGCCGAGCGCGCCGCCGAACTACTCGGGCTACCGGACACCTCCCTCGTCGAGCCCGTCAGCCGATGACCGGACACCGCCGCCGAGTCACGCATACCCGGCACGCCCCACCGACACGTCGTGCGGCCTGCTGGTGCCGGGGCGCACCTCCTCACCCATCGCGTTCTACTGAAGGGACCCGTTGATGCACCTCGAGCTGACTGACGACCTCACCGAATACCGCGATCGCCTTCGGGCACACGTCGCGGCGCACCGCCCGGCGATGCAGCGTCTTCCCGGCACCCGTAGCCCCAAACGCGACGACTTGCCGCAATACCGGGCCTGGTGCGCGAGTCTGTTCGAGGCCGGCTTCGTCGGCGCGGACTGGCCGACCGAGTGGGGGGGCCGCGAGGACCACAACGTGTTGCAGGACTTCGTCTTCGACACCGAACTCGCCGACGCGAAGGTGCCCCGACCGATCGGCGCCTACAACCTGATCTCGGGTGCACTCCTGGAATATGGAACTCAGGCGCAAAAGGAGCACTTCCTGCCGCGGATCCGCGGATTCGAGGATCTATGGTGCCAGCTGTTCAGCGAGCCCGACGCGGGAAGCGACCTGGCATCCCTGCGTACCAAGGCCGAACGCGACGGCGATGAGTGGGTCGTCACGGGTCAGAAGGTATGGACCACCCACGCCCACGTCGCAGACTACGGGTTCCTGCTGGCACGCACGGACCCGTCGGTGGCTAAACATGCTGGTATCAGCGCCTTCATCGTCGACATGCGCAGCCCCGGTGTCACCGTGCGGCCGCTGCGCGAGATGACGGGGTCCAGCGATTTCAACGAGGTGTTCTTCGATGCGGTCCGCATCCCGACGGGCAACATGATCGGCGCGCCGGGCGAGGGCTGGGCAATCACCCGCGCCGCCCTGGCCCACGAGCGCTCGCAGTCCCAGCGCGAGGACTCCATCGCCGACGCCGTACGCCGGCTGGTCTCCATCGCCCAGGACAACGCCGGCACCGGCCGCGGCGAGTCGGCCGACAGCAGCGATGTCCGGCGGCGGATCGGGGCGTTCTTTGCCCGCGCGCAGGTGTCGGACCTGCTCGGGTTCAAGGCCTTGCTCAAGTCCGCTCAGAGCCTGGACTCCGTGGGCGACTCGCCAGTGTCGAAGGTCGTGTTCACCGAGACCAACCTCGACATCGCCACCTACGCACTCGAACTGCAGGGCCCTCGCGGGGTGCTCGAGACTGAGGACCCCGACGTGGTCGATGCGGGCCGGTGGCAGGAGGCATTCCTCTATGCGCGCGGATTCACCATCTCGGCGGGGTCCAACGAGATCATGCGGAATCTGATCTCCGAGCGCGCGCTGAAACTGCCCCGCGACCCCGCGAAGTGACCCCACCGCACCAGCACCACCGAGACGAGAGCTGAAGCCATGCAGTTAGCCACCCCCGAGCAGAACGAACTGCGCGCCGCCACCCAGAAGGTGTTGGCCCGCCACGGAAACTCCGAGCAGATCCGCGCGGCGGCGGCCTCCGACGCCGGGCACGATCCCGCGTTGTGGACGCAGATCGCCGACCTGGGATGGCTCGCGATCACCGTCCCCGAGTCGCTGGATGGAATTGGTCAGGGCCTCACCGAGTTGGCCATCCTCAATGAAGAGTTCGGTTTCGCACTGCAGCCGAGTCCATTCGGCCCCAGCGGGCTGGTCTCGTGGGTGCTGGGACGCTACGGCGCCGATGAGTTGCAGGCACGTTTGCTCCCCCAGCTCGCCACCGGAGGGGCCATCGCCTCCTGGGGGCTGGACCACCCCGGCGGAAACGGTGTCCTGACGCTGAGCGACAACCGGATCACCGGTGCACGGCGCTTCATCCCCGACGCACAAGCCGCCGACCACCTCCTCGTCGACGTGGACTCCCAGGGCAGCCAGGTACTGGTCGTCGTCGACACCCATGCGCCAGGCGTCCGCGTCACCCCCCAGCACACCATGGACCTCACCCGCCGGTACTGCACCGTCGACTTCGAGAACACGCCGGTGGCGGCCGAGGCCGTCTGCGCCGACCCGCAAGCGGCAGCAGACCTGCTGCGCGGTGCAGTCGCGTTGCAGTGCGCCGAGAGTGTCGGCGTGGCCCGTCGGCTCCTCGAGATGACCGTCGACTACGCGGGAACGCGGCGCCAATTCGACCGGCAGATCGGTAGTTTCCAGGCGGTCAAGCATCGCATCGCCGACATGTACATTGCGCTGGAAGGGGCTGTCGCTGCCACCGAGGAATGCACCTGGGCGGTGGAGCATCGTCGCTCGGACGCCGACGTCGCGGTGCACGTCGCCAAGTCGTGGACGGG
>NZ_DATMLH010000034.1:0-21517 GCF_035570115.1 Mycobacterium sp.
CCCGATGCCGTTGTGTGGTCCGCCCCCGGGCGGCGCGCCCGCCGCGGCGAGGTCGGCTTCGACCTGCGACTGAAAGCCTCGCGGCAGCTCCAGGCCGCCGGAACCGCGCGGGTAATACACCCACGCGAGGCCGGCGTCGAAACGCGCCGCCAGGAATTCCCGCGGGTCACTGCTTGCCGGATCGTGCTCGTCGAGCAGCGCCTGCACTCGCCCGCTCAGATCAAGTGCTGTCGCTTGTTCGGCCTGCTCCTCAGCGCCCATCGGCGTCTCCCATCGATTCAGATACCCGCATCCTCCGCCACCTCGCGAGCCTTGCATACCAGCGCGTCGATCCATCGCAGGGTCGGCGTGCCGGCCGCGGCCTTGTTCTCCGGCACGTCCATCGCGCGCCGCATCACACCTTCGGCGATGACGGCGATCTTCCACAGCCCCAACGCGTGCCAGTACTTCAGCGTCGCCGCGTCCCGCCCGGTCTGCGCCAGGTATACCCGTGCCATCTCGGCACGGTCCGGGAATCCTTCCAGCGCCGTGGCAGCGAAGCCGCCCGCGATGTCCTCCTCGCCCGGTTGGGGCCAGTACGCCAGCAGGCTACCCATGTCGGCCAACGGGTCGCCGAGGGTGGACAGCTCCCAGTCCAAGACGCCGGTGACCTCACCGGTCGTGTGCGAGGTGATGACGTTGCGCAGGTGAAAGTCGCCGTGCACCAACGTCAGCTCCTGCCGCTGCGGTGCGGCGGCGATCAGCCGGCGGGTCAAGTCGTCGAGGGCGGGCAGGTCCCGGGTCTTCGACTGCTCCCATTGCGCGGCCCAACGTTTGAGCTGACGCTGCGCGTACGGCTTGTGGCTGGCCAGGTCATCGAGGCCAGCCCTCTCCAGGTCGACGGCGTGAATCTTGGCCAGGGTGGCGGGCATCGAGAGGCCGATTTGCCTGCGGCGCTGCGGCGTCAACGATTCGGCGATCGGCATCCGGTCCACCACCAGGCCGTCGACGAACTCCATCAACAGCAGCGGGACGCCGGCGGCATCCCGACTCAGCCCGTACACCCGCGGCGTAGGCACAGCCGTGTCGTCCAGCGCCGACAGGATTCGCGCCTCGCGCGCGACGTCGTGCGCCGAGGCCAACAGGTCTCCCAGCGGTGGACGGCGCAACACCCACTTTCGCTCTTGGGCGTCACACACCAGGTAGGTCAGGTTCGACTGCCCCAGCCCGATCCGCTCGAAGCTCAGCGGGGCGCTGAACGTGATCCCGAGCTGCTCGATCCATTCCGCGACTTCGGTCGGATCGATACCGACAACGCCGGAGCTAGCCACCGAGTCCGGCCCCGGCGCGGAACATGAGCGCATTGCCGAGCCGCTGACCGCCGTCGAGCACCAAGGTCTCGCCGGTGATCCAGCTGGCCTCATCCGACACCAGGAACGCGACCGCGGCCGCCACGTCGGCCGGTTCACCAATCCGCCCCAACGCGGTCGACGCCGAGACGGCTTCTTCGTGGTCTTTCCAGAGCGCCTCGGCGAGCCTGGTCCGAACCACACCGGGACAGATCGCATTGACCCGGATCCCCGGTGAAAGTTCCAGCGCCAGTTGCTTGGTGACGTAAATCAGTGCGGCCTTCGTCGTGTTGTACATGCCAGTGTTCGGCGCCTGATGCATGCCGCCGATGGATGCGGTATTGACCACGACGCCGCCGTGCTCGGCCATCCACGCCTTGACCGCCAGCGAGGTCCACAACAGCGGCGCCCACAGGTTGACCTCAAAGGTTTTGGTGAACCGGCCGTGGTCTTGCTCGATCAACGGGCCGTAGGCCGGGTTGGTGCCGGCGTTGTTCACCAGGATGTCGATGCTGCCGAACCGGTCAAGTGTCAGGTCGACGCAACGTTTGGCGGCATCTTCTTCGACCGCATGAGCGGCGACGCCCAGGGCCTTGTCGCCGATCTGCGCCGCGGCCGCATCCGCGCTCTCCTGCTTGCGGGAGGTGACCACGACGTTCGCCCCCGCCTCCGCCAATTGCTGCGCGATCGCCAACCCGATCCCGCGCGACGCCCCGGTGATGATGGCGGTGCGGCCGGTCAGGTCCAACGACACGTCAGCTCACCTTGGCGATCTGGACCGCGGTGGGTTGGTCTCGGTACTTGCGCAGTTCCTGACGGGCGATGGCACGTTTGTGCACCTCGTCCGGGCCATCGGCGAGGCGCAGCGTGCGCAGGTGCGCCCACGCCAGGGCGAGCGGGAAGTCGTCGGTCACCCCGCCGCCGCCGTGCACCTGAATCGCCCGGTCGACGATCGTCAGCGCGACCCTCGGAGCCGCCACCTTGATAGCCGCGATCTCCGTTCGCGCTGCCTTGTTGCCGACCGTGTCCATCAGGTAGGCGGCCTTGAGCGTGAGCAGCCGGATCATCTCGATCTCGATGCGCGCCTCGGCGATCCAGTCCTGAATGTTGGCGTTCTCGCTGATCGGTTTGCCGAAGGTGACACGGGACTGCGCCCGCTTGCACATCAATTCCAGCGCCCGCTCGGCCATGCCGATTGCGCGCATGCAGTGGTGGATGCGCCCGGGTCCAAGGCGTGCCTGGCTGATCGCGAAGCCCTCGCCTTCGCCCTTGAGCACGTCTTTGAGTGGCACCCGCACATCCTTGAAGTCAATTTCGGCGTGGCCCTCGCGGTCCTGATACCCGAATACCGGTAACCCGCGCATCACCGTGACGCCGGGGGCGTCGATGGGAACGACCATCATCGACTGCTGCCGGTGCGGGGCGGCCGTCGGATCCGTCTTACCCATCACGATCATGACCTTGCAGTTCTTGTGTAAAGCGTTGGAGGCGAACCATTTTCGTCCGTTGAGGACGTACTCGTCACCATCGCGCGTCATCGACAGCTGGACATTGGTGGCGTCCGAGCTGGCGACCTGCGGTTCGGTCATCGCGAACGCGGAGGCCATGGTGCCGTCCAGCAGCGGCTGGAGGTATTTCTGCTTGTGCTCGTCGGTGCCGAACAGCGTCAGCACCTCCATGTTGCCGGTGTCCGGTGCGTTGCAGTTGCACGCCTCGGAGGCGAGGTGGCTGCGGCCCATGATCTCGGCGAGCGGGGCGTACTCGAGATTCGTGAGCCCGGGCCCCCACTCGGGGTGCGGGTGGAAGAGGTTCCAGAGTCCCCGCCGGCGCGCCTCCGCCTTGAGCTCCTCCACGATGGGTGGCTGGAAGTGCGGATCGCCGGATTCGCGCATCTGCTGGTCGTAAACGGGCTCGGCGGGATAGACGTGCGACTCCATGAACGCCAGCAAATCCGCCTGGTATTTCTTGGTGCGATCAGACATTTCGAACACGGACATATGAACTCCTCATGATATTCGGCGAAATCGGCGGGTCTCGGCGGGTCTAGGACGAACCTGCCGAATCTGCGTCGAGCAGGCTGCGTTGGTAACGGCGCATGCCGCGCAACCAACGGTCATAATCGGCCGCCTTCTGGCGGTACATGTCAAGCACGCCCGGATGCGGGAGGATCAGGAATCGCTCGTCATCGATTGCCTCAAGGACGATGTCAGCGACCGCGGCCGGCTCCAGCACATCGCCCGCCGCGGTGACCGCCCGGGTGGCGAGGTTGCCCAGTACGCTGCCGGTCTCCTCGCCGGTATACAACAGCTTGGTGTTCACCCCCATCGGGCACAGGCAGCTCACCCGTACTCCCTGGTCGCCATAGGTGATGTTGAGCCACTCCGCGAAGCCGACCGCCGCGTGTTTGGTGACCGCGTAGGTGGCGGAGCCGAGCTGGGTGAGCAATCCGGCCGCCGAGGCGGTGCTCACGAAGTAACCCTCGCCGCGCTCAACCCAAGTGGGCACCAGCAGTTGTGCGGCGCGGGTGTGGGCACGCAGGTTGACGTCGATCGATTGGTCCCATTCGCGCTCGCTGATGTCGAGTCCCGCGACGCCGGTGATGCCCGCGTTCGCGAAATAGAGGTCCACCGGTCCGAATTCGCTGTCCGCGAGATCGATCAGCCGTTGGATCTGCTCGGTCTCGGACACGTCGCCGCCGGCGCTGACGGCCGTGCCGGGCCGGTCGCCGTTCACACTTTCCGCGACTGCACGCGCGGCGTCCGCATCCAGGTCGGCGACCACTACCCGGGCACCCTGCTGAGCCAGCTTCGCGGCCAGCGCGCCGCCGATGCCGCCCCCGCCGCCGGTGACGATAGCGACTTTTTCGGCAACCTTCACAACAGCGTCCTCATCGTCGGGGGCAAGGAATGCGGTCGAAACGAGCTTCCGTCCGATGGCTCGGACTGTAGTTGAATCTGGAGCCAAATTCAACTTCGTCGCGATGACGCTGGCGACTCAACGGTGGCCGGGAAACCGGAGTGCGTTGGCCCAGAGCCGGGTCAGGGTGGACACCATCACCTCGAACTCGGGCGGCTCGCCGTCGCCGTCCTCGCTCTCGCCCATCGTGAACACGCTGTACGCGAGCCGGCTGACCATCCCCGACAGCGCACTCGAGGCGAGCAACGGATCGACGTCGGGGTCGGCGATCCCACGCGCCTGCAAGTCGGCGATCCCGCGGGCGTTCCGCTGGACGAACGCTTCCGCACGGCGCCGGCGGAACGTGCGGAACTCGGGATCAACCTGCGCGACCTGCTCGAGCAGTCCCATCAGCTTGGCATTGCGTCGATATGCCTCGAGATATGCCCGATTGCTGGCCTCGAGCACCGCGTACGGATCATCATGGTCAGCCACCCGGCCCATGCCCGGATGCATCATGTCCCGCTGCGCCTCGTCGAGGACGGCGGCAAAGATCTCCGCCTTGTTGGCGAAGTAGGTGTAGAACGACCCGGTCGCACACTTGGCCGCCTTGGTGATGTCGATGAGCTTGCAGTCGACGTAGCCGTCCCGCTCGAACACCTTCCGCGCGGCGGCGATCAACGCGGCCCGGGTCCGGGCTCCGCGCACCGTCGCGGGTCGTTGCCGCGATGGCGCCGCGGGCTCCATCGACAGCACATTGTCGTGCGCATCGAACGCAGTAGCATCCATTCGTCAAGACTACTTGAATCTGGCCTCAGATTCGAAAATGAGGACCGCGTTCAGTCGGGCAACAGCAGCCGAGTGATCCACGCCCGCGAGTCCGCCGGGTCGATCACGTCGTCGAGCTCGAAGGTGGTGGCCGATGTCAGCGCCTTGCCGTGCTGGTAGGCCGCCTCGACCAACTTGTCGAACAGGTTCTGGCGTTCGATCGGGTCGATGACCGCGGCCAGCTCCTTGCTGAATCCCAGCCGCACAGCACCCTCGAGGCCCATCCCGCCGATCTCCCCCGTCGGCCAGGCCACCGTGAACTCCGGGGCGTGGAAGGAGCCGCCGGCCATACCCATCGCTCCCAGCCCGTAACCCTTGCGCAGGATGATCATCCCGAACGGCACCGTCAGTCGAGCGCCGACAACGAACAGCCGGCTCATCCGGCGGACCGCGCCATCGACTTCGGCGTCGGGGCCGACCATGAAGCCGGGCGTGTCGCACAACGAAATGATCGGCAGCCCGAATGATTGGCACAGCATGAGAAAATCGGCGATTTTATCGGCGGCCTCGGCGTCGATGGCACCGCCGAGATGATGACTGCTGTTGGCCAGCACGCCAAATGCCGCACCTTCGACGCGGACCAGCGCGGTGACCACTCCGACTCCATAGTCGGCCCGCAATTCCAGGACCGATCCGACGTCGGCGATCGACTCGATCGCGTGGTGCACATCGTA
Organism: Mycobacterium sp.; assembly: GCF_035570115.1. Classification (GTDB taxonomy): domain Bacteria; phylum Actinomycetota; class Actinomycetes; order Mycobacteriales; family Mycobacteriaceae; genus Mycobacterium. The sequence continues at coordinate 5,726 of NZ_DATMLH010000034.1, forward strand.
GGCTCGTAACCGGTTCTCCGGCACAACATGTCGGGCGTGGCGCGGGTCCGGGGCCTCCCAGTCGTCGAGCTTGCCAACGAAATACGACAGGTACTGCTTGGCCAGCGACACCGCGTGCGCTTCGTCACGGGCAACCAGGCCGACCACTCCATTGCGCCGCTGGATGTCGATAGGCCCGATGTCCTCCGGCCGGTAGGCGCCGAGCCCGCCGCCCTCGATCATCGCCGGACCGCCCATGCCGATGTTGGCGTCGGGGGTCGCGATGATCACGTCGCACGTCCCGGCCAGGGCGGCATTACCGGCGAAACACCGCCCGGAGACGATAGACACCAACGGGACTCGGCCGCTCAGCGCGCCGAGCGCGCGGAAGGTCGGCACATCGAGACCGGCCACATTGGCGACGTCGGTGTCGCCGGGCCGGCCACCGCCGCCTTCGGCGAACAGCACCACCGGGAGCTTTCTGCGGGCGGCCAGGTCGAAGACCCGATCGGTTTTGGCATGGTTGCGCATGCCCTGGGTGCCCGCGAGCACGGTGTAGTCGTAAGACAGCACGACCGCCTCGGCTCCGCCGATTGTCGCGACCCCGGCGACCAGGCCGTCGGCCGGGGTGTTGGCGATCAGGTCCTGCTCGGAGCGCCTGCTGCGCTGCGCCGCCAGCGTCAGCGCACCGTACTCGACGAAGCTTCCCGGGTCCACCAGGGCGGCGATGTTCTCCCTGGCGGTGCGTCGATCCTGCTTGTGCCGCTTAGCAACTGCCGCGGATCGCCCCTCATCGAGAGTGAGCTGGTGACGACGGCGGACCTCGTCGAGGTCCTCACGGGCGCGGTCCAGATCGACGGCGGCCAATCTGTCAGTGCCCTTCGCCCCTGCGCCCGCGCCGGTGCGGGTGAAGACCACCAACGGGTCTCCGGTTCCGACGACCTGCCCGGGCGCCACCAGAGTCCGGACCGTGCATACCGCGTCCGGCGCGGTCAGCACGTGCTGCATCTTCATCGCCTCGAGCACGACCAGCTGCGCGCCCGCCGCGAACTCGGCGTCTTCCGGCGCCACCTCGACCACGGTCCCCGCCAGTTGTGCGCGCAGCACCTCCTCACCCGGATACAGTTCGAGCGGCGCCACTCGGGTCTCATGCCGAGACTGTGCGGCTCCGACCAGGGCGGTGAGGTTCTCGTCGACGAAGCTCGTTGTCAACCAACCTGATTGCAGCCGGCTGTCCGAGAGCATCGCGCGCAGTAGATCGATGTTGGTTCGGATGCCGTCGATACGGAAGTCCGCCAACGCCACGCCTGCCTTGCGTAATGCCGCTGGGAAGGACGAGCCGCGTACGTGAGTGATCACCTTGGCCAGTAACGAGTCATAGCGCGGGCTCGGTGTCAGTCCGGGGCAGCCGTAGGTGTCGACGCGCACGCCGGGACCGGTCGGCGGCGAGAACACCGTCAGGGTGCCCGCCGTGGGTATCACCGACCCATCGGGTGCAAGAGTCTCCATGTTGACCCTGGTCTGGATCGCAATGCCCTGTGCTGCAGCCGGATCGCCGGCGACGTCGTTGCCGTCCGCGCTGATTCCGCCGGGGAGTCCCAACTCGTCAAAAGCGGCGCCGCCGGCGATCGCGAGCTGTAGCGACACCAAGTCCAGCCCGGTGGTTACTTCGGTGATGGTGTGTTCAACCTGGATTCGTGGGTTGACTTCGAGGAACACGAATTGCTCACCGGCGACCAGGAATTCAACGGTCGCCAGCCCGCGGTAGTCGGCGTGCCCGCATAACCTGGCCGCGGCCGCGTGCAACTCGCGACGCAACGTCTCGGAAATACCCTGCGCCGGAGCGATCTCGATGACTTTCTGATGGCGCCGCTGAATGCTGCAATCCCGGTCGCCGAGCGCCAACGCCCGTGTTGCCTGACCGACGGGCGCCGCGACGATCTGCACCTCGATGTGACGCGCGTTGGCCAAATGCGCCTCCGCGAACACCGCCGGATCGCCGAAACCCAGTTGGGCTTCGGCAGCGCACTGCCGATAGGCAGCGTCAATGTGCTCCGCGCTGTCGACTATTCGCATTCCGCGGCCGCCGCCCCCGGCGAGCGCTTTGATCACGATCGCGCCGGCTTGAGCCGCGGCGAACGCACGAATGTCCTCGACGCTGCTGGGCCCCTCGGTGGCCGGCAGTACCGGCACGTCGGCCGCCGCCGCGGCGCGACGGGCCGACGACTTGTTACCGAACATCTCCAGTGCGGCGGCGTCCGGCCCGACGAACGTACACCCCGCCGTCGCGCAAGCACGCGCGAATTCCGGCTGTTCGCTGAGAAACCCGTAGCCGGGATGGATCAGCTCGGCGCCGGACTTCTTGGCTGCCGCGAGGATCGCGGCGTGGTCCAGGTAGGCGGCCGGACCGGCCCCGGGCAGACCGATCGCCTCATCGGCCGCGTGTACATGTGGGGTGTCGGCGTCGTCCTCGGCGTAGACGGCGACTGTACCGAGTCCCAATTCGGTTGCGGTTCTGATGATCCGGAGCGCGATCTCACCACGATTGGCGATCAGCAGGCGCATCACATCCGGTCCTTTGTCGGGTTGACCATATCGCATCCGCATCACATCATCCGCTAAGGCGGCTCAGCAAACTTCGGTCGAACGCAGCAAACGCTGCCCGCCAGACCAGTAGTGTCGTGGCCAGCGGCGATGCAAAGGAGAGAGCCATGAAGCAATACCTCGTCGCGGGTCTGGCCGCCGCACTGATCACCGGAGGGCTGATTGACGCAGCGCCCCCGGCCAGCGCCGGCTGCCAGTACACAGGCATCGATGTCATTAGTAAGTGCGATGGACCCGTCCAGCCTGACGGCACGTGGCAACGTTGCGTGGTGTTTCAACCGACCTATAGCTACCTGCCCAACTCCGTACCCAATTACGGCACTTACGGCGTGGGCAACAAGCGCTGCGATGTGATGGGGCCTGACCTGCATCCTTGGGGTCTCGCCTTCAATGACCCACCGACGCACATCGACGACTGAGCCGAAAACCCTTCGCGGAAGGATGGAGCCATGAAGCAAAACATCGTGGCAGGTCTGGCTGGCATGGTGACGGCAGGCGGGCTGATTACCGCGGCGCCCCCGGCAAGCGCAGGATGCATAGACCCGGACTGGCCAGGGCACCCACTTGCACAGATGTGCGACGACCCCGTCACCGAGGACGGCATGTGGCAACGCTGCGTGACGTATTACCCGAACGGGGTTCGCAATCTCGACGAGACCGACTGCTACCTGATGAGCGCCGGCGTTCCACCTTCCGATGACCCCGTATTGAGCACGCCACCAACGCACATCGACCCGTAGCAGGCCTACTCATTCCATGAGCTGAGCCGGCACCGCTGCACTGACCACTTCTGGGCGCGCCGCCCCGGAGCCGGACGCGCACCGGGTCCGCAGCGGCCACGCGAGCTGACGCAGGTAGCCAGCCGGCTCGGTGTCGTCAATACCGTACTGCGCCGGCCAGCGGTCCGCGGGAAGGTACAGGGTCCCGAACAAGGCGTCCAGCACTGGGAACTCGCCGGCAAAGTTGGTGTTGTAGGCCTGCGGCTCTCGGGCGTGATGCCAGTGGTGGAACTGCGGGGTGGCGATCACCCAGCGCAGTGGGCCCAGCCTGATCCGGACGTTGGCGTGGATGAAAATGGCCTGCACCGTGAGCAGGACGATGAACGCACCCAGGCTGACTCGGCCGAAGCCCAGCGCGTACAACGGCAGGACCGCAACGGATCGACCAAAGATCTCGTCAACGGGATGCAGGTGATTGGCGGCGAGCCAGTCCATCTCGCGCACACTGTGATGCACCCGGTGGAATCGCCACAGCACCGGCACCTCGTGAGCGGCACGGTGTCCGGCGTACCCGCCGACCATGGCGATCGCCAAGCCCGCTGAGATCTGCACCCAGCCCGGACTCGCGCCGACGGCCGTGCGCAGCGGCCCTGGGACGAATACCCGCAACGCGCCACCGACCACGACCACCGAGACGACCAAGCCAAGCTTCAACGCGGCACCGTTGACCAGATAGTGCACCAGATCGGTGCGCCACCCTGGGCGCAGCACCCCACGCGGATGCAGCGCGCACACCCGCTCGAGCGGAATGAAGATGACCGCCAGCACGACCAGCCCGAATACGATGCCGCTGCGCACGCTCAGCGCGGCCAGCACCACCAACGTCGTGAGCACCGCCAACACCGCACCGCTGATCCCGATCTGTGCGCTCGAACCAGTCGGTGCCACGTACACGGTCCGCGGCGAAGGCCCCGCACTGACCGAACCGGTCTTAAGCGAACCGGTCTTGGCCAGCCGGCCCCAACCGGCCAACACCGAACACCCCACAACGATCCCGATCCCACCGGCGGCCAGGTTTTGGGTGGCCACCGCGATCGCAACCATAATGATTCCCGACTGCGCGGCCAGCCCAGCCACGTTGAGTGATCTGCGCCCGGCGAGTAGCCGGTAACCCTGCAATCCGACCGGCAGCATCGTCACCAGCAGCAACAGCGTCGCTAAGGCCATGCCGCGACCTGGATGCGTGTGCGCCGCATGCGCGGTGGCGACCACGGCGCCCAGCAGCCCGGCCATCTCGAGCGCGTGCAACGCTATGAGCGCTGCCACCATGCGGCGTTCGGAATGCATGACATCCAGCATGCTCACTCGATCAGCATCACGGCAAGCGTGTTGCTCAGCTGGTAAGCATCGAGGAGATCATGGCGTCGGCATCGGGTTCGGCTGCCCGCAATGCGTCGGACTGGTTGGAATACAGGTTGATGAAGGACGACAGTCGCGTGGAGGGATTCAGCAGCTCGGTGACAACCCCGTAGACCACCGTTGTGCCCCACTGTGTGATCAGGTTGGCCATGTAGTGCGAACTCATTTTCTGCTGGAAGTTGCTGCCCTGCAACGTCGTCGGCGGATCCGGCATTACCCCCTGCAGGCCCCCTTTATAGTTCGAATTCGCCGCCTGGATGTCGGCTAAGAGTGCCTGCTGGATATCTGTGGAATCAGCGTCCTTGACCTGGACGATCATCTGGGTGGGGACGGACCACGAGCCCGATCCGTTGACCAGTGTCACCTGATTCGCGTCCTGATTTTGGATCGTCCAGCCGAGAGCCGGGGTGACTGAGGTTCCATTTCCGAAATCGATCGGCGGGGTCGAGGCGAACGTCGCGGGTGCGCCCTTCAGCAGTCTGGATACCGCTGCGACGCTGCCGGACACATCGACCTGAGGGATGTTGGCGTTCGACGCATTATGTGAACAGCCCGCCAAAGCGGCGACCACGACCAAACCCTCGGCCACTGGGACAACAAATCCGAGCTTCATCGCCTATCTCCGTTTGTCGGCGTGATATGCCGGGTGGCAAACCCAGTATGGTGTGCTACCCGCACAGTGTCATTCATTTGACTGAAGCGGTGAGAATTCACGGTGATCTTGGCCTGCCACCGCTATTAGGGATCAGGTCGGCAGCCGACGGGAATTTCGGATCGGATCCCGTCGCCCGGCTGCGCGCGGCCGCGATTGCTGTTGGCGCGCTGTTGCTTTCATCTGTGGGGCTTTCGCGCCGCGGAAGTCGCTTGGATGCACATCCGAGGATGCTCGCAGCAAGACGCGTTGCTCTGTTTTTGCCGCGCTGCTCAAGCTGCGACGATAAACTCGGGTTTCGAATGCTCGGAGACTTGAAAGGGATTGCCATGTGTTCGGATCCGCACGGCCCCGACCCGCACGGCCCGGACCCGCATAGCCCGACGCACTCTAACCCCTACCGCCCCGACCTGCCGATTCTTAATCCGCACCCGCCATTTATGAGGATCCCGGACGTTTATGGCGGAGGCTATGCCGACTGGTGGCCTGCCAGCAGGTTTCCCCCGCCTACCGGGCCTGCTTGGGGAGCACCAGGAACCGCGACACCGCCAATTCACTATCAGACAATCGAAGACTACGTTCAGCAGAACGGGATCACAGAAATAACCGTACATCGTGGCGACGCCGGCGCACCCGTCATAAATCTTCCGTGTCCAGCCGGGTGGACCGCTAGCGCCAACATACCCGCCTGGGCCTACACAGCAATGTTTTACACCGGGCCCGAAGCGGCACTTTCCGCTGCGACATCACCACCCAGCATCGTCGCCAAGGTGTCTAAATTTACGGGCAATGTGGATGCGCAGGCGATCATCGACCGGGCGCCGCGTCAAGTCAAGAATCTAAACGGGTTTCACCAAATCGGCAGCGGTAGCAGCGGTGTTCTTGACGGCTACGCGGCCAACGAACTCGGCGGCACCTGGGTAAATCCGAACGGCGAAATCCAGGTCGTCCACCTGCAAACGGCGATCATCCCCAGCCAGAACGGCTTATACATGCTACAACTCTGGTTCAACTGCCTTTCAAATCAGATGAATGCCGCAGGCCTCGGTCTCGATGAAATTGACACGAAATCAGCTATCGTCTTCCCCTTTGGATAAGCCAGGCCGTGCCGATGCCAACAAGTCGAACGGCGCCATCGTCTCGAAAATGGAATATTGACGACTCGTACATCGCGGAGCCCATCGACTGCTCACTCCATCAGTGTGGCCGCAACCGTCGCGCCGAGATTCCAGCACGCCTCAAGGTCAGGCTTGGTCGGCTTGCCCGACACGATGACGGTCTCCCCGACCCGTTCCCACCCCAGCCCGGCGGTGATCCCGTCGATAGCGCGCTCGGCTCCCTCGGTGCCCTCGTTGCCGTGCAGGTATACGCCGAACGGGCGCCCACGGGTGATATCGAGCAACTGGTAATAGGCGCAATCGAACGCGTGCTTTAGCGCACCCGAAATGTAGCCAAGGTTCGCCGTGGTGCCCAGTAGATAGCCGTCAGCTTCCAGCATCTCGACCGGTGACACGATGAGCGCCGGACGGCGTACCACCTCAACGCCTTCGATCTCGGGGTCGGTCGCCCCGGTCACCACCGCCTCGAACATCTCCTGGCAGTGCGGCGATGGAGTGTGGTGAACCACCAACAGCGTCTTACTCATTCGCGACCCTCGCGACCCTGTAGTGCACCATGTAACTCCACGGCGGTCTTCATCGCTTCCCGCGCGCGACCGCGATCTCCCGCATAGTCGTAGGCGCGCGCCAGCCGATACCAGCGCCGCCAGTCGTCCGGATCGCTGTCCAGTTCGGCACGGACCGTGTCGAACAGCGCGTCGGCCGCGTCGCGCTCGATGCGACCGGACGGTCGACGCGGCAACGCGCTGACATCGAGCTCCATCCCGTCGTCGGCGACGAGTCGGGCCAGCTTCTGGTGGGCGAAGCCGGCACGCAACGTGGCGGCCATCGCCCATAGGCCGATGGCCGGCAGTATCAACAGCGCCACACCTAACACGACGGCGACGGCCCGCCCAGAGCTGATCATCAGCACGGCAGTCCGGCCAAGCAACACGAGGTACACCAGAAGCGCCGCGCACATGAAGGCGATCGTCAGCTTCAGGCGCAAAATGCGCCCAGACATGCCAGTCCCGGTCATTGCAGGTTAAGCAGAGATTCAATCCCTACCGTCAGGCCCGGGTGTTCGGCGACCCGACGGACAGCCAACAGCACACCGGGCACGAACGACGTGCGGTCCATGCTGTCGTGCCGGATGGTCAGGGTCTCTCCCGCGGTGCCGAACAACACTTCCTGGTGGGCCACCAGCCCGGCCAATCGCACCGAGTGCACCGGGACGCCGTCGATGTCGGCGCCGCGGGCGCCGGGCAAGCTCGTTGTAGTGGCATCGGGGTTGGGCGGCAACTCTTTTCGTGCCTCAGCGATAAGCGCGGCCGTTCGCGCGGCCGTTCCCGAGGGTGCGTCGGCCTTGTGCGGGTGATGCAGTTCGATGACTTCGACCGATTCGTAGAAGGGTGCCGCCTGCTTAGCGAAGTGCATGGATAACACCGCGCCGATGGCGAAATTGGGCGCAATGAGCACCGACACGTCGGGTTCGGCGGCCAGCCACGCCCGCACCTGTTGCAGTCGTTCGTCGGTGAAGCCGGTGGTGCCCACGACAGCGTGAATCCCGTTGTCGATCAAGAACTTCAGGTTGTCCATCACGACATCGGGATGGGTGAAGTCGATGACGACCTCGGTTTTGTTGTCGGTCAGCAGGCTCAGCGAATCACCGGCGTCTACCTCGGCGGACAGGGTCAGATCCTCGGCGGCCTGCACCGCCTGCACCATGGTCGCGCCGACTTTGCCCTTCGATCCCAGCACCGCTACCCGCATGGTTTCACATTAGACGGGGCTGCCCTGGTGTCAGTTATCCACAGTTCGGCGGCCATCCACAGTTGGGGATTTGGCGGCGGCCGACGCGCGTGGACGTGGGTAACGTTTCGAACATGGGTTCGACTTGCATCGCCGCACCGCCTGAGCTGGCGGCTGCCTTCGATGCGCTAGACGCCGCCTCGGCGGCGATCGGCGAGTTGGACTTCGACACCTACGCGCCTGCGGTTCGGTTGCAAGCACTGCAGCGGCTTGAGAGCGCGCGGCGTCGGGAGGCGGTGCTCAGCCACGATCTGATCGCCGGCTTGACCAAGGAGGATCCGGCCGACGTCGGCGGCCCGGTCCACAGGGTTATCGCGGACTGGTTGCGAATCAGTTGCGCAGAAGCGCGCCGTCGGATGCGTGATGCCGAACAGCTCACCCCGCGGATGACGATTACCGGCGAAACGCTGCCACCGGAGTTGCCGGCGACTGCCCAGGCATGGCGGGCCGGGATGCTCGATCAGCAGCACCTGCGGGTGATCCAGACATTCGTGCGTGACCTGCCGGCGGACACCCCTGTCGACACAGTTGAGTGCGCGGAGCGCTTCCTGGCCGAGCAGTCAGCCCAGCTGCGGCCAGACCAGCTGGAGAAGGTGGCCAACCGGTGTGCCGTGCTGATCAATCCCGATGGGAAGTTCTCGGACGTCGACCGCGCGCGTCATCGCGGCTTTACCTGGTCGGCACAGCGGCCCGACGGAATGAGTCTCGGCAAGCTCGTCGCTTCTCCGGAGCTGCGGGCCAACCTCGACGCCTGGCTGGCCCGGTTCGCCGCCCCGGGCATGTGCAATCCCGAAGATGAAAGCCCATGCGTCGTAAGCGAACCCGACCAGGATCTCGTCAACAAGGACGTGCGCAGTCATGCTCAGCGTCAACACGACGCACTCAACGCCTTGGTGCGCGGCCAGCTGGGCGACCCGAAACTCGGAATGCACAACGGATTACCGGTAACTGTCATCGTGTCGACCACGCTGCGGGAACTCGCCGCAGGCGCCGGGCACGCGGTGACGGGTGGCGGGACACTGCTGCCTATGCGCGACCTGATCCGCATGGCCGGCCACGCCTACCACTACCTGGCGGTGTTCGACGAACACCAAAGCCGCCCCTTGTATCTAGGGCGCTCCCGACGCATCGCGTCCGCGGATCAGCGTGTAGTGCTCTATGCGAAGGACCGCGGGTGTACGGCCCCGGGCTGCGACGCGCCGGGATACTGGACCGAAGTCCACCATGTCGAGGATTGGGCCCGCGGCGGCCTGACCGATATCGATAACCTGACTCTCGCCTGCAAACCCGATCACACGTTAGCCGATAAAGGCTGGCGGACAATCAAGCTCGCCGACGGTCAAACCCAGTGGATTCCGCCGCCGCACCTCGACCACGGCCAAGCCCGAACCAACGACTATCACCATCCCGAACGGTTCTTCGGCGACGAGCCGGCGGGCGCCTGACCGCTGTCGGCGATCAGGCGTCGATCACCACACGGCGGCCAGTGGCGCGTGAGACGCAGACCAGCATCTCGCCGTCGGCCTCTGCGGTGCGACCGCGGCGATTAATCTGCCCGCTGAGGACGTTGACCTTGCACGTCCCGCAAAACCCTTGCCGGCAAGAGTATGCCGTCGTCGGATCATCGTCGAGCATGACATCGAGCGCAGACCGATTGGCAGGAACGTCGAGCACCCGGCGGGATCGCGCAAGTTCCAGCTGGAACGGCACACCGTCGACAACCGGAGGCGGGCTGAACCGCTCGTAATGCAGTGGCGCATTGGCGTGCTCGTCGCGGGCGATGCGCACCGATTCCAGCATTCCGGCCGGCCCGCAGACGTACACCGCAGTCGTCGGCCCGGCGCCGACGAGCAAATCGTCGGCACCGGCGAATCGACCACGCTCGTCGTCGGCCCATACGGTGACCCGGTCGGGAGCCATCGACACCACCTCGTCGAGCAGCGGCATGTATTCGCGACTGCGACCCGCATAGACTGCGCGCCAATTGATTGCGCGCTGCTGTGCGGCGTGCAGCATCGGCAGGATGGGGGTCACCCCGATTCCGCCGATCACGAATAACACGTCACGCTCACCTGCACCGAGATAGAACGCGTTACGTGGACCCTCGAACACCAGCGAGTCGCCGACGTCGAGCGCGTCGTGCATCTCGATCGAACCGCCGCCGCCGTCGGCGATCCGGCGTACCGCGATGCGGTAGTCGGTCCGCCGCCCCGGCGGACCGCACAGCGAGTACTGGCGACGACGGCCGGAAGGCAGCTGCACGTCGATATGCCCACCGGGCGTCCACGACGGGAGCAATCCCCCACCGGCGTCGGCCAGGGTCAACGCGACGACGTCCGGGCTGAGCAGCTCCCGCTTGGTGACAACGGCGGTATGCGTCCGGCCGACCGGCACGACCCGCGACGGTTTCCACCGCGTCGCCGAGGCGAAACCGCCGAGCACCACGCCTACACCCCACAACGCCGTGTAGAGACGGTCCCGCTTGCGGCGACCGTAGATGTCGGCGGGCCTGCTAGCCCAGATACTTTGCGGCACTGCCAATGTCAATTCTTATTGCTGCCGGATGTCGTAGCGCGCCAACAGCCGGACCAACGACGGACTGATCCGGCGCATCGCATAACCAACCCTCGATTCGGCCGCGATCGGCAGCACCGGCGGGCCCGTCTTGACAGACTTGACGATCGCCTTGGCGGTGGCTTCGGGCGTGTAGTTGCGACGGCGGTACGCGGTGTCGGCCTTCTGCCGAGCACGTTCCTGCTCGTCGACCGTCATCCCGGCGTAGACGGTGCTTTTGGCGATGTTCGTGTTGACGAACCCCGGGCAGACCGCCGTGACGGTGATGCCTTCGTCGGCCAAGTCGGCGCGCAGTGATTCGCTGAACGCCAGCACCGCGGCCTTGGTCGTGCCATAGGCGATCATCGACTTCGACGGGAGAAACGCCGCGGCCGACGACACGTTGATGATGGTGCCGCCTTGGCCGCGGTCGACCATCTGCGTTGCGAACGCCCGGCTGCCATTGAGCACGCCGCGCAGATTCACCGCCAAGATGTTGTCCCATTGCGCCGGCGTCGTCTCCAGGAACCGACCCGCCATCCCGATGCCGGCGTTGTTCACCAGGATGTCCACCACGCCGTGCTCGTTGTTGACTTGCGCGGCAAGCTTGTTCATCGTCGTTTCGTCGCCGACGTCGGCCTGGTAGAAGGCGGCATCGGTGCCAACGTCCCGGACCGCTGCGGCAGTCTCCTCTGCCGCGGCGAGATCGCGGTCGACGATCATGACGGCGCGGGCACCTTTCCGGGCCAGCTCGAGTGCGGTGGCCCGGCCTATCCCGGCGCCCGCCCCGGTGACCAGCGCGAGCTTGCCACGAACGTCACGCCGTCCGGTGCCCACGACGGATGCGCCCGCCGACGCCGCGCCGCTGACGACGTGGTCGATCCATTCGCTGGTCAGCCTGGCGACGACGTCCGGCCGCGAAGTCACCACCCAATGGCCGCCTTCGATCGGAATAACCCTGCCGCCCAACGGGATTGATCCGGTGAACCGCTGCAGCGCGGGCGTGACGAAGATGTCCTTGCGCGGCACCAGCACCTGCACCGGAACTTTGGTCGCAGGCAGCTGCGCGCCGGGGGCAAGAAATGGCGCGGGCATGTTGGCCCGGTACAGGTTGAGGCCATTCACGTAGTCGCCGGTTGACCGGACCGGCGCGTGAGATTCGGTCCGGGTGCTCGAGTTGCCGATACGCCCAAAGGCGTCAATGACTTTCACACCCAATCCGGACCGGATCATCAACTCCGGCAGACCGGGGCTCAAAAAGAACCAGATATAACCCGACGCCAGCAGCTGCCTGACCACATCAAAGACGCCGCGCGGAGTGCGCGGCGACCGCAAGAACTTGCCCGCGTAATCCAAGTGCGGTCCCGAGATCGACGTGAACGATGCGATTTTGCTCATCACCGCGTCGTCGGTGACCGCCGCCCAACCTTGAATGGAACCCCAATCGTGGCCCAGCAAGTGCACCTGATCGACACCCAGGCTATCGATCACCGCACCGACATCGGAGACCAGTTGGGGAAAGCGGTAGCCGGACCGGCCGGGTGGGCGGGCGGATTCGCCCGCTCCACGAACGTCATACGCCACCAAGTTGTACCGGCCCTTGGGGTGGCCACCTAGGTGCGCGGCCACCCCGTCCCACAGGTGATGGTTATCGGGGTAGCCGTGAATCGCGAGAACGGTCGGACGCTGCCGGTCGATTTCGGTATAAGCGTGCACGGCCAGCGTGACGCCGTCGGAGGCGGTCACGGTGGTACGGGTCGGCTCGGCAGAAGTGCTAGCCGAAATGGTGGTCATCGATTCCTCTTGGCTCAGTGGGAGGCGCGGGCGGCGGGCGAAATGGCAAGGTAGTCGACCGCCCGCTCGACCCCGCCCAGCTGTGACGGATGGAAATTCGGCTTGTAGTAGGCGGCGATAACCCGTATGAAACGCAACGGCCCAGGCATCAGACCACGTCGCGCGGCGTTGAAGTAATCTCGCCAGCGCGCTTTGGCTCCGGGCGTTCGCTGCGGGTCCACCGAATACATGAATCGCACCCCACGCATCCACATCAGCAGCATCATCGGCGTGACCACCAGCTGGGTGCGCACCTGCCGCCCGTACCCCGCCCGTAGATGCTTCATCACGTCGAAGGCGACGGCCTTGTGCTCGACTTCCTCCGCGCCATGCCAGCGCAGCATGTCCAGCATCACCGGGTCGGTGCCGACCGCGTCAAGCTGCGGAGTGTCCAGAATCCATTCGCCCAGGATCGCGGTGTAATGCTCGATTGCCGCTACGATCGCCACCTGCTCAAGCAACCAGCTGTGCCGTCGTCGCAGACTCCACCCGGGCCGGTCGCCGATCAGCTTTCCGAACAACCAGGCCATCTGGTCGGTGAACGGCGTCACGTTGACATTGTTGGCGGCGAAGTAGTTCAGCACACCGGAATGCGCTTGCGAATGCATCGCCTCCTGGCCGATGAATCCCTGCACGTCGAGCCGCAGTTGGTCGTCCTTGATCAACGGCAAGGTCTTTTTGAATACGTCGACGAAGAACTCTTCGCCGGCGGGCAGCAGCAGGTGCAGGACATTCAGCATATGGGTGGTGAACGGCTCACCCGGCACGTAGTGGAACGGCAGCTTCGCCCAGTCGAAGTCGACGTCGCGCGCCTCGAGGACCAGTCGTTCGTGCTCGTCCGGCGCCCCCCGAGGTGACAGATGCGGACCGACAGCGTCGTTGTTGACCGTGAACATCGTGCATCCCCGCCTTCAGCTCAGCTTTACAAAGTCAAGCCTAATGTCTAAGGCCCGCTCGCACAGCAGCATACCCGGTACCCCCGGTATCGGGAAAATATTCTAAGTCGGCGCGGCCCCGCGCAGGTGCTCGAAGATCAGCGACGTCTGGGTGCCGGCCACGTCGGCGTCGGCGTTCAGGTTTTCCACGACGAATGAACGCAGGTCCTCGGTGTCGCGAGCAGCGACGTGCAAGATGAAATCGTCGGCACCGGCCAGGAAGTAGACATCCATCACCTGGGGCCTGCGCCGAATCTGCTGAATGAAGTCGCGGATCTTGCCGCGGGCGTGGGACTGCAGGCTGACCGAGATCATCGCCTGCAGCGGCAATCCGACCGCGACCGGGTCGATGTCCGCGTAGAAGCCGCGAATCACACCCAAGTCCACCAACCTCCGGACCCGGCCGTGACAGGTCGACGCGGCGATGTCGAGTTCGGCGGCCAACGCGCTGTTGGTGATGCGCGCGTCCGCGTGCAGCAGGCTCAAAATTCGGCGGTCCACGTGGTCGAGACCGGCCGACCGAAGATCCTTCGGCGTCACTCGATTATTGGCCGCACTTTCCGTAATTTCTGCGGGCATTAGTCGATCTTACAGACGTGTCTTCATGGTATTTGAATGATGTCCGAGCTTTCTTCACAATTGAGTTGAGGTCTTTGCCGGCGATTCAGGCGGGTCGGGCGATTCTAGGGAGCCATCATGTACGTCGGAATTCCAACCGAGACCAAGAACAACGAGTTCCGAGTGGCGATCACCCCCTCCGGCGTCGCCGAGCTGACCCGCCGTGGTCACGAGGTGTTGATCCAGGCCGGCGCCGGCGAGGGCTCGGCAATCGCCGACGGCGATTTCAAGGCCGCGGGCGCGCAAGTGGTCGCCACCGCAGAGGAGGTGTGGGCCCAGGGCGATCTGGTGCTCAAGGTCAAGGAACCGATGCCGATCGAGTACACCCGGATGCGGCGCGAGCAGACCCTGTTCACCTACCTGCACCTGGCCGCCTCCCGTGCCTGCACCGACGCGCTGCTGGCTTCGGCCACCACCTCGATCGCCTACGAGACCGTCCAGACCGCCGACGGCGCGTTGCCGCTACTGGCGCCGATGAGCGAGGTCGCCGGGCGGCTGTCCGCTCAGGTCGGTGCCTATCACCTGATGCGCACCCACGGCGGCCGCGGCGTGCTGATGGGCGGCGTGCCCGGTGTCGAGCCGGCCAACGTCGTCGTTGTCGGCGGGGGTACCGCGGGCTACAACGCCGCCCGTGTCGCCGACGGGATGGGCGCAACGGTCACGGTCCTCGACGTCAACCTCAACAGGCTGCGCGATCTCGACACCGTGTTCGGCGGCCGAGTGCAGACCCGCTACTCGACCACCTTGGAGCTCGAGGAAGCCGTGAAGCACGCCGACCTGGTCATCGGCGCTGTGCTGCTGCCCGGCGCAAAGGCTCCCAAATTGGTGTCGAATTCTCTTGTCGCGCAGATGAAACCGGGTGCGGTGCTGGTCGACATTGCCATAGATCAGGGTGGCTGCTTCGAGGACTCCCGCCCGACCACGCATGACGACCCGACGTTCGCCGTCCACGACACGTTGTTCTACTGCGTGGCGAACATGCCCGCTTCGGTGCCGAAAACGTCGACGTTCGCGTTGACCAACGCCACGATGCCCTATGTGATCGAACTCGCCGACCACGGTTGGCAAGCGGCTTGTCAGTCGAATCCTGCGCTCGGTAAAGGCCTTTCGACGCACGACGGAGCCCTGCTGTGTCAGCGGGTGGCCGCCGACCTGGCGCTGCCGTTCACCGACCCCGCCGTCGTGCTGACCTGACGGACTGCCCGCAGTAGCCGCGTGCTACACAGACCGCGTGAGTTCACTCGCCGACGAGACCCGTTGGATGGATGCGGTCGACCAGGCCGCCCTGGTGAGAAACGGTGAGGTGACGCCGCTCGAATTGCTCGAAGCGGCCATCGAGCGCATCGAGCGCATCGACCCCGTGCTCAACGCAGTGGTGATCCGCTGGTTCGATCATGCCCGCGACACGGCCCGCGCTGAGCTGCCCGACGGGCCTTTCCGTGGCGTGCCATTCCTGATCAAGGACCTGTTCGCCGGCTATGCCGGGCAGCCCATCAGCAACGGCAACCTCGCATTCAAAAACGAGAAGGTGATATCGGATGCCGACACCACATTGGTCACCCGCTACCGCC
>NZ_DATMLH010000035.1:0-5422 GCF_035570115.1 Mycobacterium sp.
CGGCCATGACGCGGTGCATCCGCAGCTGGGCACGGTCGACGACTTCGACAAATTCGTCGCGGCGGTGCACGACTTGGGCATGGAGGTGGCTCTGGATCTGGCGTTGCAATGCGCGCCCGATCACCCGTGGGCCAGGCAACACCGCCAGTGGTTCACCGAATTGCCCGACGGCACCATCGCTTACGCGGAGAACCCGCCGAAGAAGTACCAGGACATCTACCCGGTCAACTTCGACAACGACCCCGCCGGACTCTACGACGAGGTGCTGCGCGTAGTGCGGCACTGGATGGACCATGGGGTGAAGGTCTTTCGGGTCGACAACCCGCACACCAAGCCGCCCAACTTCTGGGCGTGGCTGATCGGCCAGGTGAAAGCAGTCGATCCGGATGTGCTGTTTCTGTCCGAGGCGTTCACCCCGCCGGCCCGCCAGTTCGGGCTTGCCAAGCTGGGCTTCACCCAGTCCTACACGTACTTCACCTGGCGGACGTCGAAGTGGGAGCTGACCCAATTCGGCGAGGAGATCCCTTACCTCGCCGACTTCCGTCGCCCCAACTTGTTCGTCAACACCCCGGACATCTTGCACGCCGTCCTGCAACATAATGGCCCCGGCATGTTCGCGATCCGCGCGGTGCTGGCGGCAACCATGAGCCCGGCCTGGGGGATGTACTCCGGCTATGAACTCTTCGAGCACGAGGCCGTGCTGGAGGGCAGTGAGGAGTATCTCAACTCCGAGAAGTACGAGCTGCGACCCCGCGACTTCGCGGGCGCCCTCGCGGCAGGACGATCGCTGGAGCCATTTATCGCACGGCTGAACAACATTCGCCGACTCCATCCGGCTCTTCAGCAACTGCGCAACATCACATTCCACAGCCTCGACAACGACGCATTGCTGGCTTACAGCAAGTTCGATCCGATCACCGGCGACTGCGTTCTCGTGGTGGTGACGCTCAACGCATTCGGGCCCGAGGAAGCGACATTGTGGTTGGAGATGGCCGCATTGGGTATGGAGCACTACGAGCGGTTCTGGGTGCGAGACGAGATCACCGGCGAGGAATACCAATGGGGACAATCCAACTACATACGCATCGACCCTGGCCGCGCACCCGCCCACATCATCAACATGCCGCTTATACCGTCCGAATCCCGAATGACGCTGCTGCGCCGGAGGTGACGCCGCGATGAAGCCCACCGAGCAACTCGCCGGGACCCACCTGGCGCCCGAACCCCGCGACTTGGCCCGCCTGGTGGCCGGCGAGCACCACAATCCGCACGGAATCTTGGGCGCCCACGAGTACGGCGATCACACCGTCATCCGGGCCTTTCGGCCGCACGCCACCGAGGTGGTCGCGCTTGTCGGCGAGGAGCGGTTTCCGCTGCAGCACATCGACTCCGGATTGTTCGCGGTGGCGTTGCCGTTCACCGACCTCATCGACTACCGACTCGAGGTGAGCTACGGCGCCGACTCGAACACCGTTGCCGACGCCTACCGCTTTCTGCCCACACTGGGCGAGGTGGATCTTCATCTGTTCAACGAAGGACGCCACGAACGACTGTGGGAAGTGTTGGGTGCCCATCCACGCTCGTTTACCACCGCCGACGGTGTGGTCGAGGGCGTGTCGTTCGCGGTCTGGGCGCCCAACGCCAAGGGCGTCAGCTTGATCGCCGAGTTCAACGGATGGAACGGCAACGATGCCCCACTGCGGGTTCTGGGCTCGTCGGGCGTGTGGGAGTTGTTCTGGCCGGAGTTTCCACGCGACGGCCTGTACAAGTTCCGGGTACACGGCGCAGACGGCTCAGTCGTCGACCGGGCCGACCCGATGGCTTTCGCCACCGAGGTACCCCCGCACACGGCGTCGCGGGTGACCGTGAGCGACTACCACTGGGGTGACGACGCGTGGATGACGGCGCGCGCCGAGCACAACCCGGTATTCGAGCCGATGAGTACCTACGAGGTGCACCTGGGTTCGTGGCGACCGGGGCTGTCCTATCGCGAGCTTGCCCGCGAGCTGACGGATTATGTTTCGGCACAAGGATTTACCCACGTCGAAATGCTGCCCGTCGCAGAGCACCCGTTCGGCGGATCTTGGGGATACCAGGTCACGTCCTACTACGCCCCGACGTCGCGATTCGGCACGCCTGATGAGTTTCGTGCGCTTGTCGACGCACTGCACCAGGCCGGTATCGGTGTCATCGTGGACTGGGTGCCGGCGCACTTCCCGAAGGATGCATGGGCGCTCGGCCGTTTCGACGGCACACCGCTTTATGAGCATTCGGATCCGAACCGCGGCGAGCAACTCGACTGGGGCACTTACGTGTTCGACTTCGGCCGTGCCGAGGTTCGCAATTTCCTGGTGGCTAATGCGCTTTATTGGCTGAAGGAATTCCACATCGACGGCCTGCGAGTCGACGCCGTGGCCTCGATGCTGTACCTCGACTATTCGCGCCCCGCCGGCGGCTGGACGCCGAATATCTACGGCGGCCGGGAGAACCTGGAGGCCGTGCAGTTCCTGCAGGAGATGAACGCCACCGCGCACAAGGCGGCGCCGGGGATTGTCACCATTGCCGAGGAGTCGACATCATGGGCTGGCGTATCGAGACCGACTAGTGTTGGTGGCCTGGGCTTTTCGATGAAGTGGAACATGGGCTGGATGCACGACACCCTCGACTACATGAGCCACGATCCGGTGCACCGTAGTTACCACCACCACGCGATCACCTTCTCGATGCTCTACGCGTTCAGCGAGAACTTCGTGCTGCCGATCAGCCACGACGAGGTGGTGCACGGAAAGGGCACGCTGTGGTCGCGGATGCCGGGCAACGACCACGTCAAGGCGGCGGGGTTGCGCAGCCTGCTGGCGTACCAGTGGGCGCACCCTGGTAAGCAACTGCTGTTCATGGGTCAGGAATTCGGGCAGCGCGCCGAATGGTCCGAGGAGCGCGGCCTGGACTGGTTTCAACTCGACGAGAACAGCTTCTCCAGCGGGATCTCGCGCCTGGTCAACGAGCTCAACAGGATCTACCGCGGCTGTCCGGCGCTGTGGAGCCAGGACAGCAGGCCGGAAGGCTATTCCTGGATCGATGCCAACGACTCCGCCAACAACGTGCTGAGCTTCCTGCGGTACGGCAGCGACGGCTCGGTAATGGCCTGCGTGTTCAATTTCGCCGGTGCGGAGCATAGCGGCTATCGACTCGGCCTGCCCGGCGCCGGGCGGTGGCGCGAGGTGCTCAACACCGATGCGACCGACTACAACGGCACCGGGATCGGCAACCTCGGCGGTGTGAACGCAACCGATGAGCCATGGCATGGTCGTCCGGCATCCGCGGTGTTGGCGCTGCCGCCGACGTCGGCACTGTGGCTGCAGCCCGAATAGCCGACCCGCCGACTAGTACAGCGCGTTGGCGAGATTACGTCGGCCGGCGATGACGTCGGGGTCGGCCGGGTCGAAGAGCTCGAACAACTCGATCAGCCGCGTGCGCACCGAAGTTCGCTCGTCGCCGGATGTCCGCCGCACCAATGCGACCAGCCGCTCGAAGGCGCCCTGCACGTCCTGGTTGAGGATCTGCACGTCGGCAGCAGCGAACGCGGCGTCGATGTCTCCGGGAGCGGCATCGGCAACGGCGACCGCGTCAGGCCGCTGCGCGGTCGCACGCATCAAAAAGGCGAGCTGGCGCACTGCCCCCTTGGCTTCGGCGTGGTTCGGATCATCATCCAGGATGGCCTGATACGAGTCGGAGGCGGCGGCGAGGTCACCGTCCTGCAGCTGCTGGCGAGCCTGCGCGAGCGCTGGGTCTACCTCTTCGGGTTCCTCGGAATCCGTTGCTCCGCTGAGCTTTCCCGAAGTTGCGGACAGCAGCGAGTCCACCCAGCGGCGTAGCTGCTCGGGCGGCTGAATGCCCTGAAAACTCGAAAGTGGCTGTCCCGCAGCCAAAGCCACGACGGTCGGGACCACTTCGACGCCGAATATCTGGGCTACCCGGGGAGCCACGTCGACGTTGACGCTCGCCAGGGACCACGCACCGTTGTCGGCGGCAGCCAGGCCGGAGAGTATCTCGGCCAACTGCAGGCACACGTCGCTGCGCGGCGACCACAACAGCACGACTACGGGCACCTGGTTGGACCGCAGCAGCACCTCTTCTTCGAAGTTGGCTTCGTTGATCTCGGTGCCGATGGGCGGCGATCCCCCCGCGGCGGCATCGCCGCTGGACGGCGGGCTTTGTTTGAGGGCGGACAAGTCGACCGCGCCGGCCATTGCAGGGCCAATCGGAGGTCGAGGACGGGTCACGTCGTTAAGTTTGGCATGTCGCGTTGCGCCCGTATCCACCCGGTTGCGGCGTTGTCAGGCGCTGTCCGGCCGTCATATGACCAAAATCACACCGGGCGTCAATGGTGCCCGCGCTCACGATGCCAGCAAAATCGTCATCCTGACCTCCGAGCACCGTTACGAGCTCGATCCCTGCGACGAGACACGAGAAGTTACTGGCCCGCTAGCCGGCCCGCAGGATCAGCGCGTCGCCCTGGCCACCTGCTCCGCATAGCGCTGCGACGCCGTATCCGGAACCCCGGCGCGCGAGCTCGAGTGCCGCGTGCAGCGCGATCCGAGCCCCTGACATGCCAATTGGATGCCCGACGGCGATCGCACCACCGTTGACGTTGACGATGTCGGGATCAACACCCAGTTCCCGTGTCGAGGCCAGTGCCACCGCGGAAAACGCCTCGTTGATCTCCACCACGTCGAGTTGGTCTACGGAGATACCTTCGCGGCCCAGCGCTTTTTTGATCGCGTTGGCAGGCTGCGACTGCAGCGTCGAATCCGGGCCGGCCACCACGCCATGTGCGCCGATCTCGACCAGCCACGACAGCCCCAGCTCGGTGGCCTTGTCCTTGCTCATCACGACCACCGCGGCCGCGCCATCAGAGATTTGCGATGCCGATCCGGCAGTGATGGTGCCGTCACGACGAAACGCGGGTTTGAGACCGGCCAGCGATTCGGCGGTGGTGTTGGCACGAATGCCCTCATCCTCGTTGAACTGCAAGGGATCGCCCTTGCGCTGCGGGATGTTCACCGGCACGACTTCGTCGGCGAAGACGCCGTCCTTCCACGCCGCGGCGGCCTTCTGGTGCGACCGCGCAGCGAATTCGTCCTGTTCAATACGAGTGAACTTGTCGACATCGTTGCGCTGCTCGGTCAGCGCACCCATCGGCTGGTCGGTAAAGACGTCGTGCAGGCCGTCGTAGGCCATGTGGTCCAACACCGTCACGTCGCCGTACTTGTAGCCGGACCGGCTATCCATCAGCAAATGCGGCGCCTTGGTCATGGACTCCTGGCCGCCGGCCACCACCACGTCGAACTCACCTGCCCGAATGAGCTGGTCAGCCAGTGCGATGGCGTCGAGACCGGACAGGCACATCTTGTTGATGGTC
>NZ_DATMLH010000036.1:0-4652 GCF_035570115.1 Mycobacterium sp.
TCATCCGGCCGCACTCACCTGACTGGGAACGGCTCTACGGCATCTGGTCGACCTACTGGCCCGACGCTCACGAGTACGAGAAGAACACCTCCAGGAAATTCCCCGTCATCCGCCTGGAGCCCGTCGGCTGAAGGTGCGCCCCCCTCACACCGCTTCACCGAGGCTCATCCAGAGGTTCTGGTCATTGCTCCGCTGGTAGCCGCAGCTATCACCTTCGATCGACGCCGGTTCGCACTCAGGGGTCGTGATGCCACATGCCGCTGCGGTGTGTGGTTGCTTGCGTCACGCGGGGCAGATTCGATCGATCAGATCCGTCCACCCGGTTTTGAGTCGTCGGCGGTTGCGGTCGATCGCCGGCTTGGAGAGCTCGGCGGCTGTGAGTTGTAGGAATAGTGGGCCGTCTAAGGCGGCGGTGAGTTGAATCGCGAGGACATCGAGGTCTGCTACGTCTGGGGAGATTTGACCGACAAGCATTCGGATATGAATGCGCGAGAGGGGGCTTTCACGTCCGAGGGGCACTGGCTGACCGCCGTCAAGCGAGGCTCGTGCGATCTCGTGGTGGTCGAACAGAAACTGCACTCGGGCATGCCCGTAGGCGATCAACCGATTTCTCGGCGGCGCCCCGGGTCCCAATGGTGGCTTCCCGGACATCACCGCTAGTTGCAGACCGCGTTCTTCCTCGTCGAGCAGCGCTTGGAAGATGCCCGCGCGGCTACCGAAGCGGCGAAATACGGTGCCTTTACCCAGACCAGCGCGGGCAGCGAGGCCGTCCATAGTGACCCGTGCGGCGCCCACTTCAGCCATGAGTTCTCGCGCGGTGCTTAACAGTTGGCGCCGGTTGCGCGCCGCGTCAGCACGTTCACCGCTAGGTGTTGGCGGTGTCAACGCGAGCCGGTCCATGTAGTGAACTTTACGGGATTCCCATAAGCGGGGTATAGTCCGGTTAGTGATCTAGCGTCTGGACCATCCCGCAGCATCTTCGGTTTCACCGGGCCGAACTGCGGCCATCCGAAAGGCAGGCAATGATGAACCGACCACTGAACCCTGGCAAATTCAGCATTCGTCCCCAGCCGATCGACAGGCTGGATCTGTCGTCCAAGAGACTCCTCGTGATCGGGGGTACCAACGGCCTTGGGCGGGCAATCGCTGGGCTTGCGATGGCGCGCGGTGCCGATGTCACCGTCGTGGGCCGCACTTTGCGCGAATTTCCTCAAGGACAACCGAAATTTGTGCGGGCTGATCTGTCGTTGATGGCTGACGCGTTGCGGCTCGGTGAGGACCTCGCGGTCGAGGACGTCGACGTGACGCTTTTCACTGCCGGCATCATCGCCGCTCCAACGCGCGAGCAAACCGCCGAGGGCATCGAGCGCGACATGGCAGTCAGCTTCCTCAACCGGGTAGCCATCCTCAAGGGCATCAGTGGCCGCCTTGGAATCGCACGTCCCGCCGGCGCGCCCCAACCCCGCGTGTTCGTCATGGGCTCACCAGGCAGCGGCCAGCTCGGAAATCCCGGCGACCTCAACTCAGAGTTGCGGTATAAAGCCATGGCAGCCCACGCCAACACCCTCGCCGGCAACGAAGCCCTCGCGTTGGGCGCCAATGGGATGTTCCCCGGACCGGCATACTTTGGCCTTGGACCCGGGCTCATCAAGACCGGCATCCGCGAAAACTGGCTGGGCCGCAATGGAAGCCTGTCCTACCGCCTATTCGAAGGCGCCATCGGCCTGTTCCTGCAATCGCCAGACCAATACGCCAGACGCGTTGTCCCCTTGTTGTTTACACCGGAGCTCAACGGCCGTAACGGCATACTATTCAACCGCAAAGCACGTCCGACAACGCCGAGCAAGGGTTTTGACGGTTCGTATGTCACCGGCTACATGATCGCCACGACCGAACTCCTGAACCGCGCCTTCTAGGACAGCGGTCTGCGCGATGTCGCAGTCGCCATGACCGGAAGCTACGGAGGCAGAACGTATTCAGGATCCTCAAAAGGTGTGGATGCCGCTGCCTCTCGTTGTGGTGATAGCGCTAGGCGGATATGCCGTCGTCTGGATCCGCGATCTCTTCGGCGCCAATCCTGTTGCGGTGGTCGGCGACGAAAAGGGCGATGGTACTGCCCCGTTTAGCCCTAAACACATCACCTATGAGATAACCGGCCACCCGGCGGCCGCGCCGACGTTGATTATCCAGGCGGTCTTGATCTCGGTGGGCCGGCGGTCGTTGGACTCGCTGCCGTGCACGCCGCGGCCGCGCCTGCGGCGCCGTCAGTCCTGCTCGAGGCGCCGGTGAATGCGCCCTTCACGAACTCGACGCCCTCCGCGAAACCTGTTGCTAGGTACGCCTTCTCGGGGCGCTGTTCCTGGAAGGGTGCCGAACATCAGGTCGTGGGGTTGGTCAGTCACGTCGACTCCTGGTTAGAGTTCGGTGCTGCGCGGTGGGGTGGCGGTGCCGTGGACCCGCTGGGAGTGGTCCGCGAATGTCTTTGCCGCCAGCTGCCTGATGACGGGGCGGGCGTCGGCGGGCCTGGCGGCGATGAAGTGGTCGATGCTGTCGGGATCGCCCTCATACATCAGCAGGCCGATCGTGAGTGGGGATTGTGCTGGGTCGGCGGCCAATTCGCTCCCCATGGTCGGGTGCCACTCGGCGATCGTGATGTACTGCGCCATGAGGGGAACGACGCGGTCCTCCTCCGCACTCAGGTGCTCCTTCAACGCCGGGATCAGCCTGCCGAGAACGTCCGCCAGGGCCTCGCGAGACTCGACGGTGACGGCATCGCGCCAGATGCTCAACGCATCGTCGACCTCGTGGAGCAGCGTGGCGACCTGTTGGTGTTGACCTTGCATCAGCCCCACCAGCCGAGCCGCTCGGGTACAGCGATCGAGCAGCAGCGGCCAGATGTCCTCGTCTTCGTGGGTGTGGTGATCGTGCAACAGGGCGATCACAGCTTGCACGTGATCACCGATGATCTGGGCGCGGTCGTGGTCGCCCGCTACGACAGCGCCGACGAGTCCGGGCATCAGTGCGAACTCGCGGCGGAACATGTTGTGGATAATGAGCATATCGCTACTGCCGAAGTGCGGCTGCTCGTCAGGCTTCGCCAAGGAACTCATCACTAATCTCCTTTGATTCGCGCCGCGCAATGCGCGGCGCGAATCGTGCCGGGTATCAATTCGGGGAACTCGCAAGGGAATTCAGTCGAGGGGGATCTCGTTTTTGTGCTGGGTCAGCCAGGTGTCGAGCGGTTGGAGTTCGGGGTTGAGCTCACGCACCAGGTCGAGGTTGCGCACTCCGGTGAAGTATTCGGATACGTCGGCATAGAACTGGAACATGTTGGCGACCTCGACGGCGCCGGGCTGCCCGGATGCCCGCATCTGATCGGTGGTCATCGGTCGGTAGACGACCTTTTCGCCCAACGCTGCAGTGAACATCGCGGCGAGTTGCTCCCCAGTGGCGTGGGTGCCGGCGATGCTGACGGTCTTGCCGATGAAGTCATCACCGCGGCGAAAGACGCCGAGCGCGGTCTTGCCGATGTCCTCACCGGCGACGAGCGCAAGTTTGTTGTCGGCCATCGGCAGCGACAGAACCAGCTCGCCGTTGTCGTCACGGCGCGGGCCTTGGCCTTGCAGGAAAGCCTCGTAGTAGAACGTGGTCTGCAGGAAGGTGGTCGGCACGCCGAGCGCGGTGAACGATGCGTTGGCCTCGGCCTTGGCGTCGAAGTGCGGGACCTTGTAGTTGCCCAGGGCGTCGGGGACCTCGATACCGAGTCGCTGAAAGTGGGGCCGGGTGTCCTCGAGGGTGGACCACACCACGTGGCGCAGTTCGGTGTCCTTGGCGGCGCGGGCTGCTGCCGCGGCCTGGTCGAGTTCCATCTCGGCGCGGGTGCGGGCCTGCTCCTCTTCGGGGGTGCGCTGGACCCAGAAGTTGGTGACCACATAGGCGCCGTGAGCGCCGTCGAAGGCCTTGCGAAGGCTGGTCTCATCGTCGAGGTCTGCCTCGATCACCTCTGCCCCTTGGGCGGCGAGTGCACGCGCCGGGTCCGAGTCGGCGTTGCGGGTCAGGGCCCGCGCAGTGAACGGACCATCCGGGTCGGCCATGATCGCCCTGAGCAGCCCGCCGCCCTGCACGCCGGTCGCGCCCACTATCGCGATGATTTTCTTCTCGGTCATCCTCTACTCCTTTGACTGATTTGTGGATACTGATTAGGAATTGCTCCGACGAATCGAAGCCCTGGTCTCGCCTCGGCGAGCAGGTCTAGAGGTCGCGACGCCGCCCGACGGATTCGGCGGGTCGCGCGGTGATGAGTTGGTCCAGCAGTGTCAGTTGGACGTTGTACGGAACTTCTGCCTGGGTGAGGTCCCACATGACCTCGTCGACGCCGAGTTCGGCCACCCGGAGCAGGTCCCGCCTGATCTGGTCGACGGACCCTGACAGCGGCGCGCGACCGGCATCATCGAGTGGGGCTTCGGTCACGGGGTTGTTGACGCGCACGACGATCGGGCCGGGACTCTCAGCGGCGGGTACGGCGGCGCGGAAAGTCGCGAGTTGGTGCTCAAAGGATTTCCACTCGGAGATCCCCGGGTTCAGTCCGAGCCCTAGCCTTCCGGCGCGCTGCACAGCGGCGTCGACTCCCGGCGCTGCTGCGATGAGAATGG
>NZ_DATMLH010000037.1:0-5093 GCF_035570115.1 Mycobacterium sp.
CCGTTGGCGAAGCTGATCGCCTGATCCACCGAATCCACTTCAATCACCGGAAGGATCGGGCCGAAGATCTCGTCGGTCATCGCGGGCTCGTCGGGATCAGGGTCGACGATGACTGTCGGCTCGATCGTCAGTGAATCCCGGTCGCTATGGCCGCCGACGGCAACCTCGCCCTTTGTGGCTTCGAGATAGCCAACGAGCCGGTCGAATTGGCGCTCGTTGACGATCCGCATGCCCATGTCATTTCCGGCACGGAAAGCAGCCACGTTATCGACGATCAGCCGGACGAGTTCTGACTTGATGGACTTGTCGGCCAGTACGTAGTCCGGCGCGACACAAGTCTGCCCGGAATTCAGCAGCCTTCCCCACGCGATCCGCCGTGCCGTCACATCGAGATCGGCGTCGGCGGTGACGATGACGGGGCTCTTGCCGCCGAGCTCCAAGGTGACCGGGGTAAGCGTCGAGGCCGCCCCGGCCATGATCTTGCTGCCGATCGCGGTACCGCCGGTGAAAAAGGCGTGGTCGAAGCCCAACGAGAGCAGTTGCTGTGTGGTGTCGGCAGCGCCCTCGACTACGGCGATCGCATCCGTGTCGAGGTACTGGGGGATCAGCCGGGCAAGAAGCACCGAGGTAGCGGGGGCCAGTTCCGATGGCTTGAGCACCGCACAGTTGCCGGCCGCGACGGCGGCCACCAGAGGGCCGAGCGAGAGGTAGACCGGATAGTTCCACGGCGCGATGATGAGGACCACGCCCAGCGGTTCGTATTGCACCCAAGCCGAGCCGGGGAGCTGGCTCAATGGCACCCGCTGTTTTCTTCGCTTCATCCACTTGCCCAGGTGCTTACGCGCGAACTCCGCTTCGCCCCTCGAGGACGCGATATCGCCCAGCCAAGCTTCTGCTCGTTCACGGCCGAGATCTTGTGCGAGCGCCGCTGCGATCTGATCCTCGTTGTCGTCGAGAAGTCGCTCGATTCCTCGAAGTTGGCGCAGTCGCCAGTCGAGCGCCCGTGTGCGTCCGCTTGCGAACACACGACGGATAGTGGCGACTTGGTCAGCGAGCTCGGGCGGTGCGGTAATGGCTTGTCCGATCATTTCGTCACTTCTCCATCACGTAATTGCCCGGTGCCGGACCGAGCGGCGGAAGCTCCTCCCCACCAAGCATTTTCGGAGCGTCGATCTCCGCACCGCTGCGCTCGGCGAGCCAGCTGACGTAGTCCGGCCACCAGGAGTCCGCGTGCTTCTCTGCAGAGTCCAGCCACTGTTGGGGATCCTCGACGTCGACTGGGCCGGTGCGGAACGATGCCTTGGGGTTGCCGGGCGGGTTCACCAGTGCCGCGATGTGACCGCTGGTGGACAGCACGAAGCGATTGTCCTTACTGCCGAGCAGGCGTGCGCTCCGATAGGTGGCCTGCCACGGGCAGATGTGGTCGGCCACGCCGCCGACGATATAGGCGTCTGCGGTGATCTTGTACAGGTCGACCGGGCTGCCCAGCATGCTGACCCCGCCGGGCGTGACCAGCGCGTTGCGCAGCCCCATCAGCACCAGGTCGCGGTGCAGCGCGGCAGCCATCCGGGTGGTGTCCGCGTTCCAGAACAGCACGTCGAACGGCGCCGGCTTGCGTCCCTGCACATAGTTGTTCACCACGTACCGCCACACCAGGTCGGTGGGCCGCAGCCAGGCGAACATCTCCGCCATGTCGCGCCCGTCCAGGAAACCCTTCCTGGCCGAGATTCGAATCGCCGCCTGCGCTGCGCGGTCGCTCATCGCCGCCGCCGCGAACCCGGCCCGGGTCTCGTCGAGCACGGTGACCGCCAGGTTGAGGCCCGCGACCCGATCGCCCTCGCCGATCTCACTGAGGTGGGCCGCGGTCATCGCCGCGAGGATGCCGCCCGAGCAGGTACCCAACAGGTGGGTGCTGTCGGCCCCGGTGATTTTCTGCGCGGCGTCCATCGCCTCAACGATCGCCGCGCCATAGGCGTCGAAGCCCCAATCCCGGTGGCGGGCTTGCGGATTACGCCACGAAATGACGAAGACCTGCTGGCCCTGCTGGACGAAGTACTCGATCATGCTGCGGCCGGGCGCGATATCCATGATGTAGAACTTGTTGATCACCGGCGGCACCATGAGCAATGGAATTGCGCGCACCTTGGCTGTCTGTGGGGCGTATTGAATCAATTCGAACACCGAAGTTTGCAGTACGACGGCCCCTTTGGTGATAGCCAGGTTCTCGCCCACCGCATAGGCGTCCGGCTCGATCATCGCCGGCACGCGGGGCTTCGAAAGCATGTCTCGGGCAAAGGCTCTCGCGCCCCGCACCGCGCTCAGACCGCCGGTGTCGATCAGCGCCTTCCAGCCGAGCGGACTGATCAGCGGGTTGTTGCTGGGCGCCAGGCCCTCCACGATGTTGTCGATAACGAACTGCATCTTCTCCTTGTCGCGCCAATCCAACTGCGCGTCCGCGAGCAACTCCTCGGCCGTCTCGGAGCCTGCCAGATAAGCCTGCATGATTCTGTGCAGCAGCGGATTCTCCTGCCACGCAGGGTCACTGAAGCGCTTGTCGGCGCGTGCCGGAGCGCGGTGCGACTTGCCCACAGCGATATTGCCGAGCTCACGGGTCAGCGCGCCAACCCGGTCTGCCACGGTGCCGGGGTGCTGAGCGAGGTTGCCGGCGAAGCGGGCCCAGGTGGCGTTCGGCATCATCCGGCTGGCGAATGGCTTGGTGGCGCTGGTGAGAAGCAGGTCGAGCGGCGCAGCGAGCTCATCGACTTTGGCCGTGGGATCCTTGGGAGTCGCCATAGTTATCGTGTGCTTTCCGTCGTCGGAACGGTGATGTCGCGTTTCTGGATCTTGCCAGTGGGTCCCTTGGGCAGCGCATCGACCAGCCAGACGTGGCGCGGGTACTTGTAAGCGGCCACCCGGGCCTTGACGTAGTCGCGTAGCTCCGCGGGCTCGACGCGCTCCCCTTCCTTCAACGCGACCGCCGCGCCGACTTCCTCACCCAGCGAGTCGTGCGGGATGCCGATGACCGCGGCTTCGGCCACGGCGGGGTGCTCATAGAGCACTTCCTCGATCTCGCGGGGATAGACGTTGTAGCCGCCGCGGATGATCATGTCCTTGGTCCGGTCGACGATGTAGAAGTAGCCATCCTCGTCGACACGTCCGACGTCACCGGTGGCCAGCCAGCCATCCGGCGTGATGGTTGCCTTGGTCGCGTCGGGCAGGTTCCAGTAGCCCTTCATCACGTTGTGGCCGCGGATCTGGATCTCGCCGGTCTGGCCTTGGGGGACCTCAGCGCCGTCCAGGTCGACCACCCGCATCTGCACGCCTTCGATCGGGGTACCGATCGAGCCCACTTTGCGCGGCCGGTGCGGATGGTTGAATGCGGCGGCCGGGGAGCTCTCGGAGAGCCCGTAGCCTTCGAGGACCGCGCAGCCAAAGGCCTTCTCGAAGTCGGTGAGAACCTGCACTGGCATGGCCGCACCTCCGGAGACGCAGACCCGCAATGTGCGGGTCGCCTCCGGTGCAACCTGGTCTGCCACGCCCAACAGCGCCGAATACATCGTCGGCACACCTTCAAACACCGTCACGGAGTCCCGTTCGATCACCTCGAGCGCCTTGAGCGGGTCGAATCGAGGTATGAGCGTCAACGTCGCACCCGACAGCACCGCCCCGTTGAGGCCACAGGTGAGGCCGAAGACGTGGAACAGGGGCAGGCAGCCCATCACGACGTCGTCCGGCCCGGTCTCGACGAGGGTGTTGACGCTGACCTCGGCGTTGCGGCCCAGATTGCCGTGCGTGAGCATCGCGCCCTTGGGCTTTCCGGTGGTTCCGGAGGTATGCAGGATGACCGCGACGTCGTCGGCACCGCGCTCCACGGCAGTCTCTTGCTCGGGCAGGCTGGCGATCAGGTCCAGCAAACCGGCGTCATCGACAATCCAGCACTGCGCGCCCACTTCGTCGGCACCGGCGCTGGCCTCGTTGGCGAAGGCAGGTGTCCCGAACAGCGCTTTGGCGCCACTGTTCGACAGGTAGAAGGTCACCTCTCGCGCCTTGAGCAGCGGGTTCATCGGGACTGCGACCGCGCCGCGATACATGATCCCGTAAAACACGATGGCGAATGCGGGCGTATTGGGCAGCATCACCCCCACCCGGTCACCCGGCTCGACTCCGGCTTGCTCAAGCAGCGTCGCCACCCGGGCGGCTGCCGCGTCGAACTCAGCGAAAGTGAACTGCAGGTCGTCGCACCGCAGCGCAACGCGGTTGGGGTTGCTTTCTTTGGATGCGATGAGATTGGTGCTCAGGCTGGTCATGGTCTACCTCTGGGTATCTAATTGGGTGCCTGGTTCTTGGGCTTCTCCTGAGGAACACAATCGTCCTCTCGGCGAGCTCGCACAACAATGTCGGGGGGCACAACAGCCTGGCCGCTTCGGTGTGACGGCGCACAGCTGATCGCAGACTGGTCGCCGAAAGCATGGCGGCTGATATAGGCCCTGGCCAGCAGACAGGCGTGCATTCTCATCGTAAGCGGCGACCCGGGTGGTAATGCATTGTGCAGGCCCACGCTTCGGTGCCGGCATTTATGTGCGTCGGCACATCGACGCCGGGCCTGCGCGAGTGCCAGACTGCGCACGTAAACGCACGGTGCATAACTCAAGTCGCGGCGCAGTTACCGCAAGGAGGAATTGATGACAAGCATCCTCGATCCCAACCTGGCCGCCGTCACTGGTCCCTCCCCAGCCGGAAGCGGACTCCCGCAACCGCCGGTCTTTAGCTCGGTCGACGCTGAGCGCAAGTACCGTAAGGAACAGCTCGCCGCCGGGTTCCGGCTCTTCGGTAAGTTCGGCTTCTCCGAGGGCGTTGCGGGCCACGTCACGGTGCGCGACCCGGAACACCCCGAGTATTTCTGGGTGAATCCATTCGGAATGGCATTCACGAAAATCAAAGCGTCCGACCTGATCTTGGTCGATCACAAAGGCGATGTGATCGAAGGTTCTCGTCCCGTCAATCGTGCAGCGTTTGTGATCCATTCCCGAGTGCACGAGGCCCGTCCCGACGCGCTAGCGGCGGCGCATTCTCATTCAATGTACGGACGGGCG
>NZ_DATMLH010000038.1:0-10316 GCF_035570115.1 Mycobacterium sp.
GACGATCCCGCCGAAGTCTGGGGCCAGTACTTTCCGTCGACCAACGACGAGATGGCCGCTGCGGGGCTGGCCTACTACCGCGGCGGCGACCCATCCAAACCCGTTGTCTACGAAGACTTTCTGCCGGCCTCAGCGGCCGGAATCTTTCGGTCTAATCTGGACCGCGACACCGAGACCATAGCGACCACCGCAATCGCCGACGACTCCGCATACAGCCTGGATTGGATGGCCGGAGCGATCGACCGCCATATTCACGACCCGTACCTGCTCTACGAATCGCTTTGCAAGGAGGCACTTGCGTGACCACCACTGACGAGTTGCGCACCCGCGCACGCCGCGCGCTGGACGCAGTCGGCTGCGATGTAACCCTTAGAGCTCTCGGTGGGCCCGGCGAGCACGGCCTGCCGGCGAGCACACCGGTCACCGGCGACGTCCTGTTTACCCTCGAGCAGACCACGCCCGCGCAGGTCGAGCGCCACATCGCCGATGCCGCGCAAGCGTTTTCCACCTGGCGAGCCACTCCCGCTCCGGTACGCGGTGCACTGGTTGGCCGGCTGGGCGAGCTGCTCAGCCAGCACAAGCACGACCTCGCCACCCTGGTGACGATCGAGGCGGGCAAGATCGCCTCTGAGGCGCTGGGAGAAGTGCAGGAGATGATCGACGTCTGCCAGTTCGCCGTCGGCCTGTCCCGTCAGCTCTACGGGCGCACGATCGCCTCCGAGCGGCCCGGGCATCGGCTGATGGAGACGTGGCATCCGCTCGGCGTGGCCGGGGTGATCACCGCGTTCAACTTTCCGGTCGCGGTGTGGGCCTGGAACACCGCGGTGGCGCTGGTCTGCGGGGACACCGTGGTGTGGAAGCCGTCCGAGCTGACCCCGCTGACGGCGCTGGCCTGTCAGGCGCTGATTGACCGGGCCGCCAGTGACGCCTGCGTGTCGGCTGATGTTTGCGCCCTGATCACCGGTGGCCGTGAGGTCGGTGAGCAGCTAGTGGACGACGAGCGGGTCGCACTGGTGTCCGCGACCGGCTCGGTGCGGATGGGCCAGCAGGTCGGACCGCGGGTCGCGCGGCGGTTCGGCCGATCGCTGCTGGAACTGGGCGGCAATAACGCCGCCATCGTCACGCCATCCGCCGACCTGGATCTGGCGGTGCGCGCCATCGTGTTCGCCGCCGCCGGCACCGCCGGTCAACGCTGCACCACACTGCGCCGGCTGATCGTCCATCGCTCGGTGGCCGACGATGTGGTGGGGCGCATCGCCGCCGCCTATCGGCAGCTGCCGATCGGTGATCCGTCGGCCGAGGGCACGCTGGTCGGACCGCTCATCCACGAGACGGCCTATCGCGACATGGTGGGCGCTTTGGAACAGGCACGCGCAGACGGCGGCGAGGTGCTCGGCGGTGAGCGCCGCGATATGGGCCACCCGAGCGCCTACTACGTCGCGCCGGCGGTGGTACGGATGCCGTCGCAGACCGACATCGTGCACACCGAGACGTTCGCGCCGATCCTCTACGCATTGCTCTACGACGACCTCGACGACGCCATCGCACTGAACAACGCTGTACCCCAAGGCCTTTCGTCGGCAATCTTCACCACCGATATGCGCGAGGCGGAATGCTTCATCGACGGCTCCGACTGCGGCATCGCCAATGTCAACATCGGCACCTCGGGCGCCGAGATCGGCGGCGCGTTCGGCGGCGAGAAGCAGACCGGCGGCGGCCGAGAGTCGGGGTCGGATGCGTGGAGGGCGTATATGCGCCGGGCCACCAACACCGTCAACTACTCCAGCGAGCTGCCGCTGGCCCAGGGTGTGCACTTCGGCTGAGACGACAGCCGCGCACCCGTCAGTCGTCGTGGTCCGTCGGCGCGGCGCGTCGGGCGCTGTACCGAATCATGAAGATCGCCGCGGCAATACCTATTACCAGCAGCCCCAACGCACCCAACTCGAGCAGCAGGCGGTTGAGCTCCTTGTCCGAATGCACCTGCTCGGTTGCAGCTGTCACGATCAGGATCCGTCGCACGCAGGCAATCAAGCCGATAAAGAGGAAGGGTTCGGCGGCGATTTCGTGATAGAGCAGGACCGCCCGGAGCGTAGCGGCGATCTCCGCGACGATCAGAACCATCAACACCCGGTCGAGGACAAGCACACCGCCCTGCAGCGTGTTGACCTTGTGGGTCGCGGCCTGCACGACCGCCTCCACACCACCGATCACCACCAGAACCGCGGCCGACACCAGCAGCAGGAAGGCGATCGCGTAGATGATCGTTTCGAAGGTGTCGACCAGGCCGCCGACTCGATGACTCAACCTGGGGGAAGTGCTATCGCTTTTGGCGTCCATTGGTCAGCGATTCTATTGCCCCTCGGCCTTTTTGAGCGACCCCGGCGACCATGGTCCGTTCGTTGCCCAAGTACTCGCCGGGAAACACGCAGCCGGGTCGCCCGCTAAGTCGCTGAGCTAACGAACGTGCTGGTAGGCGGGCCGTGCGGGGTTCGCGAAGTCCACTGTGTCAGAGCCGTTTATTGACGGATGCGTAGGCAATCAGCATTTGCAGGGCCTTCCTGGCCGTAGCCGGCCAGCGCAAAGGATCGACAAGTACCATCTGGTCTATGCGAACGCCCCGTCGCCGGTTATCTCCGGACGACCGCCGCGCCGAGTTGCTGGCGTTAGGCGCGGAAGTCTTCGGCAAACGACCCTACGATGAGGTCCGAATCGACGAGATCGCCGAGCGGGCCGGCGTGTCCCGGGCGTTGATGTATCACTACTTTCCGGACAAGAGGGCGTTCTTCGCCGCCGTCGTCAAGGGACAGGCCGACCAGCTGTTCGAGACCACCAACGCCCTGCCGTCACCAGGCCAGAACCTCTTCGAAGAGACTCGGGACGGCGTCCTTGCCTACATGCAGTATCACCAGGAGCACCCGCACGCGGCCTGGGCCGCATACGTGGGCCTCGGCCGCTCCGATCCGGTGTTACTCGGCATCGATGACGAGGCCAAAGATCGTCAGATGAAACACATCATGAACCGCATCATGGAGGTCGACGGCCCGGGTGCCGAGCTCTCTCCGGCCGTGGAACGCGACCTGCGCATCGTCATCCACGCCTGGCTGGCGTTGACTTTCGAGGTGTGCCGGCAGCGGATCATCCACCCCGAAACCGACGCCGATCACCTGAGCGAAACCTGCGCTCACGCGCTGCTGGACGCGATAACCCGGGTCAACGGGATTCCCGAACAACTGGCTAAGGCGGTCGGGCCCGACGGGCGTTGACGCCCGGCCGTCGGTGTTTGACCAGTTTGTCAGCGCCCGCTGGCACCATTGGCTAGGTGACCACCGCGCCCGCTGATCCACTCGCCCGGTTCAGCGCCGTCACCCGCGACTGGTTCGCCGGAACCTTCGCCGCACCGACCGCGGCCCAAGCCGACGCCTGGGCGGCGATCGCCGACGGCCATAACACGCTGGTCATCGCGCCGACCGGCTCGGGCAAGACACTGGCGGCGTTTCTGTGGGCGATAGACCGACTCGCCAGCTCGGCCGGCGCACCGGGCGACGAGCGGGCGCCCGGCGCACGGGTGTTGTATGTGTCACCGCTGAAGGCGCTGGCCGTCGATGTCGAGCGCAACCTACGAACCCCGCTGGCGGGAATGACCCGGATCGCCGAACGGCGGGGTTTACCCCCGCCGGAGATCACTGTCGGCGTGCGATCCGGCGACACCCCACCGGCACGCCGTCGACAGCTGATCGCCACGCCTCCCGACGTGTTGATCACCACGCCCGAGTCGCTGTTTTTGATGCTGACCTCCGCGGCGCGCCAGACCCTGGCCGCTGTGGAAACCGTGATCGTCGACGAGATCCACGCCATCGCCGGCACCAAGCGGGGCGCTCACCTGGCACTGTCGCTGGAACGGCTCGACGACATGTTGACAGCACCCGCGCAGCGCATCGGTTTGTCGGCGACCGTCCGTCCGGCCGAGGAGGTTGCCCGGTTCTTGTCGGGCGCATCACCCACCACCATCGTCGCCCCCGCGGCGGCCAAGACTTTCGAGCTGACCGTGCAGGTGCCGGTCCCGGATATGGCCAACCTGGTGGACAACACCATCTGGCCCGATGTCGAGGCGCGTCTGGTCGACCTCGTCGAAACGCACAACTCGACGATCGTGTTCGCCAACTCACGGCGACTGGCTGAGCGATTGACCTCTCGGCTCAACGAGATTCACGCCGAACGTTCGGGCAATCGCGCTCTGCCGTCCGCCATCAACCCGCTGGTTGCCGGCGGCGCCCCGGCCCAGCTGTTGGGCAGCGGTCAGACCTACGGCGCCCCGCCGGTACTGGCCCGCGCCCATCACGGCTCGGTCAGCAAGGAGCAGCGTGCCGCCGTCGAGGAGGACCTCAAAACCGGGCGACTGAAGGCGGTGGTGGCGACCTCGAGTCTGGAGCTGGGCATCGACATGGGAGCCGTCGACCTGGTGATCCAGGTGGAGGCACCGCCGTCGGTGGCCAGCGGTCTGCAGCGCATCGGGCGCGCCGGACACCAGGTCGGCGAGATCTCTCAAGGGGTGCTGTTCCCCAAACATCGCACCGACCTGATCGGCTGCGCGGTCGCCGTGCAGCGCATGCGCAACGGTCAGATCGAGACGATGCGGGTGCCCGCCAATCCGCTCGACATCCTCGCCCAGCACACCGTTGCCGCGGCGGCGCTAGAACCGCTCGACGTCGACCGCTGGTTCGACACCGTACGACGCAGCGCGCCGTTCGCGACACTGCCGCACAGCGCATTTGAGGCCACTCTGGATCTGCTTTCCGGCAAATACCCGTCGACCGAGTTCGCCGAGCTGCGGCCGCGGCTGGTCTACGACCGCGATACCGGCACCGTGACGGCACGGCCGGGTGCGCAGCGGCTGGCGGTCACCTCAGGCGGCGCGATCCCGGACCGCGGCTTGTTCACCGTCTACCTGGCGACGGATTCCGAAAAGCCCTCTCGTGTAGGAGAACTCGATGAGGAGATGGTCTACGAGTCCCGCCCGGGCGATGTCATCTCGTTGGGAGCCACCAGCTGGCGGATCACCGAAATCACGCACGACCGCGTGTTGGTGATCCCGGCACCCGGCCAACCGGCCAGGTTGCCGTTCTGGCGCGGCGACGACACCGGGCGCCCCGCCGAATTCGGCCGGGCAGTCGGCAAGTTCACCGGCGAGCTGGCCGACCTGGCGCGCGACTCATTCGAAAAGCGCTGTGCTGATTTAGGTTTAAACGAATACGCCACCGACAACCTTTGGCGGCTACTGGACGACCAACGCACCGCCACGACAGTGGTACCCACCGACGCCACCTTGCTGGTCGAACGGTTCCGCGACGAGCTGGGCGACTGGCGGGTGATCCTGCACTCGCCCTATGGACTACGGGTGCACGGCCCGCTCGCACTGGCGGTGAGCAGGCGACTACGCGACCGTTACGGCATCGACGAGAAACCGACCGCCTCGGACAACGGCATCGTGGTGCGGTTGCCGGACACATTCTCCGAGTCCGGGCCCGACGCTGCCGATAAGCCGCCGGGTGCTGAACTATTCGTCTTCGACGCCGACGAGATCGACCCGGTCGTCACCGCAGAGGTGGGTGGTTCGGCGCTGTTCGCATCCCGATTTAGGGAGTGCGCGGCCCGCGCCCTGCTGCTACCGCGGCGACATCCCGGCCGTCGATCACCGCTCTGGCACCAACGCCAACGCGCCGCGCAGCTTCTCGATGTGGCCCGCAAATATCCGGACTTCCCGATCGTGCTGGAGGCGGTCCGCGAATGCCTGCAGGACGTCTACGACGTGCCGACGCTGACGGAGTTGATGGCCGACATCGCGCAACGCAAGGTGCGCGTGCTGGAGACCGAGACCGCCACGCCGTCGCCGTTCGCGGCGTCGCTGCTGTTCGGCTATGTCGGGGCGTTCATGTACGAGGGCGACAGCCCGCTGGCCGAGCGCCGGGCGGCGGCCCTGTCGCTGGATGCCACACTCCTGGCCGAGCTGCTCGGCCGCGTCGAGCTGCGCGAGCTGCTCGACCCGGACGTCATCGGCGCGACCGGCCGCCAGCTGCAACATCTGACCGCCGACCGAGCGGCCCGTGACGCCGAATCGGTCGCCGACCTGTTGCGGCTGCTCGGCCCGTTGACCACCGAGGAAGTCGCCGCCCGCGCCGGTGGCGCCGACGTCGGTGGCTGGCTGGAAGGTCTGTGCGCCGCCAAACGCGTGTTGACGGTTTCATTTGCCGGACAGAGCTGGTGGGTCGCGATCGAAGACATCGGCCGACTGCGCGACGGCGTCGGGGTGGCGGTGCCGGTCGGCGTGCCGGCCAGCTTCACCGAAGAAGCCACCGATCCGCTGGGCGAGCTGCTGGGCCGGTATGCACGCACCCACGCGCCGTTCACCACCGCCGACGTTGCCGCCCGCTTCGGACTGGGACTGCGGGTCGCGGCCGACGTGCTGGGCCGGCTGGGCGCCGACGGGCGGCTGGTGCGCGGTGAGTTCTCCGCAGCGGCGGTCGGTGACCAGTGGTGTGATGCCGACGTCTTGCGGATCCTTCGCCGCAGATCGCTGGCGGCGCTGCGGGCGCAAGTCGAGCCGGTCAGCATCAGCGCCTACGCACGTTTCCTGCCGGGCTGGCATCAGGTCGGCTCGGCTGAGCATTCCAGCAACACCGGCCTCGGGGGGCTGGCGGCTGTCATCGATCAGCTGGCCGGCGTCCCGCTGCCCGCCTCGGCGATCGAGTCGCTCGTGCTGCCCCCGCGGGTACGCGACTACTCTCCCGCCATGCTCGACGAGCTACTGGCGTCCGGCGAGGTGGTCTGGTCGGGTGCCGGATCCATCTCGGCCGGCGACGGCTGGGTCGCGTTTCACCCGGCTGAAACGGCCGCATTGACCGTACGTGCCCCCGCCACCATCGAGCTGAGCGATGCCCACCGGGCCATCCAGGACACGCTGGCCGGCGGCGGGGCCTTCTTCTTCCGCCAGCTCGCGCAAGGCCTTACAGATGGTCAAATCGGCGAGCAAGCGCTCAAAGCGGCCCTGTGGGAACTCATCTGGGCCGGTCTGGTCACCGGCGACACGTTCGCGCCCGTCCGTGCGATGCTCGGCGGCGGGCCGGGTAGCCGCAGACGGTCGGCCCCGGCGCATCGGTTGGGTCGCGGAGCACGCCCGCCTCGTCTGAGCCGCTACAGCGTTGCGCACGCCCAGTCCCGCCCCAGCGACCCCACGGTGGCCGGCCGTTGGT
The DNA here is from genome assembly GCF_035570115.1 of Mycobacterium sp. Lineage (GTDB taxonomy): Bacteria > Actinomycetota > Actinomycetes > Mycobacteriales > Mycobacteriaceae > Mycobacterium. Next base: position 7,248 of record NZ_DATMLH010000038.1, read on the forward strand.
CAGCCTTGCCCATGCCCGAGCCGGATTCAACGCTGCGAGCACACCACCAAGCCGAGCTGCTGCTGAGCCGCCATGGCGTGCTGACCAGGGGCGCGGTGGCGGCCGAAGGGCTGCCGGGCGGATTCGCGATGCTCTACAAGGTGCTGAGCACCTTCGAGGAGGCCGGCCGATGCCAGCGCGGCTATTTCGTCGAATCGCTGGGCGGTGCCCAGTTCGCGGTGGCATCGACGGTTGACAGGCTGCGCGGCTACCTCGATGAGCCCGGCTCTTTCGAAGATCCGACGCGACCCGAATACCGGGCGCTGGTATTAGCCGCCGCCGACCCGGCCAACCCGTACGGCGCCGCGCTCCCCTGGCCGTCCCGCGCGCCGGAGGAAGACGGCGGCGCCCGGCCGGGGCGCAAAGCCGGAGCGCTCGTGGTGCTGGTCAACGGCGACCTGGTCTGGTTTGTCGAGCGCGGCGGGCGTTCGCTGCTGAGCTTCCGCGACGATCCTGAGGTCAACCGCGCGGCCGGCGTGGCGCTGGCCGAGCTGGTAACGGCCGGGCGGGTCAGTTCGATCCTGGTTGAAAGGATCAACGGCGCCGCGGTACTGGGCCTCGACGTCTCCGCGCCGGCCGTGAGCGCGCTGTCCGACGCCGGGTTCGCCCGCACTCCACGCGGACTGCGGCTGCGATAACGCATGCCCGAGGGTGACACGGTCTGGCACACCGCAGAAACACTGCGGCAGGCACTGGCCGGTCGGACACTGACGCGATGCGATGTTCGGGTACCACGCTTTGCGACCGCTGACCTGACCGGTCAGGTTGTCGACGAGGTGTACAGCCGCGGGAAGCATTTGTTCATCCGCGTCGGACCTGCCAGCATCCACTCGCATCTGAAGATGGATGGCAGCTGGCGGGTGACTTCCCGGGCGGTGCGCAACGATCACCGGATTCGGATCATCTTGGCAGCCGGCGATATCCACGCCGTCGGCATCGACCTGGGCGTGCTGGAAATCCTCGACCGCGCCCACGACGGCGACGCGGTCGCACACCTGGGACCCGATCTGCTGGGGGCCGACTGGGACCCACAGCTCGCCGCGACCAACCTGACGGCGCGCCCAGATCGACCGATCGCCGAGGCGCTGCTGGACCAGCGGGTGCTGGCCGGGATCGGCAATGTCTACTGCAACGAACTGTGTTTCGTCAGCGGACGTCTGCCTACCGCGCCGGTAAGTGCGGTCGGCGACCCGCATCGGCTGGTGTCCCGCGCCCGCGACATGCTGTGGGCCAACCGCCACCGCTGGAACCGGTGCACCACCGGCGACACCCGGGCCGGCCGGCAATTGTGGGTCTATGGGCGAGCCGGGCAGAGTTGCCGTCGCTGCGGCACACGCATCGACTATGGCGACAGCGGCGAGCGGGTGGCGTACTGGTGCCCGGCCTGCCAACGTTGAACGCCCGGGGCGTGTCCGTTCGGTTAACGAGCGGGGATCGCGGGGTTTGGGCGGACCAAGAGTTTCGCCAGTCTGGCCAGGCATGCAATGATCGCAATGTCAGCGGCTTGGCTTGCCATCCGTAACAGTCTTGCTTCCCCGTAGCGGAGAGGTTCAGGAATGACGACCACCCAATTGCGCTCGCCCATCGCTGCGCGATCACTGTTGGCCGGCCTCGTCCTGGCGGTTGCGCTGTTCAGCGCCGTGGGCCTGGTAGTCCCGACCGCGCATGCCGACGCGGTCGACGGCAACTTCATAAACGCGCTGGGTTCTAGAGGCATCACCTTCGCGAACCCGCAGGCAGCGATCGTCGCCGCTCACGAGGTCTGCGATGAACTCGACAGCGGTCGGGCCTCGAGCGACGTCGCGAATGACGTGATGCAACAAAGTAGTTTGGACGGCTACCACGCGGGTTTCTTCGTCGGAGTGAGCATCGCTGCGTTCTGCCCGCGGCATCAAGGGGCCTGACGCCCGTATACTGGCCTGACTACTGTTATGGAGAACCCTTAGTGATCAAAAAAGCATTGTTCGGCGCCGCGATTGCGCTCGCTGCTGCGGCGGGGGTGGCAGCACCGGCCAGCGCGGATCCCAGCCCGTTCGGCACCCTCGGCTGCACCTGCACATCGCCAGCCGCGGCTCCGGACGGCAAAGCCCCTGTCAAGGACCAGCTGGACCAAGGAATCAAGAACGGCCTTGGCTTTCTGAAAGCACCCCCGAACAACTCCTGAGTCGCTGCGCCGGATTGCTCATCCCGCCGATGGCGGTGGATCGACCACCTTCCCCTTGAGCTCGGCACCGATCGCAATATCTTCGTACTTTTGCTCCTTGCGCTTGCGCCAACCACTGCCTGGCGAAATCGGCGGCGGCATGAGCGGCGGCAGCATGGGAAGTCCGGATTCGCCCGCGGAGAGCGGCGATGCGGCCGAGGCGAGTTGCACCGGCACTTGCTGACCGGGCAGCAATCCCACCACGGCAGGCGGCGCGGTCAGCTTGCCAATCGACACGCCGACGCCGGTCGCCGCCGTCGTGGACGCTTGACCGAGTCCAGCGGCACCTAACGCACCCGGGCCCAACGCACCCAGCCCAGCCCGACCTAACCCACCTAACGCACCCCCTGCTCCCCCGCCGAGCGCCGACTCACCCTCCGATACACCCTGGCCAATCTGTGCGTTCACACCGGACAGGGCTTGGGCCGACTGGCTCTGCGCCAGATAGCTGAGCATGTTGATCGGAAAGCCGGACGAGACGAACTGGTTGATATACGTGTTCACTTCTCCAACAATGCCAACGCTGGGGTCGAAGCCAGGGGCCACGGCCGGAGCGGGAGTGGCCGCCGAGACCGTGGGCGACGACGAAGTGGTCGCCGCAGACACCGCGCTGGACTGCTTGGCCGTCCCCACAGGATTGGTAGTCGAGGATGGCGAGGAGAACTGCGGCAGCGTGCTGGCTTGTGCCGAGGCCGCCTGGTAGCGAGTCATCGCCGCCGAGTTGTTCGCCCACATGCTCTGGTATTCGGCTTCGGTTTCGGCGATAGCCGGAAGATTCCTCCCGAACCCGTTGGTGGCCAACAACTGCGCCAGGAGTGCACGGTTGG
>NZ_DATMLH010000039.1:0-5061 GCF_035570115.1 Mycobacterium sp.
CGTCAAGGGCCTGGTCGTCGGCCTGCCCGAGGTGACGCTGGGCCTGCTGCCGGGTGGCGGCGGCGTGACGCGCACGGTACGGATGTTCGGCATCCAGAACGCATTCATGAACATTCTTTCGCAGGGCACCCGGTTCAAGCCATCGCAGGCCAAGGAGAACGGCCTCGTCGACGAGCTGGTCGGCTCGGTCGACGAACTGGTGCCCGCCGCCAAGGCCTGGATCAAGGCCAACCCCGACTCGCACACCCAGCCGTGGGATGCCAAGGGCTACAAGATGCCTGGCGGCACTCCGTCCAGCCCAGCGCTGGCCGGAGTCCTGCCGTCGTTCCCGGCGCTGCTGAAAAAGCAGCTCAAGGGTGCGCCGATGCCCGCGCCGCGGGCCATCCTGGACGCGGCCGTCGAGGGTGCTCAGGTGGACTTCGATACCGCCAGCCGCATCGAGAGCCGCTACTTCACTTCACTGGTCACCGGTCAGGTCGCCAAGAACATGATCCAGGCGTTCTTCTTTGACCTGCAGCACATCAACGGCGGCGGGTCGCGTCCCGACGGCATCGCTCCGGTCAAGATCAACAAGATCGGTGTGCTCGGCGCGGGCATGATGGGCGCGGGCATCGCCTACGTATCGGCCAAGGCCGGGTATGACGTGGTACTCAAGGACGTCAGTATCGAGGCCGCGGAAAAGGGCAAGAACTACTCGGAAAAGCTTGAGGCCAAGGCACTTCAACGCGGCAAGACCACCGAGGAGAAGAGCAAGGCGCTGCTGGGCCGCATCACGCCGTCCGCCGACCCCGCCGACTTCAAGGGCGTCGACTTCGTCATCGAGGCGGTGTTTGAGAGCCAGGACCTCAAGCACAAGGTGTTCCAGGAGATCGAAGACGTCGTCGAGCCCAACGCGCTGCTCGGGTCGAACACGTCGACGCTGCCGATCACCGGTCTGGCGACCGGTGTCAAGCGGCAGGAAGACTTCATCGGGATCCACTTCTTCTCGCCGGTCGACAAGATGCCGCTGGTGGAAATCATCAAGGGCGAGAAGACATCTGACGAGGCGTTGGCCCGGGTCTTCGACTACACGTTGGCCATCGGCAAGACCCCGATCGTGGTCAACGACAGCCGCGGCTTCTTCACCAGCCGCGTCATCGGCACCTTTGTGAATGAGGCGCTCGCGATGCTCGGCGAGGGCGTGGAACCCGCCAGCATCGAGCACGCCGGTTCGCAGGCCGGCTACCCGGCGCCGCCGCTGCAGCTGTCCGACGAGCTCAACCTGGAGCTGATGCACAAGATCGCCGTCGCCAGCCGCAAGGGTATCGAGGACGCCGGCGGCAGCTACGAGCCGCACCCCGCGGAGGCGGTCGTCGAGAAGATGATCGAGATCGGCCGGCCCAGCCGCTTGAAGGGTGCCGGCTTCTACGAGTACGTCGACGGCAAGCGCACCGGGCTGTGGCCGGGCCTGCGCGAGACGTTCAAGTCGGGCTCGTCGGAGCCGCCGCTGCAGGACATGATCGACCGGATGCTGTTCGCCGAGGCGCTGGAAACCCAGAAGTGCCTTGACGAAAACGTGCTGATGTCCACGGCCGATGCCAACATCGGATCGATCATGGGCATCGGGTTCCCGCCATGGACCGGCGGCAGCGCGCAGTACATCACCGGCTATGAGGGCGCGCACGGCACGGGTAAGGAAGCTTTCGTCGCGCGGGCTCGCGAGTTGGCGGCCAAGTACGGGGATCGCTTCCTGCCGCCGGACTCGCTGAGCTGAGTTCGCGCTACGGCTTGCGCTGTAACAGGTAGCTGCGCGCCGCGAAGCCGGGCGCGAATGTGCTGGCGAGTCTGCCCTGAGGGATGATTCGTTCATCGGCCGCCGACAGTAGCGTCCACGCGGACGTGAATCGGCGCTCGATCTCTGCCTGGTCGATGCCCGCCGGCCCGACCCCGCCACCGCGTGTGAATCCGGCGATCGCTAGTCGTGCGCTCGGGGCTGCCGCGGCGGTGATCTCCTGGACATAGAGGTCGCGGTCGTGGTCGCTCATCCCGTGCAGGCAGCCGTTGTCCACGATCAACTCGAAGGGTCCCCTGATCCCCGCCTGGCTCAAATGTGTTACGTCAGCGTGGATGAAGTCGACCGCAGCGCCTGCGGCGCGGGCCTTGGTGCGCGCTTTTTCAAGCGCCTTCGGGGTGAAGTCAACGCCGGTGACGTGCCATCCGCTTTGGGCGAGATAGATCGACGTGTCTCCGGTGCCGCATCCGACGTCGAGTGCGGATCCCGGCGAGCGCCTGTCGGATCCCTCGACGAGTTCGCGCAGCGTCGCCGACCGCGGATGACCGTCCCACGGTGTAAGCCCGATCCCGTAGAGGATCCGAAACAATAACTGTCGAGAAGCCATTACCTCACCGTATTCCGCGGCGGTTTTTTACCGCTGATTAGTTGACAGCTCTCGCTGACCTAGGCGGCGCGCTGGAAGAGGTAGTACCGCGTCGGCGTCTTCTCGCGGTCTAGCTCCTGCTCTTCGCCGGCGGACACCAACGTCCAGCCGGACGCGAAACGCCGTTCCATCTCGGTGCGGTCGATGCCCCGCACGCCGAATCGTCCGCCGGGGATGAACGCCACGATCAGCAGCCGTGCATCGGGCGCCGCCACTGCGCTGACCTCGCGGACGTACGAGTCGCGGTCGTCGTCGTTCATGTTGTGCAGGCAGCCATTGTCGACAATCAGCTGCATCGGGCCGTTGATCCCGGCTTGACGTAAGTGGCGGACGTCGGCGTGGATGAAGTTGACGGTGATGTTGTCGACGCGTGCCTTGGCCCGGGCCTTCTCCAGCGCCGAGGGCACGAAGTCCACCGCCGTGACCTGCCAACCTCGCTTGGCCAGGTAGATGGAGGTGTCGCCGGTACCGCAACCAAGTTCGAGTGCGGCGGCCGCTGCCAACGCGGGCGAGCCTTGGGAGTCGTTGCCTTCGACCAGGTTTCGGAGACTCTGTGCCAGCGGGTGTCCGTCCCAGGGCGTGAACCCAAGCCGGTAAAACAGCCGGAAGAGGGTGTGCTTGGAGCCCAGAAGGTCAAGTTTCATGTTGGCTATGTTGCCAAACCGCGGGAGTAATCGGGCACCCGCATCGAGTCGTGCATCCGCAAGCTCTTGGTGTTCAACTTCGCGACCGTTCTGGTCAGCGATGCGGGCAGCATCGAGACCAGCTGCACGGCCTGGCGCATTGCCCAAGCCGCGGCACGGGACGAGGGAATGAGGCTTTTGGCGGCCCCGCGCGCAAAGGCGCGACTGCGCAGCACGGGTTCACGCATGGTGGATTCGTAGGCTGCGAACGCCGCCGCGTAATCGCCGCGTGCGCGGGCCAGTTCGCCGGCCAACACGTACGCGCCCACCACCGCGAGGCTGGTGCTCCCACCCACCGCGGGTCCGGGGCAGTACCCGGCGTCGCCGACCAGTGTGACCCGCCCGCTCGACCAGGTGTCGAGTTGCAACTGGGTGATCGAGTCGAAGTAGAACGACGGTGTCCGGTCGAGCTCATCCAGCCACCGGTTTACCTGCGGATCCATTCCAGTGAACGTGCCGCGGAGTAACTCCTTCTGCCGCTGAACATCTCGGTGGTGATACTGAAGTTCGTTCTTGCTGCGGAACATGAACAATGCGCGCGCGTCGTCCAGGTGCTCTGCGCTGTAGATCCCCGCGAGCCGGCCGGCGCCAAAGTGGACGACCATCTCGCCGTCGACCGAGAGTGCTTTCGGCGCCGACAGCACCGCCAGATACCCCCCGATGAACCGGGTTAGCCCGGCCTCGTCGCCGAAGACCAGGCTACGAACGTTTGAGTGCAACCCGTCGGCGCCGACGACAACGTCGAATTTGCGGGCTGCCGCGTGCTCGAATGTCGCCTCGCCATCAGGGGAGATAGCCGTGATCGAGTCGCCGAACAGATACTCGACGTGGTCGCGGCCGGCTTCGTAGTAGACCTCGCTGAGGTCGTCGCGCATGATCTCGACGTGCCGATCAGACGCGGCGCCAACGATCTTCGTGAGATCGATCCGTGCCGGTCGGCGCCCGCCCTCGCGGTACAGCCTCAGCGTGTCTGTTCCGGTGGCGAGCGCCTCGATGCGCGGCAAGACGCCCATCTTCGCCGAAATCTCCATCGACGGGCGGAACAGATCGACGGCATGGCCGCCGGTTTTGCGTAAGGTTGGTGCGCGCTCGACGACGGTGACGTCGAAATCGTTCCGGGTGAGCCAGTAGGCCAGCACCGGCCCGGCGATGCTGGCACCGGAGATGAGGATTCGCATCGCGTACCTCCCTGCTTACTTAACGATCGGTAAGTTTAGCACCGTCAGCTTACCTACCGGTAAGTCAGATAAGCTAGCGAGGTGAGTAGACCTCGCTCCGACACTCGCGAGCGCATCCAGGGTGTGGCCCGTGAACTGTTCGCGAGCCAAGGTGTGCAACGCACCAGCCTTCAGGACATCGCGGACAAGCTCGGAATCACCAAGCCGGCCTTGTACTACCACTTCACGTCCCGGGAGGACCTGGTCCGCAGCATCGTGCAACCGCTGATCGACGAGGGGGAGCGGTTCATCGCCGACCACGAACGCGCACCCGATGCGACCCCACGTGAATTGCTCGAGGGGTACTTCGACTATCACTATGCGCACCGCGGTGATCTGGTGTTGGTGGTCGCAGAGTTGACCACCCTGGCCGATCTCGGCCTGATCGACCAACTGCTTGCCTGGCGTGACCGGCTGGGGAAGCTGGTTTTCGGTCGGCGCCCCACGCTAGAGCAGTCAACCCGCGCGGTGATCGCCTTCGGCGGTCTGCAGGACTGCTGTCTGCAATTCCCGGACACGCCCTACGAGAAACTGCGGCGGGCCACCGTCGACGGAGCGCTGGCCGCCCTTGGAATCGACCAACCGGCGTCGGGCTAGAGTCCGAAGCTATGCGATTCGGACTCTTCATTCCACAGGGTTGGCGGATGGATCTGGTCGGGATTGACCCGGCCAAGCACTGGGCGGTGATGCGGGACCTGGCGGCCTACGCCGACGACGGCGCATGGGACTCGTTGTGGGTCTACG
>NZ_DATMLH010000040.1:0-40895 GCF_035570115.1 Mycobacterium sp.
CGAAGCTGAAGGTCTCGTTGCGCGACATGGGAGACCTGCTCAATGAGAGCGCTATCTGGAAAGCGCGCACCAAGGACGTCGGCTACCTGGACCTGACCGGTTGCATGGCCCTGGGAGTGACCGGGCCGTGCCTGCGATCCACCGGGTTGCCGTACGACCTGCGCCGCACCGAACCCTACTGCGGATACGAGAACTACGAGTTCGACGTGATCACGGACGACGGTTGTGATGCCTACGGCCGCTACATCATTCGCGTCAAGGAGATGTCGGAGTCCGTGAAGATCGTCGAACAGTGCCTGGACAAGTTGCGGCCCGGCCCGACCATGGTGGAAGACCGCAAGATCGCGTGGCCGGCCGATCTGAAAGTCGGCCCGGACGGGCTGGGTAACTCGCCGGAGCACATCGCCAAGATCATGAGCGGCTCGATGGAGTCGTTGATCCACCACTTCAAGCTGGTCACGGAGGGCATCCGGGTACCGGCCGGGCAGGTCTACGTCGCCGTCGAGTCGCCGCGCGGCGAGCTGGGTGTGCACATGGTCAGCGACGGCGGCACCCGACCGTACCGGGTGCACTACCGGGATCCGTCGTTCACCAACCTGCAGGCTGTCGCCGCGATGTGCGAGGGCGGAATGGTCGCCGACGTGATCACGGCGGTCGCCAGCATCGATCCCGTCATGGGTGGGGTGGACCGATGACCGAAGCGCAGACCCCCGGCGCGCCAGGCAGCGGCGAGCGGGTATTCATCCGTCTTGGCCCGCCGCCCGAAGAGCCGGGCCAATTCGTTGTCGAGGGCGCGCCGGAGTCCTATCCGCCCGAGGTACAGGCCCGGTTGGAGGTCGACGCCAAGGAGATCATCGGCCGCTACCCCAACCCGCGGTCGGCGCTGCTGCCGCTGCTGCACCTGGTGCAGTCCGAGGACGGCTACGTGACACCTGCCGGTCTGGAATTCTGCGCCGAACAGCTCGAGCTGACCGGCGCCGAGGTCGCGGCGGTGGCGAGTTTCTACACCATGTACCGACGTGGCCCGACCGGTGACTACTTCGTCGGCGTGTGCACCAACACGCTCTGTGCGGTGATGGGCGGCGACGCGATCTTCGACTCGCTCAAAGAGCACCTCGGCATTGGCAACGACGAAACGACCGAAGACGGGTCGGTCACGCTGCAACACATCGAGTGCAATGCGGCGTGCGACTTCGCGCCGGTGGTGATGGTCAATTGGGAGTTCTACGACAACCAGACCGTCGAGTCGGCGCGAACGCTGGTCGACAGTCTGCGATCCGGTAATCCTGCCGCGCCAACCCGCGGCCTCGCTCCGCTGTGCAAGTTCAAGGAGACCGAACGGATTCTGGCCGGCTTCCCCGATCCACGGGCCGACGACGGCCAAGGCGGTGCGGGCGCGGCGACCCTGGCCGGCCTCGAGGTCGCCAAGGAGCACAACATGACTGCGCCGCCTTCAGGGGAAGGTCAGTAATGGGGTCACCAACGCCGCTGGCTCCGGTGCTGAGCCGCTTCTGGGACGACCCCAAGTCGTGGACCCTCGACACCTACCGTCGCAACGACGGCTACCAGGCCCTGGAAAAAGCCTTGAAGATGCCGCCGGACGACGTGATCACCGCGATTAAGGATTCCGGGCTGCGCGGCCGTGGCGGGGCGGGTTTCTCGACGGGGACCAAGTGGTCGTTCATCCCGCAGGGCGACAGCGGTCCGGCTACCAAGCCGCACTACCTCGTCGTCAACGCCGACGAGTCGGAACCCGGTACGTGCAAAGACATTCCGCTGATGCTGGCCACTCCGCACTTCCTGGTCGAAGGTGTGATCATCGCGTCCTATGCGATCCGGGCCAGCCACGCCTTCATCTACGTCCGCGGTGAGGTGCTGCCGGTGCTGCGGCGCCTGCAGAACGCCGTCGCCGAGGCCTACGCCGCGGGCTTCCTGGGCCGCGACATCGCGGGCTCCGGCTACGACCTCGAGCTGGTGGTGCACGCCGGCGCCGGCGCCTACATCTGCGGCGAGGAGACCGCGCTGCTCGACTCGTTGGAAGGCCGCCGCGGCCAGCCGCGCCTGCGCCCGCCGTTCCCCGCGGTGGCCGGGCTTTACGGCTGTCCGACCGTGATCAACAATGTCGAGACCATCGCGAGCGTTCCGCCGATCATCCTCAACGGCGTCGACTGGTTCCGGTCGATGGGCAGCGAGAAATCGCCTGGCTTCACGCTGTATTCGCTGTCCGGGCACGTGACGCGACCGGGCCAATATGAGGCACCGCTGGGCATCACGTTGCGGGAGTTACTCGACTACGCCGGCGGTGTGCGGGCCGGGCATCAGCTGAAGTTCTGGACGCCCGGTGGGTCATCCACTCCGCTCCTCACCGATGAGCACCTCGACGTGCCACTGGATTACGAAGGCGTCGGAGCGGCCGGCTCAATGCTCGGCACCAAGGCGTTGGAGATTTTCGACGAGACGACGTGTGTGGTGCGTGCCGTCGGGCGCTGGATCGATTTCTACAAGCACGAATCGTGCGGCAAATGCACGCCGTGCCGCGAGGGCACGTTCTGGCTCAGCCAGATCTACCAGCGGCTGGAAACCGGTCACGGCACCCCTGAGGATCTGGACAAGCTGCTCGACATCTCCGACGCCATTCTGGGTAAGTCGTTCTGCGCGTTGGGCGATGGTGCGGCAAGCCCGGTCGAGTCGTCGATCAGATTCTTCCGCGACGAATACGTCGCGCATGTCGAGGGCGGCGGCTGTCCGTTCGACCCCAAGCTGTCCATGCTCGCCCCGAACGGAGCCTCATGACTCAGACGGCCGACACCGGAAAGAAGGTCACCCAGCCCGAGCTGGTGAACCTGACCATCGACGGCACCGAAATCAGCGTTCCCAAAGGCACTTTGGTTATTCGGGCCGCCGAGTTGATCGGCGTGCAGATCCCCCGGTTCTGCGACCACCCGCTGCTGGATCCCGTCGGTGCCTGCCGCCAGTGCCTGGTCGAGATCGAGGGCCAGCGCAAACCGATGGCGTCGTGCACCATTCCCGTCACCGACGACATGGTGGTGCGCACGCAGTACAGCTCCGAAGCGGCCGACAAGGCCCAGCACGGGGTGATGGAGCTGCTGCTGATCAACCACCCGCTGGACTGCCCAATGTGCGACAAGGGCGGTGAGTGCCCGCTGCAGAACCAAGCGATGTCCAACGGCCGCCCCGACTCCCGGTTCCACGACGTCAAACGCACGTTCACCAAACCGATCAACATCTCCTCGCAGGTGCTGCTGGACCGCGAGCGCTGCATCTTGTGCGCGCGGTGCACCCGGTTCTCCGACCAGATCGCCGGTGACCCGTTCATCGAGATGCTGGAGCGCGGCGCACTGCAGCAGGTCGGCATTTACGCCAATGAGCCGTTCGAGTCGTACTTCTCCGGCAATACCGTGCAGATCTGCCCGGTCGGCGCACTGACCGGGACCGCCTACCGGTTCCGGGCCCGCCCATTCGATCTGGTCTCCAGCCCGAGTGTGTGTGAGCACTGCGCATCGGGCTGCGCGCAGCGCACCGACCACCGCCGCGGCAAGGTGCTGCGCCGACTGGCCGGCGACGAGCCCGAGGTCAACGAGGAATGGAACTGCGACAAGGGCAGGTGGGCGTTCACCTACGCCACGCAGGGTGACCGGATCACCACTCCCTTGGTCCGCGACGCCGATGGCGCGCTTGTGCCCGCTTCATGGCCGCACGCGGTGGCCGCCGCGGTCGAGGGACTCAGCTCGGCGGCCGGCGGAACGGGCGTGCTGCCCGGCGGTCGGCTGACCGTCGAAGACGCTTACGCCTACTCCAAGTTCGCACGAATCGTGTTGGGCACCAACGATATCGACTTCCGCGCTCGCCCGCATTCCAGCGAAGAGACGCAGTTCCTGGCGGCGCGGGTCGCCGGCACGTCGATCACGACCAGCTACTCCGATCTGGAGTCGGCGCCAGTGGTACTGCTCGCCGGCTTCGAGCCGGAAGAAGAGTCGCCGATCGTGTACTTGCGGCTGCGCAAAGCCGCCCGCAAACGCGGACTGCCGGTGCATGCCGTTGCCCCATTCGCCAGCAACGGGTTGAAGAAGTTGCACGGCACGCTGATCCAGACCGCCCCCGGTGCGGAAGCTGCCGCGCTGAAGGGCCTGGCCGCCGGTGAACTCGGTGAATTGCTATCTCAGCCCGGCGCGATCATCCTCGTCGGCGAACGGCTGGCCAGTGTGCCCGGTGGATTGTCCGCCGCGGCCCGGCTCGCCGACGCCACCGGCGCGAAACTGGCGTGGATACCGCGCCGCGCCGGCGAACGCGGCGCGCTCGAAGCCGGCGCGCTGCCGGGCTTGCTGCCCGGCGGCCGGCCGCTGAACGACGAGGCCGCCCGCGCACAAGTATCGCAGGCCTGGCACGTGTCTGAGTTGCCCGCGTCAGAAGGACGTGACACCGACGGGATCCTGGCCGCGGCCGCTGACGGCACCCTGGGCGCGCTGCTGGTCGGCGGCATCGAGCCGGACGACTTCGCCGATCCCGACGCGGTGCTGGCCGCTCTGGACGCTGCGGGCTTCGTGGTGAGCCTGGAGCTGCGGCACAGCGCGGTGACCGAACGCGCCGACGTGGTCTTCCCGATCGCGCCGGCGGCCGAGAAGTCCGGGACCTACGTCAACTGGGAGGGCCGAGGGCGCAGCTTCTCGGGCGCGCTGCCCCCCGCCGCGACGCCGGACCTGCGCGTACTCGACACCCTGGCCGACGAGGTGGGCATCGACCTCGGTTTTCCCACGGTCGAGGCCGCGCTCGCCGAACTCACTGCGATGGGCACCTGGGACGGCGCTCCCGCTGCCGCGCCGACCGTCGCGGCCGCCACCGCACCCAAGCCGGGTGCCGGTGAAGCCGTGTTGGCCGGGTGGCGGATGCTGCTCGACGACGGGCGGCTACAAGACGGCGAACCGCACCTGGCCGGCACCGCGCGCACACCGGTGGTCCGACTGTCGGCCGGTACGGCGGACGCGATTGGCGCCGCTGACGGTGACCAGGTCGCCGTCAGCACTGACCGTGGGGCGATCACGCTGCCGCTGACCATCACCGAGATGCCCGACCACGTGGTTTGGCTACCGCTCAACTCACCGGGGTCAGCGGTGCACCGGACGTTGGGCGTCACGCCGGGTGCTGTGGTGCGGATCCGCGCCGGCGACGATGCAGTGGGGGCACCCCCAGCCGCGCAGCGGCGAGGGGGACCAAGCCATGCTGAGGAGCCGCGCTCATGATCGGAGTGGGCTCATGACCGGTTTCGGGCACGATACCTGGTGGCTGATCCTGGCCAAAGCGCTTTTCGTCTTCGTCTTCCTGGTGCTGACGGTGCTGATAGCAATCCTTGCCGAACGCAAGATCCTGGGCCGGATGCAGCTGCGCTGGGGGCCCAACCGGGTCGGCCCGCGCGGCTACCTGCAAAGCCTGGCCGACGGCATCAAGCTGGCGCTCAAGGAGCCGATCATCCCGGTTGGCGTTGAAAAGCCGATTTTCATTCTCGCACCAGCCATTTCGACGATCCCCGCGATCACAGCCTTTGCGTTTATCCCGTTCGGACCGCAGGTTTCCGTGTTCGGCCACTGGACTCCGCTGCAGGTGACCGACTTGCCGGTGGCGGTGCTCTTCATCCTGGCGCTGTCGTCAATCGGGGTCTACGGCATCGTGCTGGCGGGGTGGTCGTCGGGCTCGACCTATCCGCTGCTCGGCGGGGTGCGTTCGACCGCGCAGGTGATTTCCTACGAGGTCGCGATGGGACTCTCGTTCGCCACCGTGTTCCTCTTCGCCGGAACGATGTCCACGTCGCAGATCGTGGCGGCCCAAGACCGGGTCTGGTACATCTTCCTGCTGCTGCCGTCGTTCGCGACGTACCTGGTGTCCATGGTCGGCGAGACCAACCGGGCGCCGTTCGACCTGCCTGAGGCCGAAGGTGAACTGGTCGCCGGCTTCCACACCGAGTACTCGTCGCTGAGCTTTGCGATGTTCTACCTGGCCGAGTACATCAACATGACCACGGTGTCGGCGCTGGCCGCCACGCTGTTCATGGGCGGATGGCACGCGCCCTGGCCACTGAACATGTGGGCCGGCGCCAACACCGGATGGTGGCCGCTGCTGTGGTTCACCGCCAAGGTGTGGCTGTTCCTCTTCATCTACATCTGGCTGCGCGGCACGCTGCCGCGACTGCGATACGACCAGTTCATGGCGCTGGGGTGGAAGATCCTCATCCCGGTGTCGCTGATCTGGGCGCTGATCGCCGCGGGCATCCGCACGCTACGCGACCAGGGTTACCCGCACTGGACATCGCTGCTGGTCGGCGCCAGCATCGTTGTCACCGTCGTGCTGCTCTATTTGCTGCAAAAACCGTTTAGCAACAGGCAAATCCGCAAGAATCGGCGCCGCAACGAGCCGGCGGAGGCACCGTCCTTCGAACCGGCATTTCCCACGCCGCCGCTGCCCGGCAAGCCGCTGGCGCCCGCGACCAAGGAGGCTGCTAATGGCTAAGTTCCTCAGTTCCCTCGCCGGGTTCGGTGTGACGTTCGGGTCGATGTTCAAGCGTCCCGTCACCGAGATGTATCCGGAAAATCCCGGCCCGGTGGCTCCGCGCTATCACGGCCGGCATCAGCTGAATCGCTACGAGGACGGCCTGGAGAAGTGCATCGGCTGCGAGCTGTGCGCATGGGCGTGCCCGGCCGACGCGATCTACGTCGAGGGCGCCGACAACACCGAGGAGCAGCGTTTCTCGCCCGGCGAACGCTACGGCCGGGTCTACCAGATCAACTATCTGCGCTGCATCGGATGCGGGCTGTGCGTCGAAGCCTGCCCGACCCGCTCATTGACGATGACCAACCACTACGAGATGGCCGACGACAATCGCGCCGGCCTGATCTACGAAAAGCACCAGCTACTGGCTCCGCTGCTGGAGGGCATGACCCCGACACCGCACCCCCGGGCCGAAGGGGCCACCGACGCCGACTACTACCGCGGCAACGTGACGTCAGAAGGCCTGCGCGACAAGCAAAGTTCGGACACCACCCAATGACCACCCTGCTGGCCACCGACCTGCTCACCCGGACCTCCACCGGTGAGGCGGTGACGTTCTACTTGCTGGGCGCACTGGCGTTAATTGGGGCGGTGGGTGTGGTGATGGCCGCCAACGCGGTCTACTCCGCGATGTTTCTGGCGATGACGATGATCATCCTGGCGGTGTTCTACATGATCGAGAACGCGCTGTTCCTCGGCGTGGTCCAGATCGTGGTCTACACCGGCGCGGTGATGATGCTGTTCCTGTTCGTGCTGATGCTGATCGGCGTGGATTCTGCGGAGTCCCTGGTGGAGACGCTGCGCGGTCAACGGGTGGCGGCGGTGATTATCGGTTTCGCATTCGGGATTCTGCTCATCGCCGGCATCGGCACCGTCACCACCGGCACCTACGCGACGCTGGAACAAGCCAACGCCGGCGGCAACGTCCAGGGTTTGGCGGTGCTGATCTTCTCCCGCTACCTGTGGGCGTTCGAGCTGACCAGCGCACTGCTGATCACCGCGGCCATGGGCGCGATGATTCTGGCACACCGGGAGCGCTTCGAGCACCGCAAGACCCAGCGGGAACTGTCGGTCGAACGGTTCCGCCCGGGCGGCCACCCCACTCCGCTACCCGGTCCAGGTGTCTTCGCCCGGCACAACGCGGTCGACACCGCAGCACTGTTGCCCGACGGCTCCTACTCCCGGTTGTCGGTGCCGCAGGTACTGGAGCCGCGAACCGTCGAAGGATTAGGAGTGCCCTCCGGCGGTGGTTCCAACGGTTCTCAGAACGGTGCGTCATGAATCCGGACAACTACCTCTATCTATCGGCGCTGCTGTTCACCATCGGAGCCGCCGGTGTGCTGTTGCGCCGCAACGCCATCGTGATGTTCATGTGCGTCGAGTTGATGCTCAACGCGGTCAACCTGGCGTTCGTCACCTTCGCCCGGATGCGTGGTCATCTCGACGGGCAGATGGTGGCGTTCTTCACCATGGTCGTCGCCGCCTGCGAAGTCGTCGTGGGCCTGGCCATCATCATGACGATTTTCCGTGCCCGCAGATCGGCCTCGGTCGACGAAGCCAACCTGCTCAAGGGCTGAAGCGATGACAAATTTCACCTGGCTGGTCGTGGCTCTTCCCGCGGCTGGCGCCGCGATACTGCTGCTCGGCGGCAGGCGCACCGACCGGTGGGGACACCTGCTTGGCTGCGCGACCGCGCTGGCAGCGTTCGGCGTCGGTCTGGAGCTGCTCGCCGACATGCTCGGCCGGCACGGCGACGCGCGCACCATCAGCCAGAACCTGTTCAGCTGGGTCCCGGTCGGCGGCCTGCAAGTCGACTTCGGTCTGCAAATCGACCAGTTGTCGATCTGCTTCGTGCTGCTGATCACCGGAGTCGGCTCGCTGATTCACATCTACTCGGTCGGCTACATGGCCGAAGACCCGGACCGCCGAAGGTTTTTCGCTTATCTCAACCTGTTCCTCGCGGCCATGCTGTTGCTGGTGGTCGCCGACAACTACCTGGTCCTCTACGCGGGTTGGGAAGGTGTGGGCCTGGCGTCCTACCTGCTGATCGGTTTCTGGTATCACAAGCCGACCGCGGCCACCGCGGCCAAGAAGGCATTCGTGATGAACCGGGTCGGGGACGCCGGGCTGGCGCTGGCGATCTTCGTGATCTTCGCCAACTTCGGCACGCTGTCCTACGCGCAAGTTTTCGGCCAAGCCCCCGGTGCCAGCCGCGCTGCACTGACGGCGATCGGGTTGCTGCTGCTGTCGGGCGCCTGCGCCAAATCCGCACAGGTTCCGCTGCAGGCGTGGCTCGGTGACGCGATGGAAGGCCCCACCCCGGTGTCCGCGCTGATCCACGCCGCCACCATGGTGACCGCCGGTGTGTATCTGATCGTGCGGTCCAACCCGCTGTACAACCTGGCGCCGGACGCCCGGCTTGGCGTGATCATCGTCGGCGCGGTGACCCTGCTGTTCGGGGCGATCATCGGCTGCGCCAAGGACGACATCAAACGCGCGCTGGCCGCGTCCACGATGAGTCAGATCGGTTACATGGTGCTGGCCGCGGGCCTCGGCCCGGCCGGCTACGTGTTCGCGATCATGCACCTACTCACCCACGGATTCTTCAAAGCCGGCCTGTTCCTTGGCTCCGGCGCGATCATTCACGCGATGGACGAGGAGCAGGACATGCGCCGCTACGGCGGGCTGCGTAAAGCGCTGCCGATCACCTTCGCGACCTTCGGGCTGGGCTACCTGGCGATCATCGGCATGTTTCCGTTCGCCGGCTACTTCTCCAAGGACGCCATCATCGAAGCCGCGCTGGGAGCGGGCGGAGTCCGCGGTTACCTGTTGGGCGGGGCTGCACTGCTGGGCGCCGGCATCACCGCGTTCTACATGACGCGGGTGATGCTGATGACGTTCTTCGGCGAAAAGCGTTGGGCCGCAGACGTGCATCCGCATGAGGCGCCCGCAACTATGGCCTGGCCGATGATCCTGCTGGCCGTCGGCTCGGTGATCTCCGGTGGCCTGCTGGCCATTGGCGGCACTTTGCGGCACTGGCTGGAACCGGTGGTGACCTTCGAAGAAAGCACGCATGTGTGGCCGACGTGGGCGTTCACCTTCGTCACCCTCGGCATCGTCGTGGTCGGGATCGGCGTGGCCGTGCTGCTCTACGGCCTGCGCAAGGTGCTCGACACCGCACCCGAGGACGTGTCGGTGCTGACCGTCGCCGCCCGCAGAGATCTCTACGGCGATGCCTTCAACGAAGAGGTGTTCATGCGACCCAGTCAGCAACTGACCCACGCGCTAGTCGAATTCGACGACCAAGGCGTCGACGGCTCGGTCAACGCGTTGGCGGCGCTGGTCAGCCGGACCTCGGATCGGCTGCGCGGATTCGAGACAGGGTTCGTCCGCAACTATGCGCTGTCGATGTTCGCGGGCGCGGCGTTGGTGGCCGCGGCAATCCTGGCGGTGCAACTGTGGTGACCGCGCCGGCGACGATGCGGGGCGAAGCGATGCTGAGGAGCGGCGCCGAATGACTACGTTCCCCTGGCTTTCCGTGCTGTGGCTGGTGCCATTGGCCGGTGCCCTGGCCGTCATCGCGGTCCCGCCCGGCGGGCGGCAAATCGCCAAATGGCTCGGCCTGGCCGTCTCGGTGGCCGTGCTGGTGGTGTCGATCCTGATCGGGGTCGAGTTCAAGGCCGGCGGCCCGACTTATCAGTTCGTCGAATCCCACCGCTGGATACCGGCATTCGGCGCCGGCTACACGCTCGGGGTCGACGGCATCGCGCTGGTGCTGGTGCTGCTGACCACCATCCTGATACCGCTGCTGCTGGTGGCCGGCTGGAACGACGGCGGCGAGCGCTCGCGCGGCACCCAGGCCTACGTCGCGCTGACGCTGACCATCGAGTCGATGGTGCTGATTTCGGTGATCTCGCTGGACGTGTTGCTGTTCTACGTGTTCTTCGAGGCGATGCTGATCCCGATGTATTTCCTCATCGGCGGCTTCGGTGGCGGCGTCCAGCGGTCGCGCGCGGCGGTGAAGTTCTTGTTGTACAACCTGTTCGGCGGCCTGATCATGCTGGCCGCCGTGATCGGGTTGTACGTGGTGACCGCTCAGCATGGTTCGGGGACATTCGACTTCCGTCATATCGTCGCCGCCGTCTCGTCCGGTTCGCTCGGCGCCTCTTCGGCAGTACTCAAAGCGCTGTTCCTCGGTTTCATGTTCGCCTTCGCGATCAAGGCTCCGCTATGGCCGTTCCATCGGTGGCTGCCCGACGCCGCGGTGGAATCGACGCCCGCGACGGCGGTGTTGATCACGGCGGTGATGGACAAGGTCGGCACATTCGGCATGCTGCGCTACTGCTTGCAGTTGTTCCCTGACGCCTCAACGTATTTCCGACCGCCGATCGTGGTGTTGGCGCTCATCGGAGTCATCTACGGCGCCATCGTGGCAATCGGCCAGACCGACATCATGCGGCTGATCGCTTACACGTCGATCTCGCACTTCGGCTTCATCATCCTCGGCATCTTCGTGATGACCACCCAAGGCCAGAGCGGGTCGACGCTGTACATGCTCAACCACGGCATATCCACCGCCGCGGTGTTCCTGATCGCCGGATTCCTGATCTCGCGGCGCGGCACCCGGTCGATCGCAGCGTACGGCGGTGTGCAGAAGGTGGCCCCGGTGCTGGCCGGGACGTTCCTGGTCGCAGGCCTGGCCACGGTGTCGCTGCCCGGGCTGGCGCCATTCGTCAGCGAATTCCTGGTGCTGATCGGCGCATACACCCGTTACTGGCTGGCGGCCGCGTTCGGGGTCACCGCGCTGGTGCTCTCGTCGATCTACATTTTGTGGCTGTACCAGCGGGTGATGACCGGCCCCGTCACCGAGGGCAACGAGCGGATCCGTGACCTGGTCCCGCGCGAAATCGTGGTCGTCGCGCCGCTCATGGCGCTGCTGCTGGTGCTCGGGGTGTACCCGAAGCCGGTGCTGGACATCATTAATCCTGCGGTGGGCAACACCATGGCCACCATCGGCCAACATGACCCCGCACCAATCGTGCGACCCGGCGTCGCGCACCTACCGGGGACGGCGGAAGGACCACGCCGATGACGTCTGTTCTGGCTGTTTCGATGCCGACGCCCAGCGTCGAATATGGGCTGCTGTCACCGATACTCATCGTCTTCGGTGTTGCCGTGGTCGGGGTGCTGGTGGAAGCGTTCCTGCCCCGACGAGTCCGCTACGGCGCCCAGGTGCTCATTGCGGTCGGCGGACTGATCGCCGCGTTCGTCGCGGTTGTCATCGTCGGCAGGCAGCTCCGACCACCCGGCCGCACCGCGGTGCTGCAGGCGCTGGCCATCGACGGCCCCACCCTGGTGTTGCAGGGCGCCATCCTGCTGGTGGCCGTGCTGGCGGTGATCTTCATCGCCGAACGGCGTGACGGTGCGGACGCCACCACCGGCCCGGGCGCAGCGACCGCCACGGCCCACAGTGCCACCACAGCCGTCGGGCTGGACTCCTTTACGCCGCAAGCCTCTGCAGTGCCCGACAGCGTGGCCGAGCAACAGGCGATCCGCGCCGGGGTGAGACAGACCGAGCTCTTCCCGCTGGCGATGCTGGCCGTGGGCGGCATGCTGGTCTTCCCGGCTGCCAACGACTTACTGACGATGTTCATCGCGCTGGAAGTCTTGTCGCTGCCGCTGTACCTGCTGTGTGGGCTGGCCCGTCACCGCCGCTTGATGTCTCAGGAAGCAGCGGTCAAATACTTTCTGCTAGGCGCATTCTCGTCGGCGTTCTTCCTCTACGGCGTCGCACTGCTGTACGGCGCGACGGGCACGCTGTCGTTGCCCGGCATCGCCGGTGCGCTGCTATTCAACCCCAACGACTCGACGGCGTTGATCGGCGTCGCGCTGTTAGCGGTCGGCCTGTTGTTCAAAGTCGGCGCGGCCCCGTTCCATTCGTGGATTCCCGACGTCTACCAGGGTGCGCCGACTCCGATCACCGGGTTCATGGCCGCCGCCACCAAGGTCGCGGCGTTCGGCGCGCTACTGCGCGTTTTCTACGTGGCGCTCCCGCCGCTGCATAACGAGTGGCGGCCTGTGCTGTGGGCGATCTCCATCCTGACCATGGCGGTCGGCACCATCACCGCGGTGAACCAAACCGATGTCAAACGGATGTTGGCGTACTCGTCGATCGCACACGTCGGCTTCATCCTCACCGGTGTCATCGCCGCCAACCCGGCGGGTCTCGCGTCGACGATGTTCTACCTGGTCGCCTACAGCTTCAGTACCGTGGGCGCGTTCGCGGTGGTCGGCCTGATCCGCAACCCTGACGGCGATGAAGACGCCACCATGTCCCATTGGGCCGGGTTGGGCCAACGCTATCCCGTTGTGGCCCTGCTATTTTCGATGTTCTTGCTGGCGTTCGCCGGTATTCCGTTGACCAGCGGGTTCGTCAGCAAGTTCGCGGTGTTCCAGGCGGCGGCCAAGGGCGGAGCGGTGCCGTTGGTGATCATCGGTGTGATCGCCAGTGGGGTGGCGGCCTACTTCTACGTACGGGTGATCGTGCTGATGTTCTTCACCGAGCCGCACGCCGATCAGGTGCAGGTCGTGATGCCCAGCTTCTGGAGTAAAGCGGCGATCGCGGTGTGCGCAGTGGTCACCGTCGGCCTGGGCGTGTTCCCGCAGCCGCTGCTCGATCTCGTCAACGAGGCCGCGCAGTTCGTGACATGACGCAGGCGCAGGTTCGCAACCGCCGATTGGATGCCCACAGCGGGCCGACCACCTCGGCGGCGGCGAAGAATCGTTGGCTCAAATCGCCATTTCAGGGCTGAGCCGCTAGGTCTTGGAGCCCGCCAAGACGAGATCGCCGAATGCAACCGCCGCCAAGTCCGGCCTCAGGACGCTCAGTTCCTCGAGGTCCTCGTCAGCGCGCCGCTCCACCAGCAAAGGAATGAAACCGCGAACTCGGCTGCTTTGGAACCGTGCGTAAGCATGCTGGACTACCGCGGTGACGTGATCGTGCGGAAGAGCCGTATATTTCTTGGCGAGGCGGCGCTCAACGTCACCAATTAACACCCGCTCTTCTTGAGGCATCCCGATATTGTTGCCGCCATCCTGACAGCCGTCAAGATGCGTGGCGTAAACGGACTGTTGTGTAAATCGTTGGAGAAAAACACTTTTGCAACAACGGCACCGGGAGTATAGTCCGCCTGGGCCCGCGCACCGGACCAGGTCGGTTTAGGCCTGATCAGTGTTTGCAGGTCGGGGCCCAACAGGGCGGCGCCAGCGCGACCTCCAGATCCTAGCTCCGCAGAAACGGCCGGGTGGCCAGCAAGTACACCGCAAACACGGCGAGCGGAGCCAGCAACGGCAACCAGGGCAGCTGCAGCGGAAATGCCGTGGCGACCAGGCCGGCAAACGCGAATCCCACGGCTCCGACCAACGTTGCTCCGCTGACGCCGGCTAGCCCGGCGCCGCTGCTGGCTGCGTGCCGCAACACCAGGTAGACGGCCGCCGACAATCCGGACACCACAGCCGGCGTCGCCGCAGGATTGGACAGCACGATCACAACTACGGTGAACAGCACCGCAAGCGTGGCGACCGGGCGAAACACGGTCCCGGCCACCACTGCGACCATCGCCGACGCGGCCGCAATGAGCGCCGGACCGTGCGATCCGATCCCCACGACCGCCACCATCAAGAAGCCGAAGGCCGCCGACAGGGGGGCCAAGATGGCCAAGATACCCGCCGCCTGCTGCCCGCCGAATCTCATGATCGGCGTCCCGTCACCGGCCGGCGGCGATCGGGCATCACACGCATCGATTGGTCCAGTGTGCGATCCGCCTGCCAGGCCACCACGTCGACACCGACCGTGCCCATGTCGCGGTACATCGCGGACCGCTGCAACGCCCACATCCTGTCCACCAGCGGGTCCTGCTGGGCTGCGAACGGGGCGCCCTGCAGAACATCGACAGCCAACACAACGTGGCCGCGTCTGCGCAAATCGATCAGCGAGAGCGCGAACTCGGTATCCAGCAGCGTGGAGAACGCGACGACGATCGCGCCCGGCGGAATAGCCGCACGTGGCGCCAACGTCCCAGTGGTGGTTTCGAATTCGTCACCGACGGCAAGCACAGTATCGAGCACCCGGTAAAACTGGCGCTGCCCGATTTCGGCGCCAAGCCAGCGCGGCCGGCGGCCGCCGAGCGCGACGATGCCGGCCCGGTCGCCGTTGCGCAGCGCGGTCTGCACCACCTGGGCGGCGCCGCGCACAGTCCGCTCGGTGGATTCCGTCGCCGGGCCGGCCGGCTGCGGATAGCCGTCGACGAGTACCACCACGTCGGCGGACCGGTCGGTCAACCGCTGCGTCACATGCAGGCGGCCGCGGCGGGCGCTGACCGGCCAGTTGACGGTGCGCAGCTGGTCACCGGGCACGTAGGTGCGAATGTCGGCGTACTCGACGCCGCGGCCGATGTGTCGGGTCAGGTGGGTGCCCAGACGATCGAGCAGCTCGGTCCGTGGCAGTGACGTCGCTTGCGGTGGCGTCACCGGAAACACCGTCACATCGGCTGCGTCGACGGTCCCCGTGCCAATCAACAGCCCGCCATGCGCGACGGCCTCGACCGTGGCCCGGATGGGATATCGGCCCCAACGTTGGGCTGTGGTGGCCACCGTCTGCCGCTGACGAGATGTCTGATCGATGACGTCGAGTCGCATCCCGTCGACCGCCGACACCGTGAGTCCCACTGCAACACCGAATGTTTCAGTCGTAGCCCAGACGGTCAGCTGCGCCTGCTCAGTTTCGAAGCATCGCTGCGAACCCGGTTCTGCGTGCACGTTGATCTTTGGCATCGGTCGCTGCCAGCCGATTGAACACAACACACCAAGCAGCGGCGCCGCGAAGGCGACCAACTGCCAGCACGATCCGATCAGGGCGACGGCCAGCGCCAGTGCGGTACAGGTCGCGAGTGCACGCGTCAATGCCGATGCACGCCAGTGCAATTGGACTTCGCGGATCTCGATCACATCGTTGCGTCGCTTACTGGGGACCGGCGCCGGTTCGCGGAACCGGCACTCGCCGCAGCAGATCTTCGACGACGTCGGAGCCTTGAATCTTTCGTACCCACATCTCCGGCCGCAGGGTGATCCGATGCGCCACCGCAGGTGTGGCGAGCGCCTTGATGTCTTCGGGGATCACGTAATCGCGGCCAAGTAGCAGGGCGCGGGCGCGGGCGAGTTGGACCAGATCGAGTTCTGCGCGGGGGCTGGCGCCCACCGCCACCTGGGGATGGTTTCGGCTCGCGGCGGCCAGCGAGACCACGTAGCGCAAGACGTCCTCGTGCACACTCACCTGTTCGACCGACTCGCGCATCGCCAGCAGATCATGCGCGTCGACAACCTGATTGACTATCGGCTCGCCGGAGCCGCGATCCAGGCGACGCCGCAGCATCGAGGCCTCGTCGCGCTCGGAGAGGTAGCGAAGTTCGAGCCGTATCGCGAACCGGTCCAGCTGCGCCTCCGGTAAAGGGTAGGTGCCTTCGTATTCGATCGGGTTGTCGGTGGCTAGAACGATGAACGGTTGCGGCAGCCCGTGCGTTTCGCCGTCGATGCTCACCTGGCGCTCGGCCATCGCCTCCAGTAAAGCCGCCTGGGTCTTGGGCGGTGTCCGGTTGATTTCGTCGGCGAGCAGCAGGTTGGTGAAGATCGGCCCCGCACGAAACTCGAAACGGCCCGACTGCATGTCGTAAACCGTCGAACCGAGCAGGTCCGCCGGCAACAGGTCGGGAGTGAACTGCACGCGGGTGAAATCCAGTCCGAGCGCCGCGGCAAAGGATCGAGCGATCAGCGTCTTGCCGAGGCCGGGCAGGTCTTCGATGAGAACGTGCCCGCTGGCCAGCACGGTGGTGAGGATGAGGGTGAGCGCGGCTCGCTTCCCCACCACGACGCGCTCTATCTCATCGAGCACCGCTGCAGCGCGGGCCGTGGTCGTCGCCGCCGGCGTCGTCATACCTGCTCCAATCGTTCCAGGATTTCCGCGAGCGTGGCTCGACCCGGCCCGGGTTCGCGCGCACCGGTCGGCGCGACGTTGTTGGGATTCACCCACGCCCACAGTTGCGGGCCGAAAAGCATCCGCCCGGTGGCGTCAAACGCTGCCGGGTCTTTGGCCTGGTTTAGCCCGGTCGTGATGGCGAAGCGCCGGGCCAGCATCGGACGCAGGTGTCGGTCCCAGTCGGTTCGGGTGGATTCCGACCGGTGGATCAGCGTCTCCGTCCGCGATAGCCAACTACGCAGCGACTCCTCGAGCGGGTTCGGGGCCGCGGCGGGCGACGAGTCAACGCCGTGGCCCAGGACCTGGCGCACATTGACCAATGCAAACAGCGCCGCGGCACCGGCCGCCCACAGCACGAATCGACGATCGTGCAGCGCGAGCGCGGCCAGCTCCGCGCTCAGGATGACGGAAATGCCAAGGGCCAGAAGTCTTTTCATACCGTGCTCCGCAATTCAGCGAGAACCAGCTGCAGCACGCCTTCGGCGCTTTCGCGATGCGCCTCGCTCATCACATGCGGACTGAACCGAGCCTCTTCGAACAAGTTCACCAGCTCGACGGCGGTAGCGACATGCAACGCGTGGTTTTCGACGGCTCGGGCCAGCACTTCTGTGGGGGTGTCGAAGTCCTGCGGGACGGCTTCGGGGACATAGGCCAGTTGGCGCTCCATCGCCGCATAGCAAGCGATGATGGCCGCCCGCGGTTCGCGGGTGCGGTCTCCGATTTCGGCCAATCCGACTTCGGCTGCCCGCGCCAGCGACTCGGAGGTCGTCGTGGGCGCCAGCGGTGCGACCGGTTCGGGGGCAACGATCGGCGCCACCCCGACGCGCCGGCGGCGGGCGGCGACAACCGCGCCCGCGACGATCAGCACCAGCAGCGCCACCGCGCTCGCGATCAGGTAGCGCACCACGTCGCCCTCACCACCCACCTCGCGCGGATCGGCCGGTGGTCGTGGGGCGGTATTGGCGGGCGTGGGAGCGGTTGATGCCGGTCCGGTCGAGGCCTGACCGGGGGTACGCAGCGCGACGAACCGAGACAGCAGCCACACCGCCAGCAGCCACACGACCAGCACTCCGGCCCCGATCAGCAACACTCGCCAACTCGTTCGGCCCCGGCCGCCGGAAAGCCTGTCCGGCAGGCCACCGGCGCTGGGCGCGGTCTTACGCGGATCGCGGAGCCGGACGATGACGGCAACGGCCAAAATAACCATCGACACGCTGAGCATGGCGATCAGGTAGACCAGCGACGACCCATCGTCCGGTGGCCTTTTCCGCACCGCACGCTCGACGCCCGGAAGATATCCGCGCAACGACGCGGCGATAACCATCAGCAGCACGATCACGGCGACCACACGGCCTGTCGCCTTATCAAACATTGGCACACCACTCGACCGGTTGCCTGCCGCTGTTGCGGCATTCCGTTTGCTCATCCTGGCACGTAGCCCACCCGCGTTGCCAGCGATCACCGCAGCTAGTTGTGCTCCGCGATCTCGGCGAGCCGGTCGAGGGATGCCCGAAGCCGGTCCGGCGTCGTACGGCGGGCGCGGGGCAGCCGATTCTCATCGGTCAATCCCGACCAGTCGTAGGTGTGGGTAACCCGGGTGCGGGTTGCGGCCAGGGGTTCGAGCTCCCAGCGCCACAGATGTCCCGGCGGTCGTCGACCCGGTTCCGACGGGAGCCAGGCGATGCGACGACCCTCCTCGAACTCCACGATGTGATTCTCCCGGATACTGCCCATGGTGAGGGTCATGGTGAAGACCGCTCCGAGGGTGCGGACACGTTGTCCGGGCAGGGCTTCGGCGAGGTTGTCATTGCCGTCCCAGAGTGGCTGTTGGGATGGATCGGCGATGAGCTCGAAGATCCGATTGGGGCTGGCCGCGATCTCGCGGCTCGCGCTCACCACTCGAGGGACGTCGGTGTCGTCGGCCATGACCTATCGAAGCATTGGGACGAGAGAAAACGGAAACCGTTTTGATGGCGTGGGGGTTGTGGCAGTGATTGGGGAGGACCAGCCACCTCCCCAATCACCGCGTCGCCGGCATTGCCACAAACACGAACCAGATGCGGGCAGGGTTCAAAGCCGGCGGTACGGCGTGAGGTAAGGCGGCAACGGCACGGCAGGGTCCAGGTCGTCGGCGGGCACGGGTGTGCCCGCTGTCAGGGTCAGCGGCACGACCCCGGCCCAGTGCGGCAACGCCATGTCCTCCTCGTCGTCGACCGGTCCGCCGTCACGCACCTTGGCGGAGACCTCGACGAGATCGAGCGCAAGCACGGCTGTGGCCGCGAGTTCGCGGGTGTTGGGAGGTCTGCTATCAGCGGACCGGCCGGTCGCGATGTGATCGAGCAGGGCCGCCAGCGCGCGCAGTTTCTCGCCGCGGTCTTGCACCAGGCGCGCGCTGCCGACCACCACGACCGACCGGTATTTCAGTGAATGATGCAACGCGGCGCGGGCCAGCACCAGGCCGTCCACCAGGGTGACCGTGACGCAGACCGGCAGCCCCTCCGCGGCCGCCGCGGAGGCGAGCATCGGGCCGCTGCCGGTGGATCCGTGCAGGTACAAGATCTCGCCCAGCCGCACGTGGGTCGTCGGTAACACCACCGGTCGACCGGCATTCAGGTAGCCGACGTGACAGATCAGGGCCTCGTCGAGGATGCCATGGACCGTCCCGCGGTCGTAGTGGGCGCGCTCCCGATACCGGGTCGGCACAGTCCGTGACGTGGGCGGATAGTCCTGGCCCACGGCCTGCGGTGAGTTCGCTGGCGAGGTCACCGTTGCCTCCAGTTTTGTACTAGTGCATACTTTTCTACGTGCCAGAACAATACACGATCCAAGGTACGGGTGCGGAGGCGATCGCGAGCAATGTCGAGGAGGCCATTTCTGCGGGCGCCCTGGCGCCCGGCGCCGAGTTACCCCCGATCAGGGAGCTGGCCGGGCAACTTGGCGTCAACGCCAACACGGTTGCCGCCGCCTATCGCCTGCTGCGCGAACGCGGTGCCGTCGAGACCGCGGGTCGACGCGGCACCCGGGTGCGGGACCGGCCGGCGACCACGCCGCGCTCGCTGCGCGGGCTCGCCGTCCCGCACGGCGTGCGAGACCTTTCCACCGGCAACCCGGATCCGACGCTGCTGCCCATCGCCGCCGCACAACTTCCGCACGGCGGCTCGCGGCGAGGAGCCCCGCTGCTGTACGGGGAACCCGCCATCTCCCCCGACCTGGCCGAGCACGCCCTGGTGTCGCTGACCGACGACGGCGTTTCGGCGGAACACCTCACGGTGACCGCCGGGGCTCTCGACGGCATCGAACGCGTCCTCACTGCCCACCTGCGGCCCGGCGACCGAGTGGCGGTCGAGGATCCGGGGTGGGCAAATCTGCTGGATCTGCTTGCCGCGCTGGGTCTTTCGGTCGATCCGGTGCGGGTCGACGACGACGGGCCGCTGGCCGCCGATGTGGCACGGGCGCTGCGCCGCGGCGTGCGGGCCGTCGTGGTGACCACGCGCGCCCAGAATCCCACCGGCGCCGCCGTTTCGGCTGCACGCGCGAGCGAGCTGCGTGCGCTGCTGGCCGACCATAGCGAGGCGCTGCTCATCGAAGACGACCATTGCGCTGGGATCGCCGGCGCACCACTGCACGCCTTGGCCGGGA
The DNA here is from genome assembly GCF_035570115.1 of Mycobacterium sp. Taxonomy (GTDB): domain Bacteria; phylum Actinomycetota; class Actinomycetes; order Mycobacteriales; family Mycobacteriaceae; genus Mycobacterium. Next base: position 20,228 of record NZ_DATMLH010000040.1, read on the forward strand.
CGACGCGGCATTGGGCGTTCGTGCGGTCGGCAGCCAAGGCATACGGCCCCGACCTGAGGCTGGCACTCCTCGCCGGCGACCACCGCACCGTTGAGCGAGTGCATGGGCGGCTGCGCCTGGGACCGGGTTGGATCAGTTACCTGCTGCAGGACCTCGCCGTCGGCTTGTGGAGTGACACGGCAGCAACACATCTGGTGCACAAGGCCGAAGCCGCCTACACCCGCAACCGCACCCTGCTGCACACGGCGCTGGCCGACCGGGGTGTGACGTCGCACGGCAGATCCGGTCTCAACGTCTGGATTCCGGTGCCCGACGAAACCGTGGCGATCACCCGGCTGCTGGGCGCGGGCTGGGCGGCGGCACCGGGAACACGGTTCAGGATCAGCACACCGCCGGGACTGCGGATCACCGTCTCCACCCTCGCTGCCACCGAAATCGACCCACTCGCCGACGCAGTCACCGAGGCGATCCACGCCGTCGGTCGGGCCAGCGTGTGAGATCATCGCCGTCTTAACCGGTAACGTGAAGCCCAATGATCGGCGATCGCTGGAACGTAACGGACGACGAAGTCGCCCGGCACTATCCATGCGATGACCTCGTGCACGCGCCGACTCTGCAGGCGTGGCGCGGAATCACCGTGCACACCACGCCGGAGGCGCTATGGCCGTGGGTTGGTCAGATCAGGCTGGCACCATATTCGTACGACTGGATCGACAACCTCGGCCGTCGGTCACCGGAGCAACTGATGGGTCTGCCCGATCCCGTTGTCGGCGAGGCATTCAGTACTGCGGCAACCCGTCGCTTCGGGCGCATTCTCGCCGTCGAGCCACCCAAGCACCTCACCGGTGAAATCATGGGCGCACAGATCTCGTATGTCCTTGTGCCGGAAGGTAAGTCGACTCGGCTGCTGATGAAGCTCGTCACGGCCATGGGCCGCTGGTTGGCGCCCGGGCTGTCCGTCGGCGACCTCATCATGGCTCGCCGGCAACTGCTCAACCTCAAGCACCTAGCCGAACGATCTCAGGTGGTGGAACACTAACCCTGTGCCGCCGTATCGAGATGTCGCCGCGTTCAACGACCGTGCCGCCGGATACGACCAGGGCTGGCGGGGGAGACTGCACCACGAGATCGCCAACCGCACTGCCAGTCTCGCCGTGGCCACCGTCGCCGCTCCCGACCGGGTGCTCGACCTGGGCTGCGGAACGGGCTATCTGCTGCGGACATTGGCAAGCTGCTATCCCGATGCCGAACAACTTGTCGGTATCGACGCTGCTCCCGAGATGGTGAGGACGGCCGGCGCCACCGCCGGAGATGACCGGTTGGCGTTCGCCGTCGGCGTCGCCGAACACATCGGCTACCCCGACGAGATGTTCGACCTGGTCGTCAGCACAACGTCGTTTGATCACTGGTCGGATCAGCAAGCGGGACTGAACGAATGCGCCCGAGTGTTGCGCCGCGGTGGTCAGTTGGTGCTCGTCGACCAGTTCTCACGGTGGCTGGCGCCGACGCTGCTCACCAGCCGCCGTGGCAAAGCCCGGACCAGGCGCCGCGCCACCCGGTTGCTCTTGCGTGCCGGATTCAGCTCGCCGCGCTGGCATCGGCTACACGCGGTGATCATCAACGCGGTGACCGCGACGAAACCGGCTTAGGACTGGAACGACCGGAAGCTGCCGTCGAGCACCTGCAGATGACCGATCGTGCGTCCCGTCACGACCTCCGGATCCACCAGCGCCAACTCGACAGCGGCCCGCGCGAATTCCTGCGCACTCGCCACCTCATCGAATTCACGGGTGTAGTACGAAAGTCCCGGCGTCAGTATCGGTTTGGATGGCGACAAGGCATTCACCGCGATGCTATGGCCCTGAAGATCGTATGCCGCACACCATGTCAAGTGTTCCAGTGCGGCTTTGGATCCGCCGTAGCCGGGCAGCACGCCGCCGCTGCGGTCGAGGTAGGGTCCGTCACCCGGTAGCCGGGACGCGGCTGAGGTGACGTTGATGATCGTGCCGCTCTTCGCGGCGATCATGTCGGGGCAGATCAGCTGGATCAGCTCATAGGCCGCGAACACCGCGATCTCGAAGTGCCGCCGGTACGCGCCCAGCGGCGCTCCGAGCAGCCCCGGCCAGCCGGGTTTGGCGGCGCCCGGCGGCGCTTGGGTCGATTTACCGTGGGCTTTGGAATCGGGGCCATCGGGGTTGCCAGGTTTCGGCGGGCGTCCGGGCGCGGTGAACGCTGCGTTGTTGACCAGAATCGTGATAGGGCCCAACGCATCTCGGGCCTGATCGACAAGCATGGCTATGTCGTCGCGGTCGAGCAGATCGGCCCGGATTGCGACCGCGCGGCCGCCGGCCGACTCGATGTCGGCGACGGTCTCACCGATGGTCCCGGGCAGTCGCTCGTCCCAGACATTTTCGGTGCGCCCGATCACCGCGACCGCCGCGCCTTCAGACGCCAGCGCCACAGCGATCGCCCGGCCCAATCCGCGGCTGGCGCCGGTGACGATCGCGGCCCGGCCGTCCAGTCGCCCGGTCACCGGCCCGACCCTACATCTCGAGTGACGCCGTGAACGAGGATGGCCGTGGTCTGCTCAACCCAGGCATCGTCGAGTTGTTCGTCCGGACGCAGCAGCAGCCGCAACAACGTCGCTCCGCCAATCAACTCGATCAGCCGGTCCGGGTCGACATCGCGATGCACCTCACCGCGCTCGACGCCTTCACTCAGCCGCGCCCGCACGGCGGTGAACAGATCCACGAAACGCGACATCACCCGGGCGTTGAGCTCGGAGTCGGCGCTCATGTCGGCGACCAGCCCGGGCAACGCGGCGCGCACCACCGGGGTGGTGAACACGTCGCGCGCGGCGGCGATCATCGCCCGCACGTCAGCAGCCATGTCGCCGGCCGGAGCCACCAGCGCCGTGGGCGCCACCGGAAAAGCGGCCTCGTGCACCAGTTCGGCCTTGCTCGACCACCGGCGGTACAGCGCGGTCTTCGTGGTTCCGGCGCGTTCGGCCACCGCGGCCAAAGTGAGATTCGAATACCCGATTTGGACAAGCAGATCCGCCGTCGCCGTCAATATGGCAGCGTCGATACGCGGATCACGGGGCCGTCCGGCACCCGGGGCCTTGTCAACCGAGGGTGGGTCTGCTTTCATAACGCTACCTACCGTATCGTAATTGCCGCGAAGAAGTCTCAATGAAGGAGGCACCCGTGGCCAATGAACCTGTGCTCGACAAAGTCGACCGACTTCAGCGCTCCAGCCGCGACGTCACCGCACTGCCCGCGGTGATGTCGCAATGGCTGTCAACCGTCCTGCCCGGCGGAGCGACACCGCAGGTCACCGTGGAGAGCGGCGTGGACTCGACCGGCATGTCCTCGGAAACCATCATCTTGACCGCCCGCTGGGACGAAGACGGCCAGCCGATAACGCAGAAGCTGGTGGCCCGGGTGGCGCCCACCGCCGACGACGTCCAAGTCTTCCCGACATATCGGCTTGACCACCAATTCGAGGTGATACGGATGGTCGGCGAGCTGACCGACGTCCCGGTCCCCCGGGTGCGCTGGCTCGAGCCGACCGGCGACGTCTTGGGGACACCGTTCTTCTTGATGGACTACGTCGAGGGCGAGGTGCCGCCCGACGTCATGCCCTACACCTTCGGCGGCAACTGGTTTGCCGACGCGCCGCCCGAGCGTCAGCGCGAACTGCAGGACGCCACCGTCGGAGTGTTGGCATCGTTGCATGCAATCCCGCACGCGGACAGTACGTTTGATTTCCTCGCCGAAGCGGAGCAGGGCGACACCGCGCTGCGCAGACACTTCAATTGGGTACGGTCGTGGTACGACTTCGCGGTGCCTGACATCGGACGATCACCGTTGCTGGAGCGGAGTTTCCGGTGGCTGGAAGACAACTGGCCGCAACAGGTGGCCGCCACCGAGCCGGTGCTGTTGTGGGGCGATGCCCGGGTGGGCAACGTCTTGTACCGCGACTTTCGACCGGTGGCCGTGCTGGACTGGGAAATGGTGACGCTGGGTCCGCGTGAGCTCGATGTCGCATGGATGATCTTCGCGCACATGGTCTTTCAGGAGCTCGCCGGCTTGGCGACGCTGCCCGGCTTAGCCGATGTGATGCGTGAGGAGGACGTCCGCTCTACCTATCAGCGGCTCACCGGCGTCGAAATCGGCGACCTGCATTGGTTTTACGTCTACTCGGGGGTTATGTGGGCCTGCGTGTTCATGCGCACTGGCGCGCGGCGGGTGCACTTCGGGGAAACCGAGAAACCCAACGACGTGGAATCGCTCTTCTATCACGCCGGATTGCTGAAGCGTCTTGTCGGAGAGGATCAGTAATGCTCGGACCGCTCGACGAGTACCCGGTACACCAGGTTCCCCAGCCGATCGCGTGGCCGGGTTCCTCGGACCGCAATTTCTACGATCGCTCCTACTTCAACGCCCACGACCGCACCGGGAACATCTTCGTGATCAGCGGCATCGGCTACTACCCCAACCTCGGGGTGAAGGACGCTTTCGTGCTCATCCGGCGCGGTGACACCCAGACCGCGGTGCACCTTTCGGACGCCATCGATCAGGACCGGCTCAATCAGAACGTGAACGGTTATCGGATCGAGGTCATCGAGCCGCTGCACAAGCTGCGGTTGATCCTCGGCGAAACCGAGGGAATCGCAGCCGATCTCACCTGGGAGGGCCTGTTCGACGTCGTCCAGGAGCAGCCGCACATTCTGCGCACGGGGAACCGGGTCACACTAAACGCGCAGCGGTTCGCCCAACTCGGCAGCTGGAGCGGCCGGATTGCCGTCGACGGCCAAGAGATCGCCGTCGACCCCGCCACCTGGATCGGCAGCCGCGACCGGTCCTGGGGCATCAGGCCGATCGGCGAACCCGAACCTGCCGGCCGGCCCGCCGACCCGCCGTTCGAGGGCATGTGGTGGCTTTACGTTCCGATGGCGTTCGACGACTTCGCGGTGGTGCTGATCATCCAGGAGGAGCCCAACGGATTCCGTTCGCTCAACGACTGCACCCGAATCTGGCGCGACGGTCGGGTCGAGCAGTTGGGCTGGCCGCGGGTCAAGATCCACTACCGGTCCGGCACCCGCATCCCGACCGGCGCGACGATCGACGCCACCGCCCCGGACGGCACCCCCGTCCACTTCGACGTGGAGTCCAAGCTGCCGGTGCCGATCCATGTCGGCGGTGGCTACGGCGGTGATTCGGACTGGCTGCACGGCATGTGGAAGGGCGAGAAGTTCGTCGAGCGGCTGACTTACAACATGACCGACCCGGCGATCGTCGGACGATCCGGCTTCGGCGTCATCGACCATGTCGGCCGCGCGCTGTGCCGCGACGGCGACGGCAGTCCGGTGGAGGGCTGGGGTCTCTACGAACACGGCGCGCTGGGCCGCCACGATCCGTCGGGGTTCGCCGACTGGCTAACGGTTGCGCCCTAACCGGTTTCGGTACGCAGCACCGGGGTGATCGGCCGGCAGCAGCGGTCCGGCGCTGCCAAGACGTTCGCGAAGCGTCGAAGGCGCGACCTGATCTGGCACCCGGCCGCGGCGACGAAGCTCGGGCACAACGAATTTCGCGAAGTCGACGAAGGTGCCCGGGGTCGTCACGTAGGCCAGATTGAAGCCGTCTACATCGGCCTCCTCGACCCAGCGCTCGAGTTGGTCGGCTACTTCGGCGGGCGAGCCCACCAGTACCGGGCCACGACCACCGATGCCGATCTCCTGGGCCAATTCCCGCACCGTCCACGTGCGCTCCGGTGCGGCGGTGGTAAACGACGCCAGCGCTGACCGGTTCGCGTTGGTCTCGACGTATCGCAGGGGATCGTCGGGGTCGAGCTGGGCCAGGTCGACCCCGGTCCAGCCGCCGAATAGCGCCAACGCACCACTGGCGCTGACGAACTTCCGATACTCGGCCAGCTTGGCGACGGCCTGTTCATGCGTTTCGGCGACGACCGGCGTCACCATCGTGAACACCTTGATCGACCGCGGATCTCGGCCCAGCTCGGCGGCGGCCGTCCGCAGCGCCCGCACCGGACCACGCACGATTTGCGGCGTCGGGCCCGAGACGAACACCGCCTCGGCGTGGGCTGCCGCGAACCTGACGCCCCGCGGCGAGGCACCGGCCTGGAACAGCACCGGAGTGCGTTGCGGCGACGGTTCGCACAGGAACGGACCGGGGACGGAGAAGTATTTGCCCTTGTGCTCGATGTCATGCACCTTGGCCGGATCGGTGAACACACCGCGCTGCGGGTCGCGCACAACCGCATCGGACTCCCACGACGCTTCCCATAGCTTGTAGCAGACCTCGAGATACTCGTCGGCGATCTCGTAGCGCTGGTCGTGCGGGATCTGTGCATCCAGGCCGAGATTGCGTGCGGCACTGTCCAGATAGGACGTGACGATGTTCCACGCCACCCGGCCACCGGTGAGGTGATCCAGCGTCGACAACCGGCGCGCCAGCGCGTAGGGCTGCTCATAGGTCAGCGACAGCGTGATTCCGAACCCCAGAGACTCGGTCACCGCGGCCATGGCCGAAACAGCCGCGGTCGGGTCGTTCACCGGGAATTGCGCGGCGTCGATCACGGCCGCATCCCGTGAGCCGCCGTACACGTCATAGACGCCGAGCACGTCGGCGAGGAACAGCGCGTCGAAACCGCCGGCTTCCAAGATGCGGGCCAGCTCGGTCCAGTAGCCGAGTTCGCGATAGCGGTAGCCATGGTCTTCGGGATGGCGCCACAGCCCCGCCGACTGGTGCCCGACGCAAGCCATGTCGAACGCGTTGAGAAAGATCCTGGTCACCGCATCACCGCAGCTGATCTGCGCGAGTTTCCCGCGCCTCGTAGGCCGCCGCGGCCGTGATCGCAGCCAACACAGCGAAATAGGCCACGATTAGCCATGGCCTGCCGCCGCCCGCGGCCAGCAGCGCCGCGGCGATCAACGGCGCGAACCCTCCCGACAGCACAGCTCCTATCTGATAACCCAGCGAGGAGCCACTATAACGCACCCGGGTGTCGAAGAGTTCGGCGAACCATGCGGCCTGAGGTCCATACATTGCGTCGTGAACGACGTTGACGCCGAACACAATCGCGGCCACCACCGCGATCGCGGAGCCGCTTGCTGCGGCCACGAAGAACAGCGCCAGAGCCATGGTCGATCAGCGTCTGCGCTGCTGCCTGCGCGTGGGTCCAGGGCGCGGGGTCGTCGAGGGAGGTGAGGGAAATGCGGGGCAATCGAACTTAAGCGAGTTGCGCCTCGTCGACGCTCGCGCTGCCGAACACCATCTGCTCGTCGATTGGCCGTAGCCGATGCTCAAGCACGTCGCGCAAGAAGTCGCGGCTGACCAGCCACGGTCGGCGGGTGCCCGACTTGGGCAGCACGTCCAGGGCGCGTAGCACATAGCCCGCCTGCAGGTTGAGCGTCGGCTGCTCGGCCATGTCGGTGTCCCCGAGGTGCGGATATGCGTGCGTGTGCCCGTGAGAGTTCATGTGTTCCAACAGCTTTGCCACCGACCGCGCCGTCATGTCGGCGCCCAATGTCCAGGACGCATTGACGTAACCCACGCACCATGCCATGTTCGGAACATCCTCGAGCAGGTGCCGCTTGTAGACGAAGCGGTCGTGCGGGTTGATCTTTTCGCCGTCGACGCTGATGCTGATGCCGCCGAGCGCCTGCAGCTGCAATCCCGTCGCGGTGACGATCACATCGGCGTCGAGGTGCCGCCCCGATTTCAGCACGATGCCGCTCGCGTCCATGTGGTCGATGTGGTCGGTGACCACGTCGACGGCACCGTCGCCGATCACCTTGTACAGGTCGGCACCGACGAGGAAGCACAGGCGCTGATCCCACGGGTTGTACGGCGGCTTGAAATGGGTGTCGATGTCGTAGCCGAGCGGCAGGTTGCGCTCCGCGATGCGCCGTAGCCGCCGCTTCGTCCACTCCGGCGCCCGGCGCGACACCTGCCAGATCAGCACACCCGCGAGAGCGTTGCGCCAGCGAATGATCCAGTGGGCAATCCTGCGCGGCAACATGTTTCGGATCGCAACCGACGTCGGCTCCACTTGTGGGGTGGAGATCATGTAGGACGGCGTGCGTTGCAGCATCGTCACATGTGCGGCCTGTTCAGCCAGCGATGGGATCAAGCTGACCGCGGTCGCGCCGCTGCCGATCACCACGAACCGCTTGCCCGTGCAGTCCAAGGACGCCGGCCAGTGCTGCGGGTGCACCACGTCACCGGTGAAGGTCTCGATTCCGGGAAATGGCGGTTTGTAGGGATTGTCGTAGTCGTAGTAGCCCGTGCCGAAGAACACGAACCGGCATCGGTAGGTCTTGGCGCTGCCGTCTTGCTCGGCGCGCACCGTCCAAGTGTCCGTGGTCGAGTCCCAGTCGGCTGACTGGACGTAGGTGTTGAACCGGATGTGCTCGTCGATGTGATGCTTCCGCGCGGTGTCGGCCAGGTACTGCCAGATGTGCGATCCATCCACGATCATCTCCGGCCGGGTCCACGGCTCCCACGGGAAACAGAGCGTGAAGATGTCGCTGTCGGATCGCACCCCCGGATAGCGGTACAGGTCCCAGGTTCCGCCGAGGCGCTCACGCCGTTCCAGGATGGCGAAGCGCAGCTGCGGGTTGCGCTCTCGGATGCGATACGCGGCGCCGATCCCGGATATCCCTGCACCGATGATCACCACGTCAAAGAACGGGTCCTCAATCATCGAAAATCTCCTCCCACCAGTGGTCGGCGAGTTACTTTTCGCCCTCCAGGGTAGGCTGGCCACTAGTCACGGCGATGGGAGCCGGGACTTAGCTCGTCGATGATTGCGGCCAGCGTGTCGAGGCCCATCGTCCCCGGCTGGTACAGGCAGACGGTGTCGGCCACGCCGTCGACGCGGTCCCGGATATGACGCGCGACGTCCGCAGGCGTGCCGCAGGCCGCGATGGTGTGCAGCATCTCGTCGTCGATCAGCCCGCCCATCTCCTCCCAACGGCCCTGCTTGGACAGCGCATTGAGCTCGGGCTGCAGATCCTCCCAACCGTGCGCGGCCAGCACCGGCCGATACGCCGGGGTGGACCCGTAGAACGCCAACAGCCGGCGGGTCCCCGCGTCGGCCTGCTCACGCTCGGCGTCGGTGCCACCTGTCGACACGATGATCTCGGGCAGGACAGTGAAGTCGCCGGTTTGGCGGTCGCCGGCACGCAGAGCCTCGCGCACCGTGGGCATGGTGTGCTCGTGTAGAAAACGCTTCGAGCCGAACGGCATCACCAGCAGACCGTCGGCGTGCTCGGCGACGGCACGGGTTAGCCGCGGCCCGAGCGCGCCGACGTAAATCGGCGGCGGACCATATGGATTCGGGCCCGGGTTGAAGGCAGGCGTCATCAACGTGTGCCGGTAGTAGTCGCCGCGAAAATTCAAGCGCTCGCCGGAGTTCCACGCCGCGAAGATCGCCCGCAACGCCGCAATCAGCTCGGTCATGCGAGCCACCGGCTTGTCGAACGGGGCGCCGAAGCGCTTCTCGATTTGGGTGCGAATCTGGGTGCCGAGTCCGAGAATGAACCGGCCCGAGCTCAACAGCTGATGGTCATTAGCCTGATGCGCCAGGTGAATCGGGTTGCGCGGGAACCCGATAGCGACATTCGTCATCAGGTCCAGTCCGCCCACGGTGGCCGCCAACGTCAGCGGCGCGAACACGTCGTGCGCTCCCTCGAAGCTGGCGACGCCGCTGGCACCGGCGTCGCGCAACTCCCGCGCCCGGTCGGCTGCGTCGGCCAGCCCATACAACGCGGTGAAGACTTTCAACGAGACCGCCTGACGACGACGCGGATGGTGTAACCACCCGCGCAGGACTCGGGCAGTGCGATTGAGCCTACGCAGCGCCCATACGGTTGACTGAGGGGCATGCCCGACGCGACCTGGACCGCCGATATCGTCGTGGTGGGGGCCGGTTTCGCCGGGCTCACCGCGGCCCGTGAATTGACGCGGCTCGGCCACGATGTGCTGGTGCTCGAGGGCCGCGACCGGGTGGGCGGACGCTCGCACACCGGCCATGTCGCCGGCATCCCGGTCGATATGGGCGGCACGTTCGTCGGCCCGACGCAGGACGCCGTGCTGGCGCTGGCCGGCGAGCTCGGCATCCCGACCGTTCCGACCTATCACGACGGCGCCAACCTGATCCGATGGCGCGGCGCCGTCCGCTCGTATACCGGCACCATCCCGCGGCTCTCGCTGGGCGGCCTCATCGACATCGGCCGGGTGCGTTGGCAATTCGAGCGCATCGCGCGGGCCATTCCGCTGACCGAGCCGTGGACTGCCCGCCGTGCCGGTCGGCTCGACGGGCAGTCGTTGGGCGACTGGTTGCGGTCGGTGCGCGCCGGTGCCACCGCACGCGATCTGCTGGCCATCATGGCGCGAGTGACCTGGGGACGTGAACCCGACGACGTGTCGATGCTGCACGCGGCCCGCTACGTGCGGGCGGCCGGTGGTCTGGACCGGCTGCTGGACGTGGAAAACGGCGCGCAACAGGACCGTTTCGCGGCGGGCACGCAACAGATCGCCGTCACGTCGGCGGCTGAACTCGGCGACCGGGTTGTCCTGGAGGCCGCGGTGAGACGCGTCGAGCACCGCGCCGACGGGGTGACGATCACCTGCGAAAAGGGCCGGGCCGACGCCCGGTTCGTCATCGTCGCGATCCCGCCGGAGCACCGCAGGCACATCGAGTTCACTCCCCCGCTGCCGGCCGAATACGACCACCTCGCCGAGCACTGGCCACAAGGCCGCCTGTCCAAGGCGTATGCCGCCTACGCCACGCCGTTCTGGCGGAAAAAAGGGGCGTCCGGTGAGGCGCTGTCCGACGAGGGCCCGGTGTTCATCACCTTCGACGTCAGCCCGCAGCCCGACGGGCCGGGCGTTCTGCTGGGGTTCGTCGACGCCCGCACCTTCGACGAACTCCCCGCCGATCAGCGTCGGCAGCGCGCGCTGGAATGCTTCGCATCGCTATTCGGCGACGAAGCGCTGAAACCAATCGACTACGTCGACCATCGTTGGGGTGCAGAGGAATTCGCGGCGGGCGGTCCGACCGCCGCGGTACCGCCCGGCTCGTGGACGCGTTACGGACCTTGGCTACGCCGCCCGGTCGGACCCATCCACTGGGCCGGCACCGAGACCGCCGACGAGTGGACCGGCTTCCTCGACGGGGCGGTGCGTTCCGGCCAGCGGGCCGCCGCCGAGGTAGCTCAGCGCCTATGAGCTGATGCGTCGGCTACCGGCCGAGGATTCGGCGAGCGCGCGCAGCTCCCGGTTGACCTCGGCGGGCCGCTCCAGCATCGAGCAGTGCCCGCCGGGCAGCACCACGAGCTCTACCAGGTTGGGCACGGCCGCGGCGATCCGCCGGGACTGAACAAGCGGCGTCAGCCGGTCGCGTTCGCTGCCGATGACCAGGGTCGGCACCGTCAGGCCGGCGAGGCTGACGTGGCGACGTCCCAGCGCGTCGACGAGCGCCTTGCCGCAGCCGCCGCGTCCCGCCGGCGATGTGGCGTTGAACAGGTCGTAGATCAACTTGCCGACCTCGGGCTCGGCGTCGGCGCCGACGGCCAGCATCGAGATCATTTCGCGGGTGGCGCGGCGCACGGCAGGCGGCACCGAGAACGAGCCGAAGATGTTGACCAGGGCGCGCGCACCCAATACCCGGACCGCGGCGAACGGCGCCGGAACCGGCAGCAGCCTCACCTCGCGCAGCAGATCACCGGTGGTGGTGTTGATCAGAGCCACGGCATCGGCGCGCGCCTCGACCTTGTGGCGGTACTGGTCCGACCAGGCGGCGATGGCCATGCCGCCCATCGAGTGTCCCGCGATGACGGCACGCTCCCCCGGCGCGAGCGTGGCCTCGAGCACCGCGTCGACATCGGAGGCGAGCTGCGCGAGGCTATAGCCTCCCCGCTTGGGAAGCCCGCTGCGGCCGTGGCCGCGAGCATCAAACGCGATCACCCGGTAATCGGTGGCCAGCTCGGCGATTTGGTAGGCCCACACCCGGATGGCACACGTGATGCCGTGCGCCAACACGAGCGGATAGCCGTCCTCGGGCCCGAAGACCTGGGTGTGCAGGCGGGTGCCATCCGGAGCGCGGACGGGGACGGTGCGGCTGGGCGGCAAAGCCGCTGGTAAGGAGCCCAGCGTGCGGGCCGATCGTCGAGAACTCATCACGGCTCCCCTCGGATGCGGCGCCGTCGCCGCGTGGCGCGAGTGTATCCGAGCGGGCTATGCCAAGCGGCCAAAATGACCCCTGCGCCAATTAACCTGGGGTTTAGCCTCGCCTGGATGGCGGCATCCTCGAGGCGGCTCATCTTGGCCAGCGAGATGCCGATTTGAAACTTTATGCCGCGCAGCAGCCCATAGACTCGCACTATCCGGGGAATTGGGCGGGAAGAGGAGCGAACGATCATGGCAATTGATGCGGGCACCGAGGCACGCACAACACTCGAGGACCACTTTGACAGCGATGTCGCCGCCACGCAGCGATACTTCGACAGCCCGCGGTTCGAGGGAATCACTCGCCTCTACTCCGCACGCCAAGTTGTCGAGCAGCGCGGCACCATCCCCAGCGATTACATCGTTGCGCGAGAGGCGGCGCAGGCCTTTTACCCTCGGCTGCGCGAGCTCTTCGCCCAGCGTAAGAGCATCACCACCTTCGGCCCATACTCGCCAGGGCAGGCAGTGACCATGAAGCGGATGGGCATCGAGGGCATCTACCTCGGCGGTTGGGCAACCTCCGCCAAGGGCTCGATCAGCGAAGACCCGGGGCCCGACCTGGCCAGCTATCCGCTGAGCCAAGTGCCCGACGAGGCCGCCGGCCTGGTCCGCGCACTGCTGACCGCCGACCGCAATCAGCAGTACCTGCGGCTTCGGATGAGCGAGGAACAACGCGAACGAACACCGGCGGTCGACTACCGGCCGTTCATCATCGCCGACGCCGACACCGGCCACGGCGGCGATCCGCACGTGCGCAACCTGGTCAAGCGGTTCGTCGAAGCGGGCGTGCCGGGATACCACATCGAGGACCAGCGGCCGGGCACCAAGAAGTGTGGGCATCAGGGCGGAAAGGTTCTGGTGCCGTCCGACGAACAGATCAAGCGTCTCAACACTGCCCGCTTCCAACTCGACATCATGCGGGTGCCGGGCATCATCGTCGCGCGCACCGACGCCGAGGCTGCCAACCTGATCGACGGTCGCGCTGACGAGCGCGACCAGCCGTTCATACTCGGCACCACCAACCTCAAGATTCCGTCCTACAAGGCCTGCTTCCTTGCCATGGTTCGGCGTTTCTACGACGCGGGATTCAGCGAGCTCAACGGCCACCTCCTCTATGCCCTTCCGGACGGTGAGTACGCCGCTGCCGATGCGTGGCTGGAGCGTCACGGCATCGCGGATTTGATCGGCAAGGCGGCCGCCAACCCGGACCACGCGCAGGTGTCGATCGACGCCGTCTTCGATGAGGTCGAGTCCAAGTTCGTCAACGCCTGGCAGGACGACGCCGGGCTGATGACGTTCGGCGAGGCCGTCGCGGATCTGCTCGAATTCGCCGAGAGCGAGGGTGAACCGCGCGATATGAGCGCCACCGAATGGCGGCAGTTCGCCGAGCGTGCATCGCTCTACGTCGCGCGGGAGAAGGCGCGGGAGTTGGGCGCCGATCCCGGATGGGACTGCGAGCGGGCCAAAACGCCGGAGGGCTACTTCCAGATCCGTGGCGGCATACCCTATGCGATCGCGAAATCGCTTGCCGCGGCGCCGTTCGCCGACCTCCTCTGGATGGAGACCAAGACCGCCGATCTCGCCGACGCCCGGCAGTTCGCCGAGGCCGTCCACGCCGTGTACCCCGACCAAATGCTCGCCTATAACCTCTCGCCGTCGTTCAACTGGGACACCACCGGCATGACCGACGACGAGATGCGGGCCTTCCCCGAAGAGCTCGGCAAGATGGGCTTCGTCTTCAACTTCATCACGTACGGCGGACACCAGATCGACGGCGTCGCCTCCGAGGAGTTCGCCACCGCGCTACGGCAGGACGGCATGCTTGCGCTGGCCCGACTGCAGCGCAAGATGCGCCTGGTCGAGTCGCCCTACCGCACACCGCAAACCCTCGTCGGCGGGCCGCGCAGCGATGCCGCGCTCGCCGCGTCCTCCGGGCGCACGGCGACCACCAAGGCGATGGGCGCGGGCTCGACCCAGCATCAGCATCTGGTGCAGACCGAGGTGCCGAAGAAGCTGCTGGAGGAATGGCTGGCGCTGTGGGGCGACCACTACCAGATCGACGAGAAGCTGTCCGTGCGACTACGTCCGCGACGCGCCGGATCCGACGTGCTCGAACTCGGCATCTACGGCGACGGGGAAGAGCCGCTTGCCAACGCGGTCGTCGACCCGATCAAGGACCGGCACGGACGCAACATCCTCACCGTGCGCGACCAGAACACGTTCGCCGAGAAGATGCGTAAGAAGCGGCTGATGGACGTTATCCACCTGTGGCTGATCCATCGGTTCAAGCCGGAGATCGTTTACTACGTCACACCGACCGAGGACAACATCTATCAGACCGAGAAGATGAAGTCGCACGGCATCTTCAGCAACGTGTACCAGGAGGTCGGCGAGATCATCGTCGCCGACGTGAACCAGTCACGCATCGACGAGCTGCTGGCGCCCGATCGCGAAGCGCTCAAGCGGCTGATCGCCAAGGAGGACTAGCCGGAGCCGACCAGCTCCGGATGGAACTTGGTTGCCAGCCGACGCATCCCGTCCTGCCAGTCGACCGCGGTGACCCCGACCAGCTCGCGCATTCGGCTCGGGTCGGTGGGATTACCGCGTAACGCCTGCTCGCTCTCCTGGAAGACCGGTTCCTTGCCGACCAGCGAACCAAGGTAGCCGCACCACTCCTGGAGGCTCACGGCCTGCTCTCCGCACCAGTTGAGCGTGGTCGCCGGAACCGACGCCACCGCAAGCAGTTTCGGGATGGTCGCGATGATGTCGTCCTCGTGAATCGGGTTGTAGCGGGCCGGCCCGCCGGCCGGGACCGGGATCGGAATGCCGGCCAGCATCATCTCCATGTGATAGAACGGCCACCCTCCGTTGTCGCCGTACGGGACGTTGAGCCGGGCGATGACGGTCGGCACGCCGAGCGCGCGGGCCATCGTCCTGGCGACGACCTCGCCCGCGATCTTGGAGATGGAATAGGTTGGGAACAGCGGTTTGTGGTTGTCGCCCAATGCCGCACGCTCAGTTCGTGGTTCCTCATCCGGCGGGTCGTAGACGGCACCTGACGAGCACTGCAGGAACGCTCTTGCGTTGCGGCAGTGGGCCATCAGCAGCCCGACGGACTCCGCGTTGGCGGCGAGGTCTTTGTCCCAGTTCCCGCTCTTGGCCACCGCCAAGTTGAGCACGTAGTCAAAATCGGACGGGATGCCGGTGAAATCCCCGGCGGCCAGGTTGACGGTCTCGCACCGCACCCCCGACTTCTCCAGCGCCTCACGCGCCGCCGCATTGGTAAACCGGGCAATACCCCAGACTTCGTTGTCGGCCGCCAGGGCCTGGGCAATAGGACTGGCAACCTGGCCGGTCGGACCGGTGATCAGAATCTTGGAGTCACGCATGCGCTGATGCTAGGCCCGGTCTCACGCAGCGATCGATGTGCACCCGAAGAAACCTCGGGTATGTTGGAACAACGAAGTACACCGATCAGTTTATATTGGCGTCCGATGAAAACTCGCCGCCAGGAGTAAACGCCATGTCATCTGTCCTCGTCACCGGAGCCAGCCGTGGGATCGGCCGCGCCATCACCGTCGAGTTCGCCCGCCGCGGACACCGCGTGGTAGCCACCGCACGTGATCCGCACTCGCTGGCCGACCTCGACGTCAGCCAACGACTGGCCCTCGACGTCACCGAGGACGCCAGCGTCACCGCCGCATTCGCCGCCGCGGGTGACGTCGACATCGTCATCGTCAACCCCGCGGACATTTTCTACGCGGCCGTGGAAGCCATACCGCTTCCCGAACTGCAGCGGCTGTTCAACCTCAACACGATCGGGGCGATCCGTGTTGCCCAAGCCGCGCTGCCGCAGATGCGGGCTCGCGGCGACGGCAAGCTGCTGTTCATGTCCAGCGTCGTCGGACGGGTCGTACTGCCACCCGGCGCGGCGTATGCCGCGACGAAATGGGCGCTGGAAGGGCTCGTCGAGGCGCTGGCCATCGAGACGGCCCCCTTCGGCGTCCAGGCAGCGCTGCTCGAGCCCGGCGCAGTGAGTTCCGGCGCACTCGACAACGTGACTACCTACACCCTGCCCGACGACCCCTACGCCGACATACTCAAAGGCGGCGGCCCGCGCGCCGGGATGATCACGCCCGAGCAGGTAGCGGCCGAGGTCGCCGACGCCGCGGAAAAGCCGCAGCTGCCGTTGCGAATTCCGATCGGCGACGCCGCCCGCACGCTGCTGGCAGCGCGCCTTGCGGCACCCGATGACGTGCCGTTTACCCCGACCGGCTACACACGCATCTCGTAGGCGCCGTCGTAGGCCTTGACCTGTTGCCAGACCCGGTCGAAGCGGTCGGCATCGACTACCGGCTTGCGCACCGCCGAGATAGCCCAGTCTTGTTGTGGCGACGTGGAACTCGGCTTGCCGTGCAAGGCGACGGCATGTTGGGAGAAATCGCGTATCTGGACACTGAAGATCTGGTCCACCAGGTCGGCATCGAGTCCGATCAGATCGGCTTGCTCGAGAATCAGCTGGCCGTAGACCACCAGAGTAAAGAGGTGGCCTACAACGAGCAGGAAGTCGAGGTCGCGCATTTGGTTCTCATCCGGCGCTGCGGTGGCCAGGAGCTTCCTGAGTTCGACGGCCTGGTCGTAGAACAGCGCGACATTCGGTATCTTCGTGTGCTTTTCGTAGACCGCGGTCCAATCGGCGAAGCGGACCCTTGATGCGCCTCGGGCCGGACCCTGGGCCCAGAAGAACCCGTCGTCGGCCGGGTCGTTGCGAGTGCCGATCTCGGGGTAAGGCGCCGGGTTGAACATGAAGTTGGGCATGAACTTGAGGATCTGCGCGACGTTGACGTGCACGGTGCCTTCTAGCCGCGGCAAGGCGCCGATCAGCCGCGCCACTTCGCAGAAGTAGGTGTTCTTCTCGAAGCCCTTGGCGGCCAACACATCCCACAGTAAGGTGACCACCGTCTCGCCCTCTGAGGTGACTTTCGACTTGGTCACCGGGTTGAACAGCAGGTATCGGCGATCGTCGAGGCTGGCGCTGCGGAAGTAGTCGATCGCGCGGTCGCTGAAGAGTTTCATCGCGACCAATCTGGCGTAGGCCTCGACGAAGCTGGCACGCACGTGGGGGAAGTCGGTGACCGGGTTGCCGTACAGGATGCGGTTGTTGGCATGCGTGATCGCCTCGTAGAAGGCGTGCTCGCACATCCCGATCGAGCCGGAGCACAAGTTGAACTTGCCGACGTTAACGGTGTTGAGTGCGGCCGAGAACGCCTCCGGGCCGGTGCACAGGATGTCCTCCTCGTGCACCGGATAGTCGTTGAGCCGGAAGTTGCTGACATACATCTGGCCATGCACGACATTGCCGATCAGTTCGTAGTTCTGGTGGTTGCTGTCGGCGACGAACCAGACGTAACCGTCGGCGCCGTCGACGTCGGTGCGGCGGGAGAACACCGACACCATGCCCGCGACGTTGCCGTTGCCGATGTAGTACTTCTCCCCCGACGCGCGAAAGACCGGTTCTTCCGGGCCCGCGGCGCCATTGTCGCCAGCGGGCGTCAGCAGCATGTCGGTGTTGTAGATGTCTGCGCCGTGCTCACGCTCGGAGAGCCCGAATGCCATCACGCCGCCCGCCTCGAGCTGGCTGGCCGCGCGCTCCTTGGCCTTGATGTTGTCGCTCTGCCAGATCGGTCCGAGGCCCAGAATGGTGACCTGTTCGGCGTACCAGTACGACAGCCCGTAAAACCCGAAGATCTCGCTCAGCGCGGCGTTGCGGGAGGTGTCCCAGCGTTTGTTCGGATCGCCCCCGCCGTACTCCGACGGCGTCAGGAACGTCGCGAAGATCCTTTCCTGCTTGATGAAGTCGAGGAAGTCCGACACCCAGGCCGCTTCGAGATCGTCGCGGAGCAACTTCGCCTTGCCACGACCTTCGAACCATTCGATCACCGCGCGGAGTTGGCGCCGCGTCTCAGGATCGAAGTGCGACGGGTCGTAGGTATTCGGATCGAACAGCAGTCGGTCGGAGTTCGCCATGGTTTGGCCCCTTTCATCGGTGCGGGTCCGGCGTCGAATCTAGCCCTAGTCGCCCGGTGGATATCGAGAAGCTAACGATTTGGTCGTTGGGCGGCGTGGCTGAGCCCGCCACCTGGTCAGCCATGTTTTGGTGAAGGCCTGATGTCGTCGTACGGGCCGTGCACCCGCCGCGCCACCGTCGCCGCGGCGGCGTGTTGGGCGCTACTTGCCGTCGGCGTGCCAGCGGCCACTGCCGAACCGGCGACCGATGCGCTGGGTTTCGTCGATTCCACAGCGCGCTGTGCGGCGCCGGACACGGCGGTGGCTTTCGGCAGTACCGCCACGTCGCGGGTGGCGATCTGCCAGACCCCGAGCGGTAAATATGAGTACCGCGGAGTGCGGATCAGCGACGGCGCCAAGTTGGTCGCGCCGGCGTCGACGTCCAGCGGCGGCGGATTCGTCGCCGACAGGGACGGAATCACCTACACGGTGACGTCGAGTTCCCTGGTTGTCAGCGAGGGCAACCAGGTGATCCGCACGGAATCGATGGAGTACTTCCACGGGCCGAAAACGCCTGCGGCATCGCCGGGTACATCAGCGCCGGCCGCGCCACCGCCGTCGACGACACCGACGCCGACGAAGCCGTTGCCGCCGCCGTTACCCGCCGAAGTCGGAGGCAGCCGACACTAGTTCGCCGGCGCCGCAGCGGAAATCGATTGGCTCACCGTGTAACTGTCAATTCCTTCGGTTCCGAGTTCGCGACCGTAGCCGCTGTTCTTGACGCCGCCGAACGGGGCCACCGGATCCATGATGTAGCCCTCGTTGACGCCGAAAGTGCCCGACCGCACCCGCGCCGCGATGCCATACCCGCGATCGACGTCGGTGGTGAACACCGAGCCGGCCAGCCCGTACTCGGAGTCGTTGGCGATCCGGATCGCTTCGTCCTCGTCGCGGAAGGGAATGACGGTCAGCACCGGGCCGAAGATCTCTTCGCGGGCAATCCGCATGTCATTGGTCGCGTCGCTGAAAAGCGTCGGCCGCACATACCAGCCGGTGTCGAGACCGTCGGGCAAGGCGGCGCCGCCGGTCACCAGGCGCGCCCCTTCGTTCTGGCCCGACGCGATGTAGCCGCGGACCCGTTCCTGCTGGCGCTTTGCCACCAATGGGCCGATCTGGGTGTTGGGATCGGCGGGGTCGCCCACCGTCATCGACGACATCGCGGCGGCCAACGCGTCGACGTACTCGTCCTTGCGTGCCTCGGGCACCAGGATCCGGCTCAGCGCGTTGCACACCTGCCCGCTGTTGGCCAGGCTGGCCATCTGAATTCCGGTGGCGACGGCGGACGGGTCGGCGTCATCGAGCACGATGGCCGCCGACTTGCCCCCCAGTTCGAGGCTGACCTGCTTCAGCCCCGCGGCGCAAGCAAGCGCCACCTGGCGGCCGGCCGCCGTGGACCCGGTGAACGAGACCTTGTCGACGCCTGAGTGGCCGACCAACAGTTCGCCGACCTCGCGACCGCCGGGCACCACGTTCAGCACGCCCGGCGGAAGGTCGGCCGCGGCGACCAAATCGGCGAGCAACTGCGCGTCGAGCACTGACTCGGGCGCGGGTTTGAGCACCACCGAACAGCCGGCCAGCAGCGCCGGTATGACCTTGGTGACGGTGAGAAACTGCGGCATGTTCCACGGCACGATCGCAGCGACGACTCCGACCGGTTGCTTCAGAATCCGAATGTCCTTGCCGTACAACCCTGGACGAGCCTGCTGCCATGCGTAGTTCTGCGCGAAAGCACAGAACGCCGAGATCATCGTGAGCGGCAGCGCCACCTGTGCCCTTTTGGCGAAACTGATGGGAGCGCCGATCTCGGCCGAAATCAGCGCCGCCATGTCGGCTCGTCGCTCCTTATAGATGCCGGCCAGTCGGGTGAGTGCCTCGATCCGCTCGGCGGGCTGCATGCGCGGCCACGGCCCGGTGTCGAAAGCCGCCCGGGCGGCTTCGACAGCACGATCCACGTCCGCGGGGCCCGCGCAGGCGGCGTGACCTATGACCGACTCGCTGTGCGGCGATATCACCGTGATGACGGCGTCAGAACCCGTCTTAGCAACCGGCGGAGCCCACTTCCCGTCGATGAACAGTTGGTCTCTCTCGTACATTGGTCCCTTCCAGATCCCTCTCAGGTGTTGCGACCGCCGTTGACACCGAGGATCTGGCCGGTGATGTAACTGGCCTCCTCGGATATGAAAAACGAACACGCGGCGGCGATATCTTCGGGCTTTCCGACCCGGCGCACCGGTGTGCGATTGATGTGGTCCTCCACCGAGCCACCGAGTAGATGCCGACTCTCCGCGCTGCGCAGCATCGGCGTGTCGACGAATCCCGGCGGGACGGCATTGACGGTGATCCCG
>NZ_DATMLH010000041.1:0-6869 GCF_035570115.1 Mycobacterium sp.
CCCCTGTGTGACGATGACGAATCGGGCGTCATAGTTGTCCAGAAACTCCAGCCGGGTGAACTGTGAGGTGAAGCCGGTGCAACCCGGGCATTGCCACTCCTCACCTGGGAACCACATGTGGCTGTAGACGATCAGCTGCGACTTACCGTCAAACACGTCCGCTAACCGCACCGGTCCGTTCTCGGATTCCAATACATAGTCCGGCATCTCAACCATCGGCAGTCGTCGTCGCTGTGCGGCAATGGCGTCGAGCTCGCGGGTGGCCGCCTTTTCCCGGACGCGAAGGGCATCCAATTCGCGCTGCCAGGCTTCCTGGTCCACGACGGGTGGCAATCCTGCGGTTTTCACGAGAAATCCTCCGATGCGATGTTTACGCCGTCAACATGGTAATGTTCACACCGTACACTTCGGCCCCGAGGAGGGTCAAGGGTTGACTGACGCAAAGACCGGTTACCACCACGGCGATCTGCGCGCGGCATTGATCGACGCGGGCCTTCAACTCACCCGGGCTGGTGGGCCCGACGCGCTCACCATCCGGGAAGCGACTCGGCGCGTTGGGGTTTCGCCTAATGCCGCGTACCGTCATTTCGCCGACCGGGAAGCATTGCTGCGGGCGGTTGCGGCGGCTATCCAATCCCGGATGGCGGCGCGGATGCACAGCTCGGCCCGCCGACGCGGCTCAACTGTGCAGCAAGCGTGCGATCGGTTGCGAGCGGTCGGGCTTGGTTACATCGGGTTCGCGTTGGACGAACCTGGTTGGTTCACGGTGGCATTCTTTGGATCCGACGCCCCCGACGAAACAGATTTGGCCCCACCGTATGTCGCGTTGGTCGAGGCGCTCAACGCCATGAGGGATGCAGGAGCGCTGCCGCCCGAGCGACGCGACGGCGCCGAGTGGCCGTGCTGGTCGGCCGTGCACGGGTTCGCCGAACTGGCCCTGCGTGGACCACTGCGCGGCGCGAGACGCCGTGAGGTGGAATCGCTGGCTCAGCGCACGGTCGACGACATCATCGCCGGCGTTACAGCCGTTCGATGATGGTGACGTTGGCGGTGCCGCCGCCCTCGCACATCGTCTGCAGGCCGTAGCGGCCGCCGGTGCGCTCCAGCTCGTTGAGCATGGTGGTGAAGAGCTTTGCCCCGGTGGCGCCCAACGGATGACCGAGCGCGATCGCGCCGCCGTTGGGGTTGACCTTCTCCGGGTCGGCCTTGATCTCCTTGAGCCAGGCCAACACGACCGGCGCGAACGCCTCGTTGATCTCGACCGTATCGATGTCATCGATGGACAGCCCGGTCTTCTCCAGCGCGTAGCGGGTGGCCGGAATCGGTCCGGTGAGCATGAATACCGGGTCGGCGCCGCGGGCGCTGATGTGATGGATCCGGGCTCGCGGTGTGAGTTTGTGGTCCTTGACGGCCTGCTCGGACGCTAGCAGCACCGCACTGGCGCCATCGGAGATTTGGCTGGCCACCGCGGCCGTCAGCCGGCCGCCCTCCGACAGTGTCTTCAGCGCGGCCATCTTCTCCAGCGACGTCTCGCGCGGCCCCTCGTCGATCCGGAATCCGACCCCATCTATTTCAACGGCAATTACTTCGTTGTCGAAGTGTCCGCCTCGGATTGCGGCCAGCGCCCGCTCGTGGCTGATCAGCGCGAACTGCTCCATCTCCTCGCGGGACAGGTTCCACCGTTCGGCGATCAGCTCCGCGCCGCGGAACTGCGAGATCTCCTGATCGCCGTAGCGATGCAGCCAGTTCTTCGACTCGTTGGTCGGCGAGGTGAACCCGAACTCCTTGCCGACCACCATCGCCGACGCGATCGGGATCTGGCTCATGTTCTGCATGCCGCCGGCCAGGATCAGGTCAGCGGTGTTGGCCATGATCGCCTGTGCACCAAAAGAAATCGCCTGCTGGCTGGAGCCACACTGCCGGTCGACGGTCACCCCCGGAACCTCTTCGGGATAGCCCGCCGCCAGCCAGGCGTTGCGACCGATGTTGCCGGCCTGCCCGCCGATCGCGTCCACGCAGCCGACGACCACGTCATCGACGGCTGCGGGGTCGACGTCGACCCGCTCGAACAGCCCGTGAAATGCGGCCACACCCAGGTCGATCGGATGCACACCGGCAAGCGATCCGTTGCGCTTACCAACGGCGGTACGGACGGCCTCGACGACGTATGCCTCCGACATTATTGATCTCCTTCTTTGGTGATTCCGCCCAGAACGATAGCGAGATACTGCCGACCCACCTGCTCGGCGGTGAGCGGTCCGCCGGGCTGATACCAGCGCACCGACACCCAGGTGGTGTCTCGGATGAAACGGTAAACCAGGTCGACGTCGAGATCGGGACGGAAATAACCTTCCTCGATACCCTGGTGCAGCACGTCGACCCACATCTTGCGCTGCTGTTTGTTCAGGTCCTCCAGGTAGGAGAACCGGGGCTGCGGTAGCAGCCGCTTCGCCTCATCCTGGTAGATGACGACCTGGGCATGCCGATGTTCGATCGCATCGAACGACGCCATGAACAACCCCTTGAGTCGCTCCAGCGGATTCGGCTGCGTGTCGATGATTTCCTGGTAGCGGCTGAACAGCCAGTCCAGGAAGCTGTGCAGCAGCTCGTCCACCATCTCTTCCTTCGACGCGAAGTGGTGGTAGAGGCTGCCCGACAAAATGCCCGCACCGTCGGCGATGTCTCGCACTGTCGTCGCGCGTAACCCGCGTTCGGCGAACATTGTCGCCGCCAGCTCCAGAAGTTCGTCACGGCGGTTCATGGGTGTTGACTCGACACCGAAATCACTTCTCCAGTCAGGTAACTGGAGTAGTCGCTGGCCAAAAACGCAATCGTGGCCGCCACCTCCCACGGCTCGGCCGCTCGACCGAACGCCTCCCCGGCCGAGAGCCGATCGAGTAGGTCGGCCGAGGTGGTCTTGTCCAGGAACTTGTGCCTGGCGATGCTCGGCGATACCGCATTGATCCGCACTCCGTAGTCGACGGCCTCGATTGCGCTACAACGAGTCAGCGCCATCACCCCGGCTTTGGCTGCCGCATAGTGGGATTGCGAGTGCTGAGCGCGCCAGCCGAGGACGCTGGCGTTGTTGACGATCACCCCGCCGTGGTCGGCGTCGCGGAAGTAACGCAGCACCGCGCGGGTAGCGCGAAAGACCGACGTCAGCGTGACGTCGAGAACGCGGTCCCATTCCTCATCGGTCATATCGGCCACCGGTGTTTGCCCGCCCAGGCCGGCGTTGTTGACCAGCACGTCGATACGGCCCATCCGTGCATGGGCCGACGCGATCAGCGCGTCGACCTGCGCCGAGGACGTCACGTCGCAGAGCACATGCTCGACGCGACCCAGGCCCAGCGCCGACAGCTCCTCGGCCGTCTCGCCAAGGCGTCGTTCGTGGTGGTCCGAGACGACGACGTCGGCGCCTTCGGCCAGCGCCCGTCGGGCGGTGGCCGAACCGATGCCGGTGCCGGCAGCCGCCGTGACGATCACGACCTTGCCAGTTAGAAGTCCATGTCCGGCAACCTCTTTCGGCGCGACCGCTAACGTCATCTAGCCTCCCTGGGTAGGCCAAGCACCCGCTCGGCGATGATGTTGCGTTGAATCTCGTTCGAGCCGCCGTAAATGGTGTCGGCACGGGTGAACAGATAAAGCCGCTGCCACTCGTCGAAGTCTCCGCTGTCCAAAACCAGGCCGGCCTTACCCCGCACGTCCATCGCGATCTCGCCGAGCTCACGATGCCAATTGGCCCACAACAGCTTTGAGACGTTGTCCTGTCCAGGCTGCTCAACGTCCATCGTCGCCAGGGCGTACGAGCGCATCGCCCGCAGGCCGGCCCACGACCGGGTCAAGCGTTCGCGGATCAGCGGATCATCAGCGGCGCCAGTGCGTTTGGCGAGTTCCGCGACGGCGTTCAGCTCGCGCGCGTAGACGATCTGTTGACCCAGTGTCGAAACGCCACGTTCGAAGGTCAGCGTTCCCATCGCGACCCGCCAGCCGTCGCCGGGTGCGCCGACCACCAAGTCGGCATCGGTGCGGGCATCGTCGAAGAACACCTCATTGAATTCCGAGTCACCTGTCAGCTGGACGATCGGGCGGACCTCCACGCCGTCCTGGTCCAGCGGCACGAGCAGATACGACAAGCCGGCGTGGCGCTTGGAGCCCTTCTCGGTGCGCGCCACCACAAAACACCACTGTGCCCAGTGAGCCAGCGACGTCCACACCTTCTGGCCGTTGATCACCCACTCGTCGCCGTCCAGCACCGCGGTGGTGGACACGTTGGCCAGGTCGCTGCCGGCGCCCGGCTCGGAGTACCCCTGACACCACAACTCGGTGACGTCGAGGATTCGGGGCAGAAACCGCTGCTGCTGCTCGGGCGTTCCGAAGGCGATCAGCGTCGGCCCCAGCAGTTCTTCGCCGAAGTGGTTGATTTTTGCGGGCGCGTTGGCAATCGCGTACTCCTCGTAGAACGCGACCCGATGCGCGACGGACAGGCCGCGGCCGCCGTGCTCGACCGGCCAGCCCAGACAGGTCAGGCCAGCTTCCGCCAACTGCCGGTTCCAGGCCCGGCGCTCGTCGAACGCCTCGTTTTCGCGACCGGGGCCACCGAGTCCCCTGAGCGCAGCGAATTCGCCGACCAGATTCTCGGCCAGCCAGTCGCGTACCTCGGCCCGGAACTCCTCGACGCCCTGCACCCCTGTAGGCTAACCTACCAAGCACTTGCTTTGTTAGCCCCGGCGGCTGGATGAATCCGTGGGCTCGAGCACTGAGGAGTTCGATGTCGAGCCATCCGCAGACCATTCCTGCGGCGTTGGACCGCATCGGGCGGGAGCTCCCCGACCACAACGCGCTGGTCACGCCAGATCGCACCCTCACCTTTGCCGAGTTGCGCGAGGAAGTCCGTCGCGCCGCGGCGGCGATGATCGCGCTGGGTGTGAGCACAGGCGACCGGGTGGCGATCTGGTCGCCGAACACCTGGCACTGGGTCGTTGCCTGCCTGGCCACCCACTACGCGGGCGCCACTGTGGTACCGCTGAACACCCGCTACACCGCGACCGAGGCCGCCGACATCCTGGCCCGCACCGGTGCTCCGCTGCTGGTGGGGATGGGTGAGTTCCTCGGCGCGGACAGGGTCGCCGATCTCGACCGGGCTGCCTTGCCCGATCTGCGTCACATCGTGCGGGTGCCCATAGAAAGGCCAGAAAGCAGCGCGCGTGTCAACGACGGGACGTGGGACGAGTTCGTCAGTCGCGGCTCCGACCCGGAGAACCAAGCGGCCGCCGATGCCCGCGCCGCCGCAGTCCGTCCCGACGACCTCTCCGACATCCTGTTCACCTCCGGCACCACCGGCCGCAGCAAAGGCGTGCTGTGCGCGCACCGCCAATCGCTGTCCGGTTCGGCGGCGTGGGCGGCCTGCGGGAAGATCACCAGCGACGACCGATACCTGTGCATCAATCCGTTCTTCCACAACTTCGGCTACAAGGCCGGAATCCTGGCCTGCCTTCAGACCGGCGCCACGCTGATCCCGCAACTGACCTTCGACGCCGAGCAGGCGATGCGCGCGGTGGCCGAGCACCGGATCACCGTGCTGCCCGGGCCGCCGACCATCTACCAGACGTTGCTCGACCATCCCGCCCGCGGCCGCTACGACCTGAGCTCACTGCGGTTCGCGGTCACCGGCGCGGCCACGGTGCCGGTGGTGTTGATCGAGCGGATGCAGACCGAACTGGACATCGACATCGTGCTCACCGCCTACGGCCTGACCGAATGCAACGGGTTCGGCACCATGTGCCGCTCCGACGACGACGCCGTCACGGTGGCCACCACCTGCGGACGCCCGATCGCCGATTTCGAGTTGCGAATCGACGGGGCTCACGGTGCCGAAACAGGAGAGGTGCTGCTGCGTGGCCCCAACGTGATGCTCGGTTATCTCGACGACCCGCAAGCCACTGCGGACACCATAGACGCTGACGGCTGGCTGCACACCGGTGACGTCGGAAAGCTTGACGGCTCAGGCAATCTCCAGATCACCGACCGCCTCAAGGACATGTACATCTGCGGCGGTTTCAACGTCTACCCGGCCGAGATCGAGCAAGTGCTCGCCCGCCTGGACGGTGTGTTGGACTGCGCGGTGATCGGCGTGCCCGACGAGCGGCTGGGCGAGGTCGGCCGAGCCTTCCTGGTGACGCGGCCCGGATCCGGTCTCGACGAGCGGGCGGTGGTCGCTTACACCCGTGGGTACTTGGCCAACTTCAAAGCCCCCCGTTCGGTGAGGTTTGTCGACACGCTGCCACGCAACGCGGGCGGCAAGGTGGTCAAACCGCTACTGCGAGAGATGCCGTGATGGACCTTGATTTCGACGACGACACGCAGACATTCCAGCAGGAAGTGCGTGAGTTCCTGACTGTGAACCGGGGCGCGTTCCCGACACTGTCCTATGACACCGCCGAAGGATTCGAGCAGCATCGGCGCTGGGACAAGGTGCTTTTCGAGGCAGGTTTGTCGGTGATCACCTGGCCGCGTAAGTACGGTGGCCGCGACGCAACCCTGCTGCAGTGGGTGGTCTTCGAGGAGGAATACTTCCGCGCCGGGGCGCCCGGGCGGGCCAGCGCCAACGGCACCTCGATGCTGGCGCCGACGTTGTTCGCGCACGGCGCCGAGGAACAGCTCGATCGAGTCTTGCCGAAGATGGCCAGCGGCGAGGAGATCTGGGCGCAGGCCTGGTCAGAGCCAGAGTCCGGCAGCGACCTGGCCTCACTGCGCTCGACAGCGACCCGCACCGACGGGGGTTGGCTGCTCAACGGCCAGAAGATCTGGAGTTCGCGGGCGCCGTTCGGCGACAGAGCTTTTGGATTGTTTCGGTCTGATCCCGAAGC
>NZ_DATMLH010000042.1:0-14923 GCF_035570115.1 Mycobacterium sp.
AAACTCGTTGGGTGAGCAGGCCCCGCTCCGACACCCGCGAGCGCATTCAGGACGTCGCCCGTGAGTTGTTCACGAGCCAAGGTGTGCAACGCACCAGCCTGCAGGACATCGCCGACAAGCTCGGACTCACCAAGCCGGCCCTGTACTACCACTTCACGTCGCGGGAGGACCTGGTCCGCAGCATCGTGCAACCTCTGATTGACGAGGGGGAGCGGTTCATTGCCGACCACGAACGCGCACGCGATGCGACCCCACGTGAATTGCTCGAGGGGTACTTCGACTATCACTTTGCGCACCGCCGCGATCTGGTGTTAGTGGTCGCCGAGTTGACGACCCTCGCCGATCTCGGCCTGATCGATCAACTGCTTGCCTGGCGTGACCGGCTGGGGAAGCTGGTTTTCGGTCGGCGTCCCACGCTCGAGCAGTCAACCCGCGCGGTGATCGCCTTCGGCGGCCTGCAGGACTGCTGTCTGCAATTCCCCGACACACCCTACGAGAAACTGCGTCGCGCAACCGTCGACGGAGCGCTGGCCGCCCTGGGAATCGACCAATCGTCGTCGGGCTAGAGTCCGTAGCTATGCGATTCGGACTCTTCATTCCACAGGGTTGGCGGATGGATCTGGTCGGGATTGACCCGGCCAAGCACTGGGCGGTGATGCGGGACCTGGCGTCCCACGCCGACGACGGCGCGTGGGACTCGTTGTGGGTATACGACCACTTTCACACCGTGCCGATGCCGACCGGCGAAGCCACCCACGAAGCGTGGTCGCTGATGTCGGCTTACGCCGCGACCACGTCGCGGATCAAGCTAGGCCAGATGTGCACGGCGATGAGTTATCGCAATCCGGTGTACCTGGCCAAAGTCGCGGCTACCGCGGATATCATCTCCGGTGGCCGGATCCAGATGGGCATCGGCGGCGGCTGGTACGAACACGAATGGCGCGCTTACGGATACGGCTTCCCGTCGGCCGGGGTGCGGTTGGCTCGGTTGGACGAGGGCGTGCAGATCATGCGCGACGCCTGGCGCGACGGCAAGGTCAGCTTTGACGGTAAGCATTACCAGGTCGACGGCGCGATTGTGGCCCCCAAGCCTCTGCAGGACAACGGCATTCCGCTGTGGATCGCCGGCGGAGGTGAGAAGGTGACGTTGCGCATCGCCGCGAAATACGCGCAGTACACCAACTTTACTGGCGAATCCGAGGGCTTTGCACACAAATCCGAAGTGCTTGCCGGGCATTGCCGCGACGTGGGCACCGACTTCGGCGCGATCGTGCGCTCGGCCAATGTCAACGCAACCCTCGGCACCTCCGAGGCCGACGTCAAAGACCGGCTGCAGCGCATCCGCGACCGGATGATCGGCTATGTCCCCGAAGCGGCGGCCGATGCGATGATCGCCAGTGGCAGCGGACCGGATTCGGCCACGGGGACAACGGAACAGGTGGTCGAGCGGCTGCAACGTCTGCGCGGTTTGGGCTGCGAGTACGTGATCTGTTATTTCCCGGAGGCCGCCTATGACCGTTCCGGCATCGAGCTGTTCGAACGTGAAGTGATTCCCGCGCTGAGGTAGTCGGCGTGTTCAGATGTCGGAAGGCTCGTACCGCGTCTTGACACCAGGCGCGGCGAGCAGGGGAGGCAGCTGCGTGATCTTGCCCTCGCCGGCACGAAACCTGCGGTAGGCCTCGTCGTGCTCGACGCTGTCCCAAAGTTCGTAGATGAGCCAATGCGCTTCGTCGTCCTCGTCGATAAGCACGTCGGTTCCCAGGTTCCCCTCGAACGCTCGGGTGTCTTGCAGCACCCGGCCGAAAAGCTCGCGCGCCGCGGCGACTTCGTCGGGCTTGAACCTGAGTTCAAGTATCACGGTGATCGTCATAGTCGTCTCCTCGCAAAGGTCACTTCAAGCTGCTCACCGCGAGCACACTGTTAAACCTACGGTCGACCCACTTGGCGAAGTCGGGCGCCTCTGGAATCTGGTCGGCGGCCGCGAACAAGTCGGCGAGCCGTTGTTCGGCCGCCACCACATGGTCGTCGAGCGGGATTGGCAGCCGCCGCAGTCGGCTCTGCGCGAGCTCGGCAATTCTGAGGTTCAGATTCACGGCGGCGGCATACTTTCTGGCCCACTCCGAAGGATTGTCCCTTGCCCATTGCGCTGCTCGCTCGTAGCGGATCAGCAATTCGGCCAGCGCGGAGTTGCGTTTCGGATCGGTCAGCGCCCGGACGGACGCGCTGCCGAACTGGTAGCCGTTTTCGGCGGACCCGATACTGCGTACCTTCAGGGTGAGATTGGCCTGCGCCGTGTATGGATCCCAGATCACCCAGGCGTCGCCCTGTCCGTTGGCGAACGCCGACAGTGCATCGGCGGGCTGCAGGAAGACCAGCTTGACGTCTTTCGGCTTCAGCCCGGTGTCGGCGAGGTGCTCGAGCACGTTGGCGTGCGCGGCGCTGCCCTTGGCCACCAGAATGGTCTTACCCAACAGATCGTGAACCGTGGCAATTGATGAATTGGTGCGCACTAAGATCTGCTCGCCGGTCCCCGCGCCGTCCCACGCCGAAACCACCCTGGTCTTGGCGTTGGCCGCCGCACCGAAAACCGGCGGAGTATCGCCAGTCACGGCAAAATCGATTTTGCCTGCGGCCAACGCCTCGATCTGTGGCGGCCCCGAGGTGAATGTCGAGAAAGTCACCCGGTAGGGCAAGTTGTCCAAGGCGCCGGCGGCGCGCAGCAACGCTTCGGTGCCGCCCTTCTGGTCGCCGACTTGCAGGGTCACTCCGGAAAGCTCCGACAACGGCACCGCC
The DNA here is from genome assembly GCF_035570115.1 of Mycobacterium sp. GTDB lineage: Bacteria > Actinomycetota > Actinomycetes > Mycobacteriales > Mycobacteriaceae > Mycobacterium. Next base: position 2,794 of record NZ_DATMLH010000042.1, read on the forward strand.
GCCGGCACCCCTATCAGCTGTGGTCCCAGGGACCGTGACACACATGCCGACACACTGGTCACGAGCGCCAGCGCCAGGACGACGTGAAACGCCATCCGAACGGCGGTGCGGTGTGTAGCCGTCAAAGCCGAACACCGAGCTTGTCGAGAAGGTCAGCGCGATAGTGGTCGTGCCGGGCAGTGCGCTCCGACGGAGCGGGCCGCGGGGATTCGACGGTGATGGAGTGGGCAACCCGGCCGCCCTCGAGGACCAGCACCCGGTCGGCGAGGTCGATTGCCTCGTCCACGTCGTGAGTAACCAGCAGCACGCCGAATCCGTGCCGGCGCCATAGGTCGAGCAGCAATGCGCGCATGGACAGCCGGGTGAGCGCATCCAGCGCGCCGAATGGCTCGTCGAGCAGCAACAGTTGCGGTTCGGCCACCAGCGCACGGGCCAGCGAAACCCGTTGTGCCTGACCGCCGGAAAGTGTGAGTGGCCATGCGTGCGCATGGTCGGCAAGCCCGATCTCGGCCAAAGCCTGCTCGGAGCGCCGCCGTGCCGCATCGTGCGACAGCGTGGTGCGGTTGAGCCCGTAGATCACATTGGTCAGCACATCGCGCCAGGGAAATAGTCGCGGCTCCTGGAACGCCATCGCCGGTGCGCCGGTGACCTCACGCTTGCCGGTGTGGTCCGGGGAAAGCCCGGCCAGCACCCGCAAAACGGTCGATTTGCCGCATCCGCTGCGACCGACCAACGCGACGATCTCCTGAGTGCGGATCGCCAAGGAGATGTCATCGAGGATGTGGCGTGTGCCGTACCACTTGTCGACGTTGCTGAGCCTGCCGACGATGACGGCCTGCCGTTCCGATGTCAAGGTCATGTGCGGTACCTCAGAGCCCGGTGTTCCAGCGCTCGGACGACGGCGTCGGTCGTGATGCCCAGCAGCGCGTAGACGACCAAGCAGAAAATGATGATGTCGATGCGCAGGAAATCGCGCGCGTTGTTGATCAAAAATCCAATGCCTTTGTCCGCGTTGATCTGTTCGGCGACGATCAGCGTCAACCACCCGATCGCCAACGACTGTCGAAGCCCCACCAACACCTGCGGTGCCGCGCTCGGCAAGATGATGATGCGCAGTCGTTGCCATAACGAAAAGCCGAGAACGTCCGCAGTTTCCAGCAGTTTGGGGTCGACTTGCCTGATCGCGGAGAACGTATTGAGGTACAACGGAAAACTGACCCCGAGCGCAACCAGCAGTACTTTCGGCAGCTCGCCGATACCGAACCAGAGGATGAACAACGGGATTAACCCCAGGTGTGGAAGCGCGCGCAGCATCTGCAGCGGCGGGTCGACGGTGGCCTCGAACCATTGCGACAACCCGACGGCCACACCCAAGGCGATCCCGATCAGGCCACCCAGTAGCAGGCCTTCCACGACGCGGAGCCCGGACACCGCCAGGGCCTCGACGAGTTTTCCGTTTTGGATCAGTTGTAACCCGGCGTCGAAGATCAACTGTGGCGCCGGCAGAACATCCTGCGGTATGAGGCCGGTGGCACTGAGAAGCTGCCACAACACAACGAGCACCACCGGAGATGAGAGCCTGATGATGCTCCACCGATGGGTTTCCCAGACTTTCGTGACTGCCGATGTCGGCTCTGATCGGGCGACCGTCTGGCCAGCAGTGCGCACCATTATTCGACGAACCCCTGAGGTCAAGCGGACATGCGCTAACGGGTCGGCGGCGGCATTGCCCTTGAAGACAGTAGGTGGACTTGGCCGTCGGGCTGAAGAGTTTGGCTCCGGGTGAAGGGAAAACGGCAGGGCATCAGTCGCCTCAAACAGCGCGAGAACGCGGTTTCCACTTTGATGGAATGCTGTTGTACCTTTTAGTGAGCGCATTACCGCAGGCAGAGACCAAAGGATCGTTCGATGCAGAAAGCACTCGCCCCCGACATCTCGACTTGGCCCGACGACAGCCCGCAGCTGATCGGCAGTCGATGCGGTGACTGTGGCGCCACCACCTTCCCAGTGCAGCAGCGGTGTCCGCGCTGCAGCGGCGGCGAGATGAGTGAGTTGCTGTTGCCCCGCAGCGGAACCTTGGTGGCATGGACCACCCAGGGTTTTCCGCCCGGAGCTCCCTACGCCGGCCCGACCGGTGATGATTTCGTGCCGTTCGGCGTGGGCCTGGTCCAGCTTGGTGACGTGATCCGAGTCGAGGGCCGGTTGACCGAGAATGACCCGGCCAAGCTCGAGTTCGGCCAGCAGGTCGAGCTCACCATGGTGCCGTTGACGACCGACGCTGACGGCAACGAGATCGTCACGTTCGCCTTCCAACCGGTCTAGTGGCGATCGCGAGCGCGGCGGGAGCCGCGTGAAGCGGGTCGCCACCATCTACCTAAGAGGAGCCAGCGGCATGAGTGACATGAGCAACCAAGTAGCCATCATCGGCGTGGGCCTGCATCCCTTCGGCAGGTTCGAGAAAACCGCGATGCAGATGGGCGCCGAGGCCATCCAATTCGCGTTGACCGACGCCGGTGTGGACTGGAAGGACATCCAATTCGGTTTCGGCGGCAGCCACGAGGTGTCCAACCCCGATGCGGTGACCCGCCTGGTCGGGCTGACCGGCATCACCTTCACCAACGTCTTCAACGCCTGCGCCACCGCGGCCAGCGCGATTCAGCAGACCGCCGACACCATCCGATTGGGCAAGTATGACCTCGGCATCGCCATCGGCTTGGACAAGCACCCCCGCGGCGCCTTCACTGATGACCCGGCCAAGCTGGCGCTGCCGCAGTGGTATGCGCAGAACGGGCAGTTCGTCACCACCAAGTTCTTCGGCATGAAGGCCAACAAATACCTGCACGATCACAACATCTCCCAGGCCACGCTGGCCAAAGTGGCCGCGAAGAACTTCCGCAACGGGGCGCTGAACCCGAATGCATTCCGTCGCAAGCCGATTCCTGAAGATCAGATCCTCAACTCGACCGTGCTGAACTACCCGCTGACGCAGTACATGTTCTGTGCACCCGACGAGGGTGCCGCGGCGGTGGTCATGTGCCGAGCCGACATGGCGCACAAATTCACCGACAAACCGGTCTACGTGCGAGCCACCGAGATCCGCACCCGCCGCTACGGCGCCTACGAGGTGCACGCCACCTTCGCGCCGTTAGACGAAGATGTTTCGCCCACCGTGTACGCGGCCAAAGCCGCCTACGAGGCAGCGGGTATCGGACCCGAGGACGTCGACATCGCCCAGCTGCAGGACACCGACGCGGGCGCCGAGGTCATCCACATGGCCGAGACCGGTCTGTGCGCCGACGGCGAGCAGGAAAAGTTGGTGGCCGACGGCGCCACCGAGATCCACGGCTCGATTCCGGTCAACACCGACGGCGGGCTGATCGCCAACGGCGAGCCGATCGGCGCATCGGGGCTGCGTCAGGTACATGAGCTGGTGCGCCAGCTGCGCGGCGAGGCGGGTGAGCGTCAGGTGCCCGGCAACCCGCGCGTCGGCCTCGCCCAGGTATACGGCGCACCCGGTACCTCGTCGGCGACCATCCTGTCCCTCTAGCTCGCGCTAAATTGCCGGGCCCAGCAGGTCGTCGGCGTCGCGGATGATGTAGCCGTAGCCCTGCTCGGCCAGAAACCGTTGCCGGTGCGCGGCGTACTCGGCGTCCTGGCTGTCGCGGGCCACCACCGAATAGAACACCGCGCCGCCGCCGTCGGCCTTGGGCCGCAGCAGCCGCCCCAGTCGCTGGGCCTCCTCCTGCCGTGAGCCGAATGTGCCCGAAACCTGCACCGCCACTGCGGCTTCCGGCAGGTCGATGGAGAAATTGGCGACCTTGGAAACCACCAACGTGCTCACCTCACCGCGACGGAATGCGTCGTACAGCGCCTCGCGCTCGGCGGTCTTGGTGGACCCCTGGATCACCGGGGCGTCCAGCACCGCACCGAGCTCGTCGAGCTGATCGAGGTAGGCGCCGATCACCAGGGTCTGCTCACCCGGGTGGCGGCTCAGGATCGACTTGACCACCGCGATCTTCGAATGCGCCGTCGAGCAGACCCGATAGCGCTCCTCGGGTTCGGCGGTGGCGTACGTCATCCGTTCGCTGTCAGTCAGCGTGACGCGCACCTCGATGCACTCCGCCGGCGCGATCCAGCCTTGCGCCTCGATGTCCTTCCACGGCGCGTCATAGCGTTTCGGCCCGATCAGCGAGAACACGTCGCCCTCGCGGCCGTCCTCGCGGATCAGCGTCGCGGTCAACCCCAGCCGTCGCCGCGACTGCAGGTCGGCGGTCATCCGGAACACCGGCGCCGGCAGCAGGTGCACCTCGTCGTAGACGATCAACCCCCAGTCGCGGCTGTCGAACAGCTCGAGGTGGCGGTACTCGCCCTTGGTGCGGCGGGTGATCACTTGATAGGTGGCGATGGTGACCGGCCGAACTTCCTTGCGCTCCCCGGAGTATTCGCCGATCTCCTCCTCGGTGAGCGAGGTGCGGGCGATCAGTTCACGTTTCCACTGGCGGCCGGCGACGGTGTTGGTGACCAGAATCAGCGTCGTCGCACTGGCCTTCGCCATAGCAGCCGCGCCGACGAGTGTCTTGCCCGCTCCGCACGGCAGGACCACCACGCCCGATCCGCCGGCCCAGAACGACTCGGCGGCCATCTCCTGATAGTCGCGCAGATGCCAGCCGTCCTGCCGCAAGGAGATCGGATGTGCCTCGCCATCGACATATCCGGCCAGATCCTCGGCGGGCCAGCCGATCTTGAGCAGCATCTGTTTGACCCGGCCCCGCTCGCTGGGATGCACGATGACGGTGTCGTCGTCGATCCGCGCGCCCAGCATCGGCGCGATCTTCTTGTGGCGCAACACTTCCTCGAGCACGGCGCGGTCCAGGCTGACCAGCGTCAGGCCGTGCGCCGGGCTCTTGACCAACTGCAGCCGCCCGTAGCGAGCCATGGTGTCGACGATGTCGACCAGCAGCGGCTGCGGTACGGCATAGCGTGAGTAGTTGACCAGTGCGTCGACCACCTGCTCGGCGTCGTGGCCCGCGGCGCGCGCGTTCCACAGCGCCAGCGGGGTGATGCGGTAGGTGTGCACATGCTCAGGTGCGCGTTCCAGCTCGGCGAACGGAGCAATCGCCGCCCGCGCCGCGCCGGCCAGCTCGTGGTTAACCTCGAGCAGCATCGTCTTGTCGGACTGCACGATCAACGGCCCGTCAGGCACTAGCGCCGCTCCTCTTCGTCATAGACCCCCATTATCCGTCGTCGGCCGACATCATCTGCGCCGCTCCTCAGCAGCGCTGCGCTCTGCCTCGTCGTCGGCCGACACCTAGCGCCGCTCCTCAGCATCGCTGCGCTCTGCATCGTCGTCGGCGCGTACCACCGAGGTGATGCGGTGGATGGCGAACTCACGTGCGCGGCTGGAGGCGGAATCAAAGGCCACCAGCTGCCCGCCGGCCACCGTGATCGGCGACACCACCCGTTGGGTAGCCACCCCGGCGGCGTCGACGTAGCCGATGACCACGGTGTCCTGCCGCTGGGCGGCGCGCTGCAGCAGCGACATCGCCACCGCCGGGTCAATCCGGACACTGCCGAACGGTGCGGTGGTCACCTTGCGTAGCACCGCGACGACCGCGCCCAGGCTTTCCCCGCTCGGGCGTGGTATGGGTCGGTGCGGCCGACGGCGCTGCGGCGCGGGTACCCGGGCGCCGCGGGTCCGGATGTCGACGATGGCGCCGGTGGAGTCCTCGGCGGCCGGGGCGAAACCGGCGTCCTGCAAGGCCGAGAGCACCTCGCTGATCGGTGCCTGGGATATCGCCACCGTCGGCGCCAACACCCGCAGGCCCAGCGCTTGGGCCTTGGCGGAGGCCACCGCCTGGGCGAGCAGCGTTGGGTCTTCGCATCGCACGAAAGATGCGGCCATGCCAATCCTCAGTTGCCCGTGCCGGCGTGCGACGTCGTTGATCAGGTAGGTCAGCCCTTGTGGCACAGGCGTTTTGGAGTGCTTGCCGAACAGCGAGTGCAATGCGTCGGCGGTTTTGCCGACATCCAATGCGTGCCGGATCGACTGCTCGCTGACGCGGTACACCATCGCCGTGCCCGCGGACTCGACGGTGGCCACGGCTGCCAGCTCCTCGGCGAGATAACGTTCGAGCGGCCCAGGCACCACGACCGTCAGGTCGGCCTGCACCAGGAAGTGGTCGATCGGCGCGGGCAGCGCACGTGCCATCGCGTCGACGACGTCGGCGTCTCCACCTTTTAAGCCGCCGTCAACCAACGCGCGGCCGGGCGTGCTGATCGCTCCGCGGCCCACCAAGCCGAGCAGGTGTGCCTCTTCCAGCAGGTCCGCCACCTGCGCCGGCTGTAGCCGCTTGGCCCAGCGCGGCCGCCGCCAGATCAGCGCCGCCGACGCAGTGGTCTTGTCCACTCCGGCACCGGCCGGCAGCTCGGCCAGCGTGCCCAGCAGCAGCCGCCGGTCCAGCGGGGCTGCCGTCGAGTACAGCGAATCCGACAGTGCGGCATAGGGTTTAGCGTCGGGCCCGCGGGTCCCGATCAGCGCCGGACGAGCCGCTAGATCAAGCCAGGTAGTGGCCAGCAGGTGCCAGCGTTCGGCGGGGGAGGCTTCGGCAAACCGGTCCGCGGCCACCGTCGGCGCCCAGTAGGGTGCCTCCCCGCCGGCCGGTTGCGGATCGGGTAGGCCGCTGGCGATCAGGCCCGCTGCGGCCGCCAGCTCGAGGATCAAACCCAGTCGGGCCTCGTCGATGCCGGTGATCTTCGCCAGCCGCCTGACCTCACGCACTCCTAAGCCGCCGCTGCGCAGCTCGGAAATCGGTGTCGCGCCGAGTGTTTCGAGCAGGACATCGAGCTCGCGCAGCAGGTCGATGACTGCGCCCGCGGCTGCGGCGTCGGCGTCGGCGGACGTGGTGGTGGCGACTACCGGATCCGGCGCGGCCAGCCGCGCGGGCCCGGGTTCCTCGCCGCGCAGCACCTGCCCGACGTGGCGCGGCAGGATCACCGTGTCGGCGTCGATTCGCCGCAGCAGTCCCATCGCGAGCAGTTGTGGCACTGGGCGATCCGCGGGCGCCCCGGGCGCGGCGTCGCGAGTGCGTCCCAGCGGCGACCCCTCCAGCAGCTTGTCCAGAACTTCGCGCTGTGGGCCGTTGAGACCGTCGATCAGCTCGGCAATCTGATCACCGCTATGCGAAGCGTCTTCCAGGGTCACCTGACCCGGATGCCAGGGCAGACCGGCACCGGCATCGGGGGCCGCTCGTAATTCGGTGTCACCCCACACCAGGGCGCGTTCTCTGAGGTCATCGAGGGCGTCGCGCACCTCGGATTCGGGCGCACGACCGCCGATCAGCGCCAGCAACTTGGCGACGGTTACCGGCGCGGTATCCGCGTGCAGAACTACCAGCGCGTCGATCACCGCCAGCCGCAAGAAGTCCAGTTCGTCGCTGGCGGCCTTGAGCGACTGCCGGGCCTGGGCGCGGGCGGCGAGGGCCGCGATGCTGCCCGGCGGTGGCTGGGCAAGGTCGGGTCGTAGTTCCAGCAGACGGATCAGCCGCTCGTCGGGCAAGTCGGCCAGCCAGGACCCCAGCGGGACGCCCGGGGTGTGTTCAGTCATTGCTGACCAGCCTAAAGCAGCCGCCGGAGTGAGCCTTCCGAGGCGACGGCGTGAGACGAATGGGAGAGCCCAGCCGTCAAGAGCGGGCAGGACCTGTCAGAATGGGACCCGTGGCAGATAACGCTGACAAGAAGGCCCAGAGGACCCGTTATGTCGACAGGGGCTGGCCGACAACCAACCCAGACGACCACGCGGTGAGCGAACTGGCGACCGATCGGGTGGGCGCCCTGTCTCCCTACGGCGACGTGGTCTTCCCGCTGCCTGCCGACGAGCTGCCGTACGTGCATCCCGTCACCGTGATCAACCGCTAGGTCGACGATTTCCACCCGCGCAATTCGCGGGGTTGCTTGCTCCGGTCAGGCGAGCGAGGACAGGGCCGGGTTACCGCTCACGCTTTGCGACTGGATGGCTTTGAGCAGGTCTTTCACGTAGCTCGGGTCCATGTTTTGCGGCGGTGCGACGGGCAGTCCTTTGCTGGTGTCGGGCAGGTTCGCCGGATCGAGCAGGGGTGCGATCTGCGCCGGCACCTGAAGGTCGTGGATCGCGGTGCCCGCGGCGGCCGGATCGGTGGGCAGCCCTGGAATCGCCGGCAGGCCTGGGACCGGATCGTCGGCGAAGGTCCAATGCGCCACTGTGGTGGCCTGGTGGACGTCCGAGGGCGCGTCGGCGGGTGGGGCCGGCGGTGCCGATTCTTCGGCGGGCGGGGGAGCGTCTGCCGGCGGTGGAGCATCGGCCGGTGGTGGAGCATCGGCCGGCGGCGGGGCATCGGCCGGCGGTGGAGCATCGGCTGGCGGTGGAGCGTCTGCCGGCGGCGGGGCATCGAGGGCGGCCGGCTCGGCTGGTGCCGGTTCGGCAGGCGGCGCGGGGTCGGCGGGCGGAGGCGGCGGAGGCGGGTCGAAGGCGACCGGCTCGGCGGGTGCAGGCGGTGCGGGGTCGGCCGGTGGCGGGGGGTCGGCAGGCGGAGGCGGCGGCGCAGGTGCGTCGAATGCGGCGGCCTCGACTGGTGGCGGCGGCGGCAGGTCGGCAGGCGGAGGCGGCGGCGCAGGTGCGTCGAATGCGGCGGCCTCGACTGGTGCCGGCGGCGGCGGTGCGTCGGGCGGGGGTGGCGGTGCGTCGGGCGGGGGCGCGTCCGGTGCGGGCGCGTCGGCGACGACGTTGCGCGGCGTCGCGGCCCCGAGTCCATGGCCGCACACCGGCCAGGCACCGCGGCCCTGGGTGCCCAGAACCCGCTCGGCGACGGCGATCTGCTGTGCGCGAGTGGCCTGGTTCGCGCTGGGGGCGAACTCGCCGCCGCCGTGCGCGGCCCAGGTGCCCTGCGAGAATTGCAGCCCGCCGTGGTACCCGTTGCCGGTGTTGATGCCCCAGTTGCCACCGGATTCGCATCCCGCGACAGCATCCCATTGCTCGTCGGTAGCCGCGGACGCGTGGCCCGCGAGGGCGATACCACCGCCACCGAGCACAGCACCGGTGAATGCGAGTTTGGCGACACTGATGTTCGAAGCCGTGGGCTTACGATGCCGTCCGCTCATACGCCGAAGACGTCCTCTCTTGATGCGCCCACGAGGTCAGCTGTCGGGTTCGGGCGGAAGAGGTCGCCCGGCCGCACCGAGTCCCAAAGGAACGGCGACGGCTTCACCCCAAGGAGCCGCGAAGGCTCCGGTCCGATTTCGGTGGACCAGTGGGTCCCCCGCCTCCATCCACGGGTTGGTGTGTCCCCGCCTATCGGATGGAGCTCGGCGCTATAGGCGAGAAGGCCCGCCGCTCAGTAAGACTCGGCAAGCTCCGGACGACGCTAGCGGGAGATCGCGGTGGAGTCATTTCATAGCGATTTCGGCGTTTCGTTTCCCGTGAACCGGGAAAACACCAGGAGGACTCGTTGTTTGTGCAGCTCACTGGCTCCGATATCGAGCCGTGGCCGTGCTGTGATAATTCCGTTATGTGATCGAACTCACATCGATTTTGCCGTCGAGGGACGGATCACAGTGATCTTGGGGCCGAAGTGACGGCGCCGAGAAGCGTATCGGCGGTCAGTGGTACGCCGGCAGCGATCCGCCGCGGTGTGCCTGATCGACGGGGACGATTTCCTTGCCCAGTGGCACCAGCGACACCGGAATCAATTTCAGGTTGGCCAGCGCCAGCGGAATACCGACGATTGTCAGCGCCATCGCCACCGCGCTTACCAGGTGCCCGATCGCGAGCCAGATCCCGAACAACACCAACCAGATGATGTTCCCGAGCAGCGTGCCGGTGCCGGCACCGGGCTTGTCGATGATCGTCCGCCCGAACGGCCACAACGCATAGGATGCGATGCGCAACGCCGCGAATCCGAAGGGGATGGTGACAATGAGCAGGAAGCAGACGAGCGCAGCCAGCAGGTAGCCGAGGGCCAACCACAGGCCGCCGAAAATCAACCAGATAACGTTCAGGATCAGGCGCATTGTCTCCTCCAGGGGTAGTGCCAGCGTACCGAGAAACTGGGTGCTCGGCCGTGGGCCTTCCGAGTAGGATCTGTCGTCATCGCGTCCTGCGCAGTCGGGACGCTTCATTGTTTTCCTCAACTTAGTTATCCGACAAGCAGGTGAGACCGGTGCCGACTGGCAAGGTGAAGTGGTACGACGCTGACAAGGGATTCGGGTTCTTGTCCCAGGAGGATGGCGAGGACGTCTACGTCCGCTCTTCGGCGCTGCCTGCGGGCGTCGAAGGCCTCAAGGCAGGGCAGCGTGTGGAATTCGGTGTCGCCTCCGGACGCCGCGGACCGCAGGCACTGAGTCTCAAACTGCTTGACCCGCCACCCACCCTCGCCCGCCCGCGCAGGGAGGCCCCGGCAGAACACAAGCACAGCCCTGATGAGCTGCACGGCATGGTCGAGGACATGATCACCTTGTTGGAGAGCGCCGTGCAGCCGGAGCTGCGCAAGGGGCGCTACCCGGACCGCAAAACCGCTCGGAGGGTCTCCGACGTGGTCAAAGCCGTGGCGCGCGAACTCGACGCCTAGCTCGACCTGCGTCTCGCGCCGATGCCGGCGTCGGCGGTTGTGCGCTAGTTGCACAAACGCGTGTACCGGCGAGCTCGCGGGGGAACACTGGACATCGAAGTTCCGCAGGAGTCGCTTCGAGTGAGGGAAGTCCGATGGCACAGCAGGTGCAGGTCAGCGAAGAACAAGCGAGAGCCGTAGCTGAGGAATCTCGCGAAAGTGGTTGGGATAAACCGTCTTTGGCCAAGGAGCTATTCCTCGGCCGATTTCCACTCGAGCTCATTCACCCGTTTCCCAGGCCCTCTGACGAAGAGGCCGCTCGCACCGGGAAATTCTTAGCCCAACTGCGGGAATTCCTCGACTCCGTCGACGGCAGCGTCATCGAGCGCGACGCCCAGATTCCCGACGAATATGTCAAAGGCCTCGCCGAACTGGGTTGTTTCGGAATGAAGATCCCATCGGAATACGGCGGGCTGAATATGTCGCAGGTCGCCTACAACCGGGCGTTGATGATGGTGTCGACCGTGCATGCCAGCCTCGGGGCGCTGCTGTCCGCTCATCAGTCGATCGGCGTGCCGGAACCGCTCAAGCTGGCCGGGACGGAGGAGCAGAAGCGGAAGTTTCTGCCGCGGTGTGCCGCAGGGGCGATATCGGCGTTTTTGCTCACCGAACCGGATGTTGGTTCCGACCCGGCGAGGCTGGCCTCGACGGCGATTCCGGTCGACGGCGGAGCCGCCTACGAACTAGACGGTGTGAAGTTGTGGACGACCAACGGCGTTGTGGCGGAACTGCTGGTGGTGATGGCCACCGTGCCCAAGAGCGACGGGCACCGCGGCGGCATCAGCGCGTTCGTCGTCGAGGCCGATTCACCGGGCATCACCGTGGAGCGGCGCAACAAATTCATGGGATTGCGCGGTATCGAAAATGGTCTCACCAGGCTGCACCGAGTCCGAGTCCCTGCGGAAAACCTGATCGGCCGGGAAGGCGACGGCCTGAAGATCGCGCTGACCACCCTCAACGCCGGCCGGCTCTCGATACCGGCGATCGCGGCCGGTTCCGCCAAGTGGTCGGTGAAAATCGCGCGGGAGTGGTCCGGTGAACGGGTGCAGTGGGGCAAACCCGTCGGCGAACACGGGGCCGTCGCAGAAAAGATTTCGTTCATGGCCGCAACCACCTATGCGCTCGAGTCGGTGTTGGAGTTGTCCGGTCAGATGGCCGACGAGGGCCGCAACGACATCCGGATCGAAGCGGCACTGGCCAAGCTGTGGTCGAGCGAAATGGCCTGTGTGATCGCCGACGAACTGCTGCAGATCCGCGGTGGCCGCGGCTATGAGACCGCCGAATCGCTGGCCGCGCGGGGGGAGCGTGCCGTGCCGGTGGAGCAGGTGGTCCGCGACCTGAGGATCAACCGTATCTTCGAAGGATCCAGCGAGATCATGCGGCTGCTCATCGCCCGCGAGGCCGTCGACGCCCACCTCAGCGCCGCCGGCGATCTGGCGAATCCGAAAGCCGATGTCCGCCAGAAAGCGAAGGCCGCGGTCGATGCGAGTGGG
>NZ_DATMLH010000043.1:0-3026 GCF_035570115.1 Mycobacterium sp.
ACCGGCGACACCTTGGTGATCGACGGCGGTCAGGTGCTCGGCAACGCGGGGGAATTCCGATGAGCGTCGACGAGCAGGCGGTGGCGCAGGATCTGCACGCGCGGGTGCGGACGCTGCTCGAAGAGCACGACCCGGTGGGCGATGCAGGTGAATTCCTGGCTGCCCGGTTCGATGCCGGCCTGGCCTGGGTGCACTTCCCCCGCGGCTCCGGCGGGCTGGAGCTCTCGCGAGGCTTTCAGTCGCAGGTCGAAGCCGACCTGGCCGCAGCGGGTGCGCCGCCGGGAGGCGGACCACACAACGGCATCGGGATGGGCATGGCGGCGCCGACCATCGCCGCCTTCGGCACCGCGGAGCAGCAACGAAAGTTCTTGCGGCCGTTGTTCACCGGAGAGCACTTCTACTGTCAGTTGTTCAGTGAGCCGGGCGCGGGATCGGACCTGGCCGGGGTTTCCACCCGCGCGGTGCGCGACGGCGACGACTGGATTGTCAACGGGCAGAAGGTGTGGACCTCGAGCGCGCAGCTGGCCCAAAGGGCAATCCTGGTCGCACGGACCGATCCGACGGTTCCCAAGCATCAGGGCCTGAGCTACTTCGTCTGCGACATGACCGATCCCGGCGTCGAGGTCCGCCCGCTACGTCAGATCACCGGCGAAGCCGAGTTCAACGAGGTCTTCCTGACCGACGTCCGGGTGCCCGATGCGAACCGGCTCGGCGCCGAGGGCGGCGGCTGGAAGGTCGCGACCACCACGCTGAACAACGAAAGGGTTGCCATCGGGTCGATGGCCGGCGGCGTGCGCGAAACCGGGATGATCCGCAAGGTCGCCCAGGCCTGGCGGGCCGAACCGCAGCTGCGCAATCCGGCGATGCACGACGAGCTGATGCGGCTGTGGGTGGAAGCTGAGGTCGCCCGGCTGACCGGTCTACGACTGCGCCAGCGGCTCACCGCCGGTCAGCCCGGGCCGGAGGGCGCGGGACTGAAGGTGACGTTTGCCCGTCTGGCCCAAGCGACTTCGGGCTTTGAAATCGAGCTGCACCCCGAATCCGGTCTGCGCTATGACGATTGGACCATGCGTCAGCCCGATGGGGTCGACTTCACCGGGCGCGAGCCCGGCTATCGCTACCTGCGGGCCCGGGGCAATTCGATCGAGGGCGGCACATCGGAGATCCTGCGCAACACGATCGCCGAGCGCATCCTCGGCCTGCCGCCTGAACACCGGGTCGACAAGGACATCGCATTCAAGGATTTGGACAAATGAGCGATCTGCTGTACTCCGACACCGAGGAAGCATTGCGGGACAGCGTGCGCCGCCTGTTCGCCGACCGGTGCCCGCCGGAATCGGTGATGCGCGCCTACGGCCCAGCGCCGCATGACTTTCCCGCTGTTTGGCTTGCGCTGGCCGCCGACCTGGGCATGGCCGGCTTGCTGGTGCCCGAGCAACTCGGCGGCGCGGGCGCGAGTGCCCGTGAGGCGGCCGTCGTCATGGAAGAGATCGGCCGAGCCGTAGCGCCGGTGCCGTTTCTGTCCAGCGCGGTGCTGGCCACCGTTGCGCTGCTGGAGGCCGGCGACACCGAGACGGTCAAGGGTTTAGCGGCGGGTTCGCTCACCGCTGCGCTGGCGGTACCGCTGTCCACCGCGCCGGGTGACGCGGTGGCCGGTGTCAGCGTCAGCGGCGACGGGCTGACCGGACGGGTCACCAGCGTGGCCGGGGCCAGCGAAGCCGACGTGCTGGTGGTGCCGGTGGCCGGGCCGGACGGGCTGGAGTTGCACACTGTCGCTCGTGACGCCGCAGGCGTCGACTTGTCGCCGTTGCTCACCCTGGATATGACGAGACCCATTGCGGACCTTCAGTTTTCTTCTGCTGCGTCGTCGCGCGTCGGTACTGCATCTGCCGAGGCCGCGGTGCGGGCCTCGCTCGAGACTGGTGCGGCACTGCTTGCGTCCGAGCAGCTGGGCATCACGCAGTGGTGCTTCGACACCACACTGGCTTACGTCAAGCAGCGCAAGCAGTTTGGCCGGGCGATCGGGTCTTACCAGGCGATCAAGCACCGGCTGGCGGATCTGTGGATCGAAGTCAATTCCGTTGCACCAGTGGCCCGATACGCCGCCGACACCTGCGCTCGCCGAGACGACGACGCGCCGATCGCCGCGGCCGTCGCGCAGGCCTACTGCAGCGGTGCGGCCGTGCACGCCGCCGAAGAATGTGTTCAGCTGCACGGCGGCATCGGAATGACGTGGGAGTATCCGGCGCATCTCTACCTCAAGCGGGCTAAGAGCGATCAGCTGGCGTTCGGCACCGCCTACCGCCACCGCGCCCGGTTGGCTGACTTGGTCGACCTGCCGGTGTCCTGACAAACGAGACGAGCAAACAATGGACAAGCGCATCCTCGGCGACAACCTCGAGGTTTCGGCAATTGGACTGGGCTGCATGGGAATGAGCCGCGGCTTCGGACCTTCGGGCTCGAGAGACGAATTGATCGCAGTCGTCCGCGCCGCGGTCGACCGTGGTGTCACGTTTTTCGACACCGCCGAAGCCTATGGGGACAACGAAGAGCTGGTCGGTGAAGCCCTGGCGCCGTTCGCAGGGCAGGTGGTGATCGCGACCAAGTTCGGCTTTGCCTTCGGCGCCGACGGCAACATCAACGGGCTAAACAGCCGGCCCGAGCACATCAAAGAGGTCGCCGACAACTCGCTGCGGCGGCTCGGCGTCGACACGATCGATCTGCTCTACCAGCACCGGGTGGACCCAGAGGTCCCGATCGAGGACGTGGCCGGGACGGTCAAGGAGCTGATTGGTGAAGGCAAGGTGCAGCATTTCGGGATGTCGGAAGCGTCGGCGGACAACATTCGTCGCGCCCATGCTGTGCAACCTGTGACCGCTCTGCAGAGCGAATACTCGCTGTGGTGGCGGGAACCCGAGACCAAAGTATTGCCGACGTTGGCCGAACTCGGCATCGGCTTCGTGCCGTACAGCCCGCTAGGCAAGGGCTTTCTCACCGGAAGCATCAGCGAGAACACACAATTCGAC
>NZ_DATMLH010000044.1:0-2963 GCF_035570115.1 Mycobacterium sp.
TACGCCACCGTGGGTGAGCAGGTCGGGATGGCCCAGCGGATGGAGTCGGTGGCCCCGCCGGGTGGGGTGATGCTGAGCGCGTCGACGGCGCGACTGGTGGAGGGCGCGGCGAGTCTGGGTGAGTTGGAGTTGGTTCGGATCAAGGGTGCCGGGGAACCGGTGCCGGCCCGTCGGCTGTTGGGCATGGCCGACGGGCATCGCGCCGGCGGGCGTGCGGAGTCGAATCTGGTCGGCCGACGCTGGGAGATGGCCGCGGTCGAGGGCTTGTTGGACCGCGCCACCGACGGACACGGCGCGGTGGTCGGCGTGGTGGGCCCACCGGGCATCGGCAAGAGCCGCCTGGTGCGTGAGGTCACCGCCATGGCCGCGGCCCAGGGTGTCGAGGTATTCACTGCCTTCTGCGAATCACACGCCAGCGACATTCCCTTCCGCGTCGTGGCGCGGTTGCTGCGTGCAGCGTTCGGCGTAGGTGATCTGGATGCCTCGGCCGCCCGCGCCCAGGTGCGGGCCCGGGTGCCCGATGCCGAGCCCGAGGACGTGCTGCTGTTGGAGGACTTGTTGGGCATCGCCGACCCTGAGGTGGCGTTGGCCAAGGTCGATCCGGAGGCGCGGCGGCGGCGGTTGACCGCGCTGGTCAACGCCGCATCGCTGGCCCGCCACGCCTCGGCGGTCTATGTAGTTGAGGACGCGCATTGGATCGATCAGGTCAGCGAATCCATGCTTGCCGACTTTGTGGCGGTGGTCCCGCAGACGCCCTCGCTGGTGCTGCTCAGCTACCGCCCCCAATATCGGGGCGCATTGAGCCGGATGCCCGGTGCGCAGAGCATCGCCCTTGGGCCGCTGAGCGATTCGGAGACCGCAGCACTGGTCACCGAGCTGCTCGGGCCGGACTCCTCGGTCGGCGGGTTGGCCACCATGATCGCCGAGCGGGCTGCCGGTAACCCGTTTTTCGCCGAGGAGATGGTGCGTGAGCTGGCCGATCGTGGTGTGCTGCGCGGAAACCGTGGCGCCTATGTGTCGATGGTCGGGGCTGCCGAGGTCAGCGTGCCCGCCACCGTACAGGCAACGATTGCCGCCCGCATCGACCGCCTTGACCCGGTCGCCAAGCGCACCTTGAGTGCTGCGGCGGTCATGGGCTCACGGTTCGACCCGGGCCTGCTCGAAACCCTGGGCATTGACCCCAGTGTCGAGGATCTTGTCTTGGCGGAACTCGTTGATCAGGTCCGGTTCACCCGAGGACCGCAGTATGTGTTCCACCATCCGCTGATCCGCACGGTGGCCTACGACTCACAACTCAAGTCGGATCGCGCCGAGCTGCACCGGCGACTGGCCGCCACAATCGAAGCCCGCGCGCCGGAATCGGCCGAGCAGAACGCGGCGCTGATCGCCGAACATCTGGAGGGCGCCGGTGATTTGCACGCCGCTTACGGCTGGCACATGCGGGCCGCAACCTGGGCGACTAACCGCGACATCGCCGCCGCCCGATCGAGCTGGGAGCGCGCCCAGCGGATCGCCGACACCCTACCCGCCGATGACCCCAACCGAACCGCCATGCGCATCGCCCCGCGCACCATGTTGTGCGGGACCGCTTACCGACTCCATCTGCAGCTAGCCGGTGACCGCTTTGAGGAATTGCGTGAGTTGTGCGCCGCCGCAGGGGACAAGGCGTCCCTGGCCATCGCGATGGTGGCGCTCGTGATCGAAAGTGTCTATCAGGAACGGGTGCGCGAGGCGTCGCAACTGGCATCGGAAGCCATAGCCCTCATCGAGTCGGTCGACAATCCGACCCTGACGGTGGGGCTGTCCTTCGCGGCCATCTACGCCAAGGCTCAAAGTGGTGAGATGTCTGACGCACTGCGCTGGTCACAGCGGGTCATCGACCTGGCCGACGGTGACCCCTCAAAAGGCAACTTCATTATCGGGTCCCCGTTAGCGCTCGCCTTCGCGACGCGGGGTGGTGCCCGATATTTCCTGGGTCGCCCGGGTGGGCGCGACGACATGCGGCACGGCCTCGCCCTGGCCCGCAGCACCAACCCCCTGTCCTACGCCTCGGTCGTCACGTACGTCTACTGGGGCGGGATAACGGCTGGCGTCCTCAGGCCCGACGATTCGGCGATGCGTGAGATCGAGGAAGCCTTACAGATTGCCGAGCGCTCCGGCCACGATTTCGCGTTGGCCCAAGCCCGGGAGACGCTGGGCTTTGCGCTGGTGCACCGCGACAGCACTGCCGAGCGTGGTCGCGGACAGCAGCTGCTGGCCGAGGTCGGCGAGATGTTCCTGCGCCAGGGACAACAACGGGGCGATTTGCCCCTCGTCGAGGTCTACTCGGCACGTGAGAGGGCTCGGCGTGGAGATCGCGATGAGGCGATTCCGCTCATGCGCACCGCCGTCGACCAGCTGGTCCGCCAAGGACAGCTGCTGGGGCTGGGCATTGCCGCGACGGGAGTCCTGGTGGAGACACTGCTCGATCGCGGGACCGACGGTGACGTGGCCGAAGCCGACGCCGCAATCGAGCGGTTAGCGACCGCGCCAGCCGAGGAGGGTTTAGCCTGGCGCGAGATCTTGCTGCTGCGGCTGCGGGCTCTGCTAGCACGAGCTCACGGCGATGCCGCGGCTTATGCAGACTTCCGGGACCGCTACCGCGATATGGCGAAAACGCTTGGCTTCGAGGGGCATACCGCGTGGGCCGAGGCGATGCCATGACGTCTACCGAATTGGCATGTACTGCATGCGGTATCGGGCTGCCGGCGAACTCGAAGTTCTGTAACGAGTGCGGTGCACCGGTCGCGGCGCACGATACCCATGCGGAGTTCAAGCAGGTTACGGTGCTGTTCGCCGATGTGGTGCATTCGATGGACATCGCCGCGGCGGTGGGTGCGGAGCGGTTGCGCGAGATCATGGCCGAGCTCGCCGACCGCTGTGCGACGGTGGTGCAGCGCTACGGCAGCACGGTCGCACAGTGG
>NZ_DATMLH010000045.1:0-16926 GCF_035570115.1 Mycobacterium sp.
CCCGAACAGCTCGGACACCACGCCGTCCGCGTCGGAGAGCAGCGGATAGTCGAACGAGCGCTGTTGGGCGAAGTGGGCCTGCTTGTCGACGGTGTCGGTGCTGATGCCCACCCGCTGGGCGCCCACCCTGGCGAATTCGTCACTCAGGTCCCGAAAATGACAAGCCTGTGCTGTACAGATCGGTGAGGACGCTATTGGGAAGAAGAACAGCACAACCGGCCCTTCGAAAAGGAGCGCGGACAGCGTCCGAGGCCGACCGGTGTGGTCGTACAGAGTGAAGTCAGGCGCCTTCTCGCCCGCGATCATCGGCAAAGAGTAACGCGGGGAAGCTCTGCGCGACGCACGACTCGGATAATTCGGTCATCGCCGAGCAACTGCCAGCTAGGAAGGCGATGGGCTCGGCCGCGCCGAGGATGCCGGGAACTATCCTCGGGCCGGGACGGGTTTCACGCGCTGCGCCATTACTATGCAAGTTTGCTAATCCGGCACGGGGAGAGCGTGAAAACTACGCAATCCCGTCTCGGCCACGTCAGCGGGGTCGAGACGCTGGACACGTACTCCCACCTGTGGCGGGATTCTGACGACCGGACACGGGACGCGATCGATTCGGTACTCGGCGCTGAATCTATTGCGGACGGGCTGCGGACGGAAAGCGGTTCCACTAGCTGAACACGCAGGCTACAGGTCTGGGGCGGGCGAGTTGGCCTGTAAGCCGGATTCTGTCCCGCGCTATCTGGTAGCGCGGCGGCGACCATCCATCTGGACACACCGTCGCCGGGTGCCTCAAGCGGCCTACCCGCAGGCTCGGGCGAGCAACCCTCTGGCGCCTGCGCGACCGCACCGTAGTGCGGTCTTCTTGGCCTTGCTTCGGGTGGGGTTTGCCGAGCCATTCCGGTCACCCGGAATGCTGGTGCGCTCTTACCGCACCGTTTCACCCTTACCACCACAAGGGTGGCGGTTTATTTTCTGTGGCACTTTCCCGCGAGTCACCTCGGATTGCCGTTAGCAATCACCCTGCTCCGTGAAGTCCGGACTTTCCTCGACTCGACGTGCGAGCCGCGGCCGCCCAGCCAACTCGTCCGCGCTAACACGGTACTAAATGCGCAATGCGGGGGCCAGCGCCTGTCTATGCGGCATGTAATTCCGAGATTGCTATCCCGACGGCGATTTCCATCTCACTGATTTCCGGACGCACCGGCGCTCGTGGCAGCCGAGGTGCTCCCGAGCGATACTGGGCGCCCGTCGGAGTAATTAATTCCACGGTGTGTCTGTATATTTCATCGACACTCGGTTCTACGTGCCAGCCGGCGACATCTTTGACGTAGTTGCATCGCTCGCATAAGCCCAGCCCGTTGACCGCACTGGTTTCGCCGCCATCGGCCCATGGCCGTGCATGGTCGCGGTGGCGGATTGGCGCGTCGCAGAAGGGCGTGCGGCAGCGCTGATCCCGCAGCCCGATAAAGGCAGCCAGCCCGCGAGGAAACAATCTGGCCCGCGACTCCATGGCCACCAGCCCCCCAGAGCCCGGATCAGCGTAAAGCCGACGCAGCGTGGCTCGCGACCGTGAATCCGTGACCGCGCCCATGACCAGTCCGCGGGCGACCGCCGCCGGGATGGGACCGTAGCCGAAGACATCTGCGGGTGCGCTGGAACCGCCCAACAGAGTCTCGTCCGATAACACCAGGTTGACCGCGATCGGCGTCGCCGTCGCTGCGGTTCGCCCAGTGACTCGCTCCACCAGCGTGTCGGCCATCACCTGGCCACGTGAACGCCCGTCCGCGCAGACATCGGCCTCCCGTCGCAGCGCTGCGTACACCGACACACCTTGGGCCACAGGCAAAAGCGCCGTCAGATACGTCATCGTGTCGGGTGCGGGCCGAATGGTCACGGTGCGTTCGGTTTCGGCTTTGGCGGCCCGGTCGACGACCGCGTGCGGATCGAGCCGGTAAGCGATCGTCTTGGCCGCCGCCGCCACCCGCGCGTCGCCCATGCCGTCCAGGCCGGCCGGGTCGGCGCACAACTCGGCATCCAGGGCGCGCCGGTCCTCGACGTCCAGGCAGGCGCTTTCGCGCACGATGAGCGTGGCCCGCCACTCCGTCAATACCCCGGCCTCCAATGCGGCCAGGGTGTGCGGCATCTCGTGCACCAGCGCCTTGGCGAAGCCGAGATGGCGGCTACCCCGGGCAGGTGAATCTCGTCGGGCCAGCGCGATCTCGCTGGCGACCCCGCGTCCGCGCCGCGCCGCCGGTACACCCGCCGCGCTCTCGGTGACCCGGCGTGCCGCGTCCAATGCAGCCGCGGCTCGCGCCTGGCCCGCCGCTGCGGCCGATTTGACCCGTTCCAACTCGGCGATGCGCTCGACCAGCGCCGACTCCTCGCAGGCCGGATCGATCATCGCCAGGTCATCGAACATACATTCGAGTATAGCTGGCGGCGCCGACAAGAATGGTCCTCACGTGCCAGGCATCCCTATCGTCTACAGAAGAGCGAGCAAAGGAGGGCGCAGCTGATGCCGGCGACCCGATGGGACAACCGCGTCGAGGCCGGCGACTGGCAGTCCATCGCCGCTGCCGTCGACGACTACGGCGGGGCGCTGCTCCCCCGGCTCCTGACACCCACCGAGGCCAAGCGGCTGCGCAATCTGTACGCGAGAGATCAACTGTTCCGCGCCACCATCGACATGGTGCCTCGTCGCTACGGCTCCGGCCAGTATCGGTATTTCCGCGCGCCTTATCCGGAACCGATCGAGCACCTTAAGCAGGCGCTGTATCCGCGGCTGTTACCGATCGCCCGGGACTGGTGGGCCAAGCTGGGGCGGGAAGCTCCGTGGCCGGACAGCCTCGACGAATGGCTGGATATGTGCCATGCCGCCGGCCAGACGAGACCGACAGCCCTGGTGCTCAAATACGGGGCGAACGACTGGAATGCTCTGCACCGAGACCTCTACGGGGACTTGGTGTTTCCGCTTCAGGTGGTGATCAACCTGAGCAGCTCGGACACCGAGTACACCGGCGGCGAATTCATGCTCGTGGAACAGCGGCCACGAGCCCAATCACGCGGCACCGCAACCCAACTGCCGCAGGGCTACGGCTACCTGTTCACCACCCGCGACCGGCCCGTGCGGTCGGCGCGCGGCTGGTCGGCCGCACCGGTCCGCCATGGCTTGTCCGTCGTGCGTTCGGGCGAGCGCTACGCGTTGGGCCTGATCTTTCACGACGCCGCCTGAACGGCACAGAGCGCCCAGACCGGTCGATCGCCTGGCGGCTAGCCAGTTGAAGTCGCATCCGATGCCGGTTGCGGGAGTGCTGCCGCCGGATCGACGACCTCCGTAGTGCGAGGAACCGAATCGCGACCCAGCGCGACGGTGGCGGCCGTCATCGCGATTATTGCGGCCGCCAGTATCAGGGCTCCGGCACCCCGGACCGCCAGATGCTCACCGAGTATCACGACACCTAGCAGCACCGCCACCATGGGCTCACCGACCAGCATGACTGGTACGGACGCTTGCAATGCGCCGGCATGAAATGCCGACTGCTGCAACACCGTTACCGCGACGGCCAGCACGATAAGCAAATAAGGCGCCGGCACCGTGAGTAGCCCACGCCACCCGTGCATGGCGAGGTGGTGAACGCTGACTTTTGTCAGAACCGCGATCACGCCCACCAACACAGCGACGGCGGTGGCCAACAGCATGGCACGTGTTCGACCAACGGTTCGATGGGCCGCCACCACACAGAGGATCACCACCGGGACCGCGCCGGCCAGCGCCACGCTCCACGCGGGTACGGGCGGCCGATAGTGGCCTTCGCGCGGCTGTCCGACCAGGACGAAAACTATGAGCGCTGCGGTCAGCAGCAGCGCCCAACACCAATCAGCCGCGGTCACATGCTGTTTGGAGAACCTCGCACCCAGCGGCAGGACGAACAACAGCGAGGACACCAGCAGTGGCTGCACAAGCAACAACGATCCATGCGCCAACGCGATCGCCTGGAAGGCATACCCGCTGACCGCGACCAGTGTTCCCGCCCACCATGCCGGCTGCCGAACCCACGACGTCACAATCGTGCCCGCGTCGTCCCGGTGGGCTGCCTCTGCTTGGATCGCGCGCTGCCGGATGACAATTCCTACCGCAGCAAAGAATGCAGCGAGCAGTGCCGATCCGATCGCCACCGCATGATGTGTCGCCCATTCCATGAATGCCTGCCTACCCCGATGTCCGCGACGTCTAACTCAGATACCCGGTCTGGTTGACCAGCCGCACCGATGACGCACCGTCCGGGTAGAACTCGGCGATGCTCAACGAGGCCAGGTCCAGATGTAGCCGGTAAAGGATGTTTGGCCCGACATCGAGGGCTTGTCGCAGCAGCATTTTGATCGGGGTCACATGTGACACCACCAGCACCGTGGTGCCGCCGTACTCAGCCACGATCCGGTCCCGCACCCGGCAGACTCGCTGGTTGACGTGATCGAAGCTTTCCCCACCCGGGGGTTCTGTGCTGGTGTCGCGCAGCCACCGTCGATGCAATTCGGGATCGCGCTCGGCTGCCTCAGCGAACGTCAAGCCTTCCCACGCGCCGAAATCGGTCTCGATCAGATCGTCGTCGACGGTCAAGTCCAAGCCCAGGGCTTTGGCCGCCGCCGTCGCGGTGTCGTAGCAGCGTTGCAGGGGCGAGGCGACCACTGCCGAGATACCGCCACGCTGCCCGAGATACCGGGCCGCCGCATCGGCTTGCTGCCGCCCAAGCTCGGTCAGCCCCGGATTGCCGCGTCCCGAGTAACGCCGCTGCACCGACAGCTCGGTCTGGCCGTGACGCAGCAACAACAGCCGGGTGGCACTACCGCGCGCGCCGGTCCAGCCCGGCGGCGACGGGTTCTCGCTGGGTTGCGCCGCCGTCGCCGAATCGCCGTTCTTTGGCTGCTCTTCCGCCGCTGCGGCAGCGTCCATCGCCTCGTTGGCCAGCCGATCGGCGTAGGAGTTCTGTGCCCGCGGAATCCATGTGTAGTCGACCCGCTCGAACCCTGAAGCCAGCGCGCGGGCCGTGGCGTTGAGCGCCGCCAGGTCGGGATGCTTGACGCGCCAGCGCCCGGACATCTGCTCGACCACCAGCTTGGAATCCATCGACACCGCGACCTCGCTGGCCTTCAGCTTCGCCGCCTCTTCCAAACCGGCTATCAGGCCCCGATATTCGGCGACGTTGTTGGTGGCATAGCCGATCGCCTGCTTGCTCTCAGCCAAAACGGTCGACCGATCCGCTGTCCAGACCACCGACCCGTAGCCCGCCGGCCCCGGATTACCGCGCGACCCGCCATCGGCTTCGATAATTACCTTCAACACCATCACTGACCAACGCCTTTGACACGCAACAAGATTGCGCCGCACTCGGGACACCGCAGCACATCATCTTCTGCGGCCGACGAGATCCTGGACAACTCGCCGCGGTCGATCTCGATCCGGCAGGCTCCGCAACGACGGCCCAGGAGTGGCCCTGCACCGGGGCCGCCGCCGGCACGCTGTCGTTCGTAAAGCGCGATCAGCTCGGGATCCAACGCGGCGGTGAGCTCGTCGCGCCGCGTTGCGTGAACCCCGCGATTTTGGTCGATTTCGTCGAGTGCGCCGTCGAGCGCCTGCTGCGCGGCGGCCAAATCGGCTTGCAGCGTTTCAATCGCCGCCGCCTCAGCGGTCTGTTGCGACTGCAACTGCTCGCGCTGTTCCATCACCTCCAACAGCGAATCCTCCAAGCTGGACTGGCGGCGTTGCAGGGTATCCAGCTCGTGCTGCAACTCCGATAATTGCTTGGCGTCTGCTACCGATTGGAGCAACGAACGGTCGCGGTCCTCACGCTGGCGCACCGCGTCGATCTCCGACTCGAACCGTGACACCTGAGCGTCCATGTCTTCCAACGCGATTTGCAGAGCGCCCAGCCGGTCATTGGCCGCGGCCTGGTCAGTTTGCATTCGGTCAATATCTTGACGCTCAGGCAGGTGGCTGGCACGGTGCGCGATCCTGGACAGTTCAGCGTCCAGCTCCGCAATTTCCAGCAGCGAGCGCTGTTGCGTGACTGCGGCTTTCACCGCTACTCACCCCCGTTGTCGTTGTCGACGTTCCACGGATCGGTGCGGATGGAGCACACCCGCACCGTAAGGGCGGCACCGAAAGCCGACCGCAGGACATCGCCGGCCTGTGCACACCAAGGGTATTCGCTGGCCCAATGCGCGACATCGATCAAGGCCACATCGGAAGCGCGACGGTGCTCGTCGGCGGGGTGATGGCGCAAGTCGGCGGTGACATAAGCCTGCACGCCGGCGGACGACGCGGTGTCCAGCAGCGAGTCGCCGGCACCTCCGCAAACCGCGACGCGGGACACGGTTGTGTCTGGATCGCCCGCGGCCCGCACTCCCCACGACGTTCGCGGCAGGCTTGCCTTGACACGGGAGACGAACGCGCTCAACGACTCTGGCTGAATCAACGAGCCTATTCGCCCTAACCCGACGTCGGCGGGCGGCGGCGCCAGCGCGACGATGTCAAACGCCGGCTCCTCGTAGGGATGCGCCGCGCGCATCGCCGCGAGCACCTCCCGCCGTGCCCCCGCAGGTGCGATCACTTCGACTCGGTCCTCGACGACTCGCTCCGCGGTGCCGACGCTGCCGATAGCGGGAGACGCCCCGTCCTCCGGCAAAAACTGGCCGGTGCCGGTGACGCTCCAACTGCAGTGGGAATAGTCGCCGATTCTGCCGGCCCCGGCCGCGAAAACCGCCTCCCGCACCGCCTCCGCATTCTCCGGCGGTACGAATATCACCCACTTGTCCAGATCGGGCACCGCGGGCGACGGTTCCAGCACCGACTCGACGGTCAACCCGAGCGCTTGCGCCAATGCGTCGGACACGCCCGGCGATGCCGAGTCGGCGTTGGTGTGCGCGGTGAACAGCGAGCGGCCGGAACGGATCAGCCGGTGCACCAACGCACCTTTGACCGTACTGGCCGCCACCGTGTCCACCCCGCGCAACAGCAGCGGATGGTGAGCCAGCAGCAGTCCACCGTCGGGAACCTCGTCGACCACCGCAGCCGTGGCGTCGACTGCGATCGTCACCGAGCTCAGCACGTCGTCGGGATCGCCGCAGACCAGGCCAACCGAATCCCACGACTGGGCAAGCCGAGGCGGGTAGGCCGCGTCCAGCACATCGATGACCTCGGCCAGCCGCACAGTCATCGAAGTACCCCACTCTTGGCCATGTCGGCGATCGCCTCGACGAGCACGGGCCACTCCGGTCGGACCGCGGCCCGCAGATATCGGCCGTCCAAGCCGACGAACGTATCACATCGCCGCACCGCAATTCCGTTGGCGTGCAGGTGCTTTCGCACTAATTCGGCATCCGGAACGGTGAACAGGACGAATGGTGCACAGCCATCGACTGGTTCGACACCCGCTGATCCGAGGCCGGACACCATCTCGGTGCGCAGCGCCGCGATCCGCCGGGCGTCCGCCGCGGCTTCGGCCACGGCGTCGGGCGCACAACACGCCGCGATGGCCGTCAGTTGCAGCGTGCCCACCGGCCAGTGGGCGCGTTGAGCGGTCAGCCGGGCCAGCAGCTCGGGCGCACCCAGTGCGTAGCCCACCCGCAGCCCCGCCAGCGACCACGTCTTGGTCAGGCTGCGCAATACCAGCACGTCGGGCCGCGGGTCGTCGGCCAGTGATGCCGGCTCGCCGGGAACCGAATCGGCGAACGCCTCGTCCACCACGACTATCCGCCCGGGTCGGCGTAACGCGAGGATCTGCTCGCGGGAGTGCAGCACCGACGTCGGGTTTGTGGGGTTGCCTACCACGACGAGATCGGCATCGTCGGGCACCTGCGCGCCGGCCAGGCCGAACGGCCGATCGAGCACGACGTGGTGCACGCGGACACCGGCCGACCTCAGCGCCACCGCCGGCTCGGTGAACGACGGCGCAATCACCGCCGCCAGCCTCGGGCGCAGGTTGGGAAGTAACGCAAATCCCTCGGCGGCCCCGGTCAACAGCGCGACCTCGTCGCGTTCACGAACGTGACGGTCCGCGACGGCCTGTATCGCCGCGCGCTCGTCGTCGGTGCCGGGGTAACGCGCCAGATCCGGCAACCGTGCGGCCAGCCGTTCCACCAGCCAGGCCGGCGGTTGCGGGTGACGGACGTTGACGGCGAAATCGAGCATGCCCGGTTCGGCGGCTTGATCGCCGTGGTAGCGCGCCGCTGCGAGCGCACTCGCCGCGCTCGGATCCAGACTCGCCACGTCTGAAACACTAACGACTTCGCGACGAGGGCAGGTATCGGGACATGGTCAAGGGCAGGTCGCACCATCTTGGACAATAGGAACGTGACAAGCAGGATTTCGGCGGAGCCAAATTGGCCGCCCGCACAGCACGCCGCTTCGCGGCGCGCATCGTCACCGGCGGAGCCAAATTGGCCGCCTCCTCAGCCCACCGCTTCGCGGCGCGCATCGTCACCGGCCGCCGCAAAGCCGCAGCTAGTGATCTTCGACCTAGACGGCACGCTGACCGACTCCGCTGACGGCATCGTGTCCAGCTTTCGCCACGCGCTCGGCCAGATCGGCGCTGCCGTGCCCGAGGGTGATCTGACCAGCCGGATCGTCGGCCCGCCGATGCACCACACCTTCTCTGCGATGGGGCTGGGCGAGCACACCGATGCCGCGATTGCCGCCTACCGTGCCGACTACACCACCCGCGGCTGGGCGATCAACAGCCTCTTCGACGGGATCGGCCCCCTGCTGGCCGACCTGCGGGCGGCGGGCATCCGGCTCGCCGTGGCCACTTCCAAGGCGGAGCCGACCGCACGGCGGATTCTCGCGCATTTCGGGCTTGACGAGCACTTCGAGGTCGTCGCGGGAGCCAGCGTCGACGGCACCCGTGCCACCAAGGCTGACGTGCTGGGGCACGCGCTGGCACAACTGCAGCCGCTTCCGGAACGGGTGCTCATGGTGGGCGACCGCCTGCACGATGTCGAAGGCGCGGCCGCACATGGCCTCGATGTAGTCGTGGTCGGTTGGGGATATGGCCAAGCCGACTTCGCCGATGCCACCGACACGAGCGGTGCGGTGCACGTCGCGACGGTCGCCGAACTGCGGAGGGCGTTAGGTGTCTGAGTCTGATCGCCCAACTCCTCCTCAGGCCCAGACGGGCCTGCATCGTCGTCAGGCTGAGTACAAGCTGCACATCACGTTCGTCTGCACCGGCAACATCTGCCGGTCACCGATGGCCGAGAAGATGTTCGCCCACCAGATCTGCCAGCGCGGTCTGCACGACACGGTGCGGGTGACCAGTGCGGGAACCGCCGGCTGGCATGTGGGCAAGTCCGCCGACGAGCGCGCCAACCGCGTCCTGCGCGCGCACGGCTACCCCACCGACCACCGCGCGGCGCAAATCGGCATCGATCACATCGAAGCCGACCTGGTGGTCGCGCTGGCCCGCAACCACGTCTGGCTTCTCGAGCAGCTTGGTGTCGTGGCCGACCGCATCCGGATGCTGCGATCCTTCGACCCTCGGTCCGGCGCTTATGTTCTCGACGTTGATGACCCCTATTACGGCGACCACGACGACTTCGAAGCGGTTTTCGCCGCCATCGAGGCCTCTTTGCCGGGTCTGCACAACTGGGTCGACGAGCGACTTACCCAACACGGACCTCCCTGATGCGTCGGCTCTTGTTTCTCCTGCGGCCGGGCTGGGTGGCGCTGGCGGTGGTGGTCATCGCGTTCACGTACTTGTGTTTCAGCGTGCTTGCGCCGTGGCAGCTCGGGAAAAACACCAAGACGTCTCGGGAGAACAACCAGATCCAGCAATCCCTGACGACCGCACCGGCGCCGCTGAAAACCCTGTTGCCGCAGCAAGATTCATCTGCGCCCGACGCGCAGTGGCGCAGGGTGACGGCAACTGGCCACTACCTGCCGGATAAGCAGCTGGTGGCCCGGCTGCGGGTGGCCGACGGGGAGCCGGCGCTGGAGGTGCTGGTGCCTTTCATGGTCGACGGCGGCCCCAGCGTCTTGGTCGACCGCGGCTACGTGCGGCCCGCGCCGGGGTCGCGGCTACCATCGACCCCCCCGCTTCCGCGTGAGACGGTGACCATTACAGCGCGGCTGCGCGACTCCGAGCGGCCGGTGCTGGACAAGGAGTCCTTTATCAGTGGCGGTGTGCGGCAGGTGTATTCGATCGATGTCAGCCAGATAGCGACGCTGATCGGAGTCCCGCTGGCCGGGTCATATCTGCAATTGGTGGACAACCAGCCCGGCGGGCTCGGCGTGATCGGCCTCCCCCACCTTGACGCGGGGCCGTTTCTGTCCTACGGCATCCAGTGGATCACGTTCGGCGTCGTCGCACCGATCCTGCTGGGCTATTTCGTGTACGCCGAGATCCGGGCCCGCCGCCTCGAGAAGAGTCAGACACCGCCGACGGAGCCCACTAGGCCCGCGACCGTCGAGGAGAAGCTCACCGATCGCTACGGACGGCGGCGCTGACGGCAAGGCACAGCAACGTGGCGCCCGCCTGCACCGCCCGCGAGAGCCGCACCGCGCGGCGCAGGTCGGCCACCGATGGCGGGATTCCCTCGCCGAGGGTGGGCCGGATCTGCAATTCGTACTGGTACTGCGTGGGCCCGCCGAGGCGTACGCCCAGCGCCCCCGCGAATGCCGCCTCCACGACGCCGGCGTTGGGGCTGGGATGACGGGCGGCGTCACGACGCCAGGCACGCACGGCACCCGATGGCGATCCGTCGACGACCGGTGCGCACAACACCACCAGCGCCGCGGTCACCCGCGCGGCGACATAGTTCGCCGCGTCATCCAGGCGAGCTGCGGCCCAACCGAATCGGACATAGCGCGGCGAGCGGTGGCCGACCATCGAGTCGAGTGTGTTGACGGCGCGGTATCCAAGGACCGCGGGCGCGCCGCCCACCGTCGCCCACAGCAGCGGCGCGACGTGGGCGTCCGAGGTGTTCTCGGCAACCGACTCCAGCGATGCCCGCATCAGACCGGCGGCGTCGAGCTGCGCCGGGTCACGCCCGCACAGCGAGGGCAACAGCCTTTTGGCGCCGTCCACATCGTCGCGGCTCAAGAGCTCGCCCATTGCCAAGCCGGTGCGCGTCAGGGACGTTCCGCCCAGCGCTATCCACGTCGCCACCGCGGTCGCGGCGACTGCCCACCGCGGACCGCGCCGTCGAGCATCCCGCTGCACCGCGGCGCCGAGCAGGCTCACCGCGCCCACCAGCACGCCGACGTGGGCGGCGCCGGCGATCCGGGTATCGCGGTAGATGACCCGCTCCACCGTCGCTGCGGCGGCACCGAATCCTGCGACTGGATGCCCCGCCCGCGGGTCGGCCAGTACGAGGTCGGCCAGGCAGCCGGCCAGCACACCGGCAAGCCTGGGATGCCGCGTCGGCCCAAACATTCCGGCAGCGTCTCACACGTGGTCTACTCGGTTGATGGAGCCTTCTGGTAGGCACGGGCCGCGATGAAGCGGCACACCACCCGGGTCGCCGACTTGCTGAACCCCGCGGCGGTGTTGCTGCCGGCCGCGAATGTGATCATGCAGCTGTCGTTGCCGGGTGTCGGCTATGGCGTGTTGGAAAGCCCGGTCGACAGCGGCAACGTCTACAAGCATCCGTTCAAACGGGCGCGTACCACCGGGACGTATCTGGCCGTGGCAACTATCGGCACCGATGCGGACCGCGAACTGATCCGCGCTGCAGTCGACACCGCTCACCGGCAGGTGCGGTCGACGTCGTCAAGCCCAGTGCCCTACAACGCATTCGATCCCGCGCTGCAGTTATGGGTGGCCGCCTGCCTGTATCGCTATTTCGTCGACCAGCACGAGTTTCTGTACGGCCCCTTGGACGAGGCCACCGCGGATGCCGTCTACCAGGACGCCAAGCGGCTGGGCACTACCCTTCAAGTGCGCGACGGCATGTGGCCATCGGACCGGGTCGCATTCGACGACTACTGGAAGCGCTCCCTGGAAGACCTGCGCATCGATCCTCCGGTGCGCGAGCATCTGCACGGGGTGGCGACGATGGCGTTCTTACCGCGGCCGCTGCACGCCCTCGCCGGATCGTTCAACCTGTTCGCGACGACGGGCTTTTTGGTCCCCGAGTTCCGCGCGATGATGCGGCTGGAGTGGGCCGAGTCCCAGCAGCGCCGGTTCGAATGGTTGCTGGCCGCGCTGCGGCTGGCCGACCGGCTGATTCCACATCAAGCGTGGATTCTGGGATATCGGCTCTACCTGTGGGATATGCGGTTTCGCGCCCGGCGCGGCTGGCGAATCGTGTAACGGCTAGCCGGTTGCGACGACCAACACGATGGCAACCATGCTCAGTATCGCCATCAAAAACCACGGCTGCAGCAACAAGGGGCGCTCGCGGGCTTCATCGGTCTTCGCCGGAGTGGAGGTCGTGCGTTCGGGCGTCAGCTGTGAAGTCATATAGCAAGCATGACTAATTAGTCGACCGAAGTAAATGTGGCGCTCGCCTCATCGATCCCGCATTGCGACCTAGATCACACTATGGAGGTCTGAAATGCTCAGAAGGGAGCAGACCCGTGGCTTTCCCCGGACTCAACCACGTCGCGATCACCGTGCGCGACATGAAAATCAGCGGCCCGTGGTACCGGACGCTGTTCGACGCCGACCCGGTGCTCGACGAGCACACCGACGCCGGATTCCGGCACCTGGTTTGGCTGCTTGACGGCGGCACGGTATTCGGAATCCACCAGCACGAGCTTTCGGCCCCCGACGAGCGATTCAGCGAGTTCCGGGTGGGCCTGGACCACGTCGGTTTCGGCTGCGGCGACCGCGCCGAGCTGGAAACCTGGATGGCCCGACTCAACGGGCTCGGCGTCCAGCACGGCGGGATCGTCGACGCACCCTACGGCTCGGGATTGAGCTTCCGTGACCCAGACGGCGTCGCGCTCGAGTTCTTCGCCCCACCGGGCTGAGCCTCGGCGAACGCGACCATCCCCTCGGCCAGCCGTGTCGCGCTCGCCGGCTTGTAGAGGTGGTGGATAACGATCCCCCCGGCATCAGCGCGATGAACAGGTCGGCGATTGGACCCGCCTGCAATGCAGCACCCGTCCAGCGGCTAACGCAATACGCACAAAAGAGACGTGCCACATTCCCGTCGCGATGTGACAGCATTGCGACGTGAGCGCGCGCCAAATTGCAAATTTCCTGGCCGCCGCGGTGGTGACCATCTGGGTGGCGCTGCTGAGCGCACCGATCAACCTCGCCCCCGCGTCCGCCGCTCCGTGCCCCGACGTTGAGGTGACGTTCGCCCGCGCCACCACCGAACCGCCCGGTGTCGGCGTGGTAGGACGGGAATTCGTCGATGCACTGCGGTCACAGGTTGGTGGCAGGTCCGTCGGGGTGTATGCGGTCAACTACCCCGCCTCAGAGGATTTCGTGCCATCCGTCAACGCGGGCACTAGTGATGCGAGCGCGCACGTCGAGTCCATGATCGCGAACTGCCCCAACACCAAGATGGTGCTCGGCGGATACTCCCAGGGCGCGATGGTGATCGATCAGATCACCATCGCCCAATTCCCGATTGCGGGCTTCGTCCCCGCGACGCTTACGGCGGACCAGGCCGATCACGTCTCTGCGCTCGCCCTCTTCGGGAATCCAGCCGACAGATATCTGGGAGCACCGGTAAGCACGGCCAGCCCGTGGTATGGGGCCAAGGCCATCGACATGTGTGCGCCCGGCGATGCCATCTGCACCCCGGGCGGGGCTCTGGCGGCGCCCACGCACGACGAGGAGTTCTCCGCGGCACACCTGTCCTATCCGAGTTCCGGAATGCCGGCTCAGGCGGCGGCCTTCGCGGCAAGTCACCTGTAGCCGATGCGCGCAGTCGTCATCACCAAGCACGGCCCTCCGTCGGTGCTCAAGGTGCAGGACCGCCCCGATCCCCCGCCGCCTTCGGCGGGCCAGGTGCGGGTTTCGGTGCGCGCGGCGGGAGTGAACTTCGCCGACCACCTCGCTCGCGTCGGGTTGTACCCCGACGCGCCGAAGGTGCCGAGTGTGATCGGCTATGAGGTAGCCGGGACGATCGAAGCCGTCGGAGACGGCGTCGATCCGGCACGCGTCGGCGAGCGCGTCTTGGCCGGAACACGTTTCGGCGGCTACGCCGAAATCGTCAACGCCGCCGCGGACGACACCGTGGTGCTTCCGGAGTCGATGAGCTTCGAGCAGGGCGCCGCGGTCCCGGTCAACTACGCGACGGCGTGGGCAGCGCTGCACGGTTACGGCTCGCTGCGCGCCGGCGAGCGAGTGCTGGTGCACGCCGCGGCCGGAGGCGTCGGCATCGCGGCCGTTCAGCTCGCCAAGGCCGCGGGTGCAATCGTGGACGGCACCGCATCACCCGGCAAGCACAGCCAACTCGCTGCACTGGGCATCGACCGGGCCATCGACTACCGCCGCGACGGGTGGTGGAAAGGCCTGGAGCCGTACGACATCGTGCTGGACGCGCTCGGCGGCACGTCGTTGCGGCGGTCATTCGACCTGCTGCGCCCGGGCGGACGGCTGGTGGCCTACGGTCTCTCGTCGTTGCAGCAGGGCGAAAAGCGATCGCTGCGGCGGGCGGCACCACAGGCGCTGGCGATGGTGCGCGGGTTCAACCTGATCAATCAGCTCAACGACTCCAAGACCGTCATCGGCCTCAACATGCTGCGCTTGTGGGACGACCGCGGCACGCTTGAACCCTGGATAGAGCCGCTGTCAGCTGCGCTGTCCGACGGCACCGCGGCTCCGATCGTGCACGCGGCCGTGCCGTTTGCCGACGCGCCGGAAGCGCATCGAATCCTTGCTGCCCGAGAGAACGTCGGCAAAGTTGTGCTGGTGCCGTGAGGTGATCGGCGGGAGCTCGATCACACCGACGTGATCGACCGTCCGCGCGAAAAGGGTGCGCACCACGGCGAGATCGGTTTGCTCTCCTTGGGAAAGTGGGGACGCAGCGCGGCGGCGAGGACGCGGTCGATTGTCCGATCGGACAGGATGCGCGTTAAGCGGGTGATCAACGCGGCGTCGCGCCCGATGGTGTAGCGAGTGCGCGGCTTGCGCGCCGTCACCGCCTTGGCGATCACCTTGGCCGCGGCGTCAGCGGGCAGGCCCGAGTTGGTGTGCGACGCGGCCTGCGCGGTGATGGCGTGTACTAGCCCGGCGTAGCGCTGATTCTGCTCGGCCGTCATCGTCGACGCCAGCTGATGGGCGCTACTGATCGCCCGGCCGGGCATTTCCGTACGCACGGCGCCCGGTTCGACCACGACCACGTGGACGCCGAACGGAGCGATTTCACGTCGCAAGGAATCACTGACCGCTTCGAGCGCGAATTTCGTGCCCGCGTAGGGCCCGTAGGTGGCCATGGCGATCTTGCCGCCCACTGAGCTGATGTTGACTACGCGACCCTTGCTGCGGATCAGGGCCGGCAGGAGTGCTTGGGTCACGGCGATGTGACCGAAGAAGTTGACCTCGAACAGGCGTCGCCACTCATCGATCGCGAAGGCCTCGACCGGCACGTTGACACCGATTCCGGCGTTGTTTACCAGCGCCCGCACCGCCCGTCCCTGCGGGTCCCCGTGCACTCGAGTAGCCAGCGCCCGGATGTGGTCCGGGTTGGTGATATCAACGATCAGCGGCTCGATGCCCGGCCCCCGGATTGCGTCGGCGTCCCGGTCGCGCCGGACACCCGCAAGGACGTGAAACCCACGCCGGGCCAGTTCGTGTGCCGTCGCCGCGCCAATGCCGGTAGACGCACCGGTGATCACGGCGATCTCTTGGATTTGAGGTGACGCTGTCATCTCACCGAAGTTACCGTGGGCGCGGACGGTATCGAACCGCCGACCAGGATGGACCGCCTGGCCCAATCACCTGATCGCAAAACTCATCGGGGCACACGCAAAGCGAGGTAGTACTGGTGCTGTCGGGCGTTGTCGACGGTATAGCCGATCGCCCTGGTGACGCCGTCACTGTCGTAGTCCAGCCAGCGCTCGGTGCGTTGGAGCTCAAATTCGCTCCAGGATGCGACGGTGAACCTCTCGAGGAAGATGTCGGGTTGCCCGACGCTGTGATACAGCCGCCAACTGTGGCCGCCCGTTCGTAGCCGCGATCGCCGGACATCGCCCATCGCGGTGACAAACTTTTCGAGGTTCTCGGCCGACACCCGGTAGCGGACGGCAACCAGCACCGGCCCGTCCCGAGGACGTGGCTCAAACATGAGCGTCGGTGTCGGCCACGCGTTGGAAACCTCGACGTTGATCTTCCCGGTGGCCGGCCGCAGCGGCAGCACGGCAACGCTGAGGACAACGACGCCCAGCCCCGCCGCCGACCCGAGCAGCGCAACGTCGACTCCCGCCCCCGTCGCGAAGGCGCCCCAGACGTAGGAGCCGATCGCCTGAGAACCGGTGGCGACCAAGAGATACACCGACAATCCACGGGCCCGAACCCAGCGCGGCAGCGTCAGTTGGGCTGCTGCGTTCAACGTTGTCAGCGTGATCAGCCAGGCCATCCCCGAGATCACCAGGAAAGGTAACGCCGCGGCGAACGGCAGCCAGGCTACGGCCACTATTGCCACACCGTAGGCGGCGGCCGACGCCGCTAGCTGCAGGTTGTCAGACAGCCGCAGGCGTATCAATCCGGCAACTGTGACAGCGAGCACGGCACCCAAACCGACGGCCGCCACCGAAACGCCGTACCCACTGGCTCCCAGGTGCCACCTGCGGGCGGCGACCACCGGCAGCAGTGCCAAGAGGGCGGAGGCGGGGAACAGGAAAAGCGCTGCGTGCAAGAGGATCCTGCGAAATATCGGGGCGTTGCTAACGAATGCCAGTCCGGTGATGATGGCTTGGCCGAAGTGTTCCCGTTCGAGTGGCGCGATTTGCCTGGGTCGTTTCCACACCAGCAGGGC